>NZ_JBLWIT010000031.1:0-77785 GCF_048381435.1 Rhodococcus mengyinensis | reverse complement strand
AGAACATCACGCCGCCGATCATCACCCGCGGTGAGGGCGCCCGGATCTGGGACACCGCCGGCAAGAGCTACCTCGACGGGCTGTCCGGGTTGTTCGTCGTCCAGGCCGGGCACGGCCGCACCGAGCTCGCCGAGGCCGCCGCCAAGCAGGCCGAACAGCTCGCGTTCTTCCCGCTCTGGTCCTACGCCACCCCACCGGCGATCGAACTCGCCGAACGCCTCGCCGGCTACGCCCCCGGCGATCTGAACCGGGTCTTCTTCACCACCGGCGGCGGCGAGGCCGTCGAAAGCGCCTGGAAACTGGCCAAACAGTACTTCAAGAAGGTCGGCAAACCCGGCAAACACAAGGTCATCTCCCGCTCCATCGCCTACCACGGCACCCCGCAGGGCGCCCTCGCCATCACCGGCATCCCCGCCCTGAAGGCCCCGTTCGAACCGCTCACCCCCGGCGCGTTCCGGGTCCCCAACACCAACATCTACCGCGCCCCCGAACCGCTGGGCTCCGACCCGAAGGCATTCGGGATCTGGGCCGCCGACCGGATCGCCGAGGCCATCGAATTCGAGGGCCCGGACACCGTCGCCGCCGTCTTCCTCGAACCGGTGCAAAACGCCGGCGGCTGCTTCCCACCCCCGCCCGGCTACTTCGAGCGGGTCCGGCAGATCTGCGACGACTACGACGTGCTGCTGGTCTCGGACGAGGTGATCTGCGCGTTCGGCCGGATCGGGTCGATGTTCGCCTGCGACGACTTCGGATACGTGCCCGACATCATCACCTGCGCCAAGGGCCTGACCTCCGGGTACTCGCCGATCGGGGCGATGATCGCCTCGGACCGGCTCTTCGAACCCTTCGCCGACGGCACGTCGATGTTCGCGCACGGCTACACCTTCGGCGGACACCCCGTCTCGGCGGCGGTGGCGTTGGCGAACCTGGACATCTTCGAACGCGAGGGCCTCAACACCCACGTCGCCGAGCAGGCACCGGCGTTCAGGGCCACCCTCGACAAGCTCACCGACCTACCCATGGTCGGGGACGTGCGCGGGGAAGGCTTCTTCTACGGCATCGAGCTGGTCAAGGACAAGACCACCAAGGAGTCGTTCACCGACGACGAGGCCGAACGGATCCTGCACGGGTTCCTCTCCACCGCCCTGTTCGACGCCGGCCTGTACTGCCGCGCCGACGACCGCGGCGACCCGGTCATCCAACTCGCCCCACCCCTGATCTGCGGGCAAGCCGAATTCGACGAAATCGAACACATCCTCCGCAGCGTCCTCACCGAAGCCTGGACCCTGCTGTAACGCAACCGGTCCCACGCCGGAAGGCGGCACCTCGACTACGTCGTCGAGGTGCCGCCTTCGTGTTTTCCGGTGCGCCGAACGCGCACATCGGGAGTGAGACTGCGCAATGCGCAGCCGGATCGGCAGTAACGACGCAAACCAGGCGTTTTCGGGGTTGTGTAGCGGTTTGCGCACTGTTAATGTGGTTTGAAACACGCAAAGCGCTGAATTGACCCCCGCTGGATGCCGAAATGCGCAGCACCGAGTTCTCTCAGCCGCCGGGAGCGGCACAATCGACGAGGAGCACGTCTTGACGATTCAGGACCTTCCCACTGCCAACTGGCCGGGCAGCAAGGCGGCCGCGGTGTCGTTGACGTTCGACGTCGACGCGGAGGCCGGCTGGCTCGGCGAGGGCGACGAGTACGAACGCCGTCTGACCATCCTGTCCGAGGGCCGCTACGGCGTCACGCGCGGAGTGCCGCGCATCCTCGATCTGCTCCGCCGATACGACATCTCGGCGACGTTCTTCGTCCCGGGTCACACCGCGGAGCACCACCCCGCGATGGTGGAGAGCCTGCTCGACGCCGGGCACGAGATCGGTCACCACGGCCACCTGCACCTGCGCAGCGACAAGGTGAGCGAGCAGCAACAGATCGACGAGATCGACAACGGCCTCGAGGCACTCGAGCGGCTCGGCGTCCCGCGGCCGAAGGGATACCGCTCCACGTCCTGGGAACTCACCCCCGAGACATTCGCTCTGCTGGTCGAACGCGGATTCCTTTACGACTCCAGCTGTATGGGCGACGACCGTCCCTACATCGAGTCCTGGGACGGCCGCGAGATCCTCGAACTGCCCGTGCACTGGTCGCTCGACGACTGGCCGCGCTTCGGCTGGAACATCGACGGTGGCGGCAACGTCGCCGACCCGGAAGAGTTGCGCCGCTGTTGGACAGCAGAATTCGAGTCGGCCCGTGCCGAACGCAGGCACACGAGCTTCACCATGCATCCCGAGGTCATCGGACGCCCCTACCGGCTCGCCCAGTTCGAGCAGGTGGTGGCGCACATGGCCGAGTCCGGTGACGTGTGGTTCGCCCGCCTCGACGAGGTCGCCGAGTTGGTGGCGTCGCGGCTGCAGGTGGCGTCGTGACCCGCCGGTTCCGTTCCACACAGGTCCGGCCGCGGGACCGCGGCTACGAGTTCGGCAGTGCCCATGCGGAACAGGTCGGCGCCTCCGTGGCCGCATACCGGCAGTTGTTCGACCGCGCTGCCGGCGCGGCCGTCGACCTGGACCACTGGGGGACCGTCGCCCTCGAGCGGATCACGACTGCCGCGCCTGCGCTCGCCGACGAGATCGCCGGCATCGCCGACGGCGCCGGTCTTCCGGTGACCGCGGTCGCGGCGATCAACGCACGCACCGAGGTGCTGGCCGCAGTCGGCGGAGTCACGCCGAGCGAGTGTTCTACGGTCGTCCGGCTCCGGGACGGGGACGCACCGGTCTCCGTGCAGGCGTGGGACTGGTTCGCCGAGCTCGGCGACCTGTGGTTCGTCTGGGAAATCCCGCACGAGAACGGACATCTGACCACAACCGTCACCGAGTACGGAATCGTCGGCAAGATCGGCGTCAACGACCGCGGCCTCGGCGTGCACTTCAACATCCTCCACCACTCCGAGGACGGGAACGGGATCGGCGTCCCGGTGCACGTGCTGGCCCGCGCCGTGCTCGACGAGTCGCGCGACCTCAACCACGCGCTCGGCCGGCTCGCCCAGGCGAAGGTCTCGGCGTCGACGTCGCTGACACTCGTCGCGAGCTCCGGTGGCGAATCCGCCGCCGTGAGCGTCGAACTCAACCCCGGCGGGATCGGATACGCCCTGCCGGACCGCGACGGCCTGCTCGTCCACACCAACCATTTCCTCAGCAGCCCGGCGAACCTGCACGACACCGAACTCCGGGACGGACCGGACACCGTGATCCGGTTCGACATGCTCCGCCGTCGACTGTCCGGCAGGCCGGACGTCGATGCCCCCGCAGTCCTCGAGGCGATGACGTCGCACCTGCTCGGCGGCGGAGCGACGTGCTGCCACGTCGACCCGGCCCTGCCCACGGCGGCACGCTTCGAAACCCTCGCCACCGTCTCGCTCGACGTCGAGAACGGAACCCTGACGGCCCATTCCGGTGGGCCCTGCACCATTCCTGCCGATTTCGCGGCACCGACCAAGGAGAACACCGTGCTGAAATTGAAGCGCATCGACAACATGGACATCCTCACGCGCGATGTCGACGCACTCGTGGAGTTCTACCACGGGGTCCTCGGGCTGCCCTTCCACCTCCCGTACGAGAAGGACGAGGAGTGGGCGGCGATCGACATGGGTAACGTGACGCTGTACATCTTCAAATCCGAAGTGGGCGAACATGCGCCGCGCCGCACCGCGATCAACTCCGACAACGCACCCGGCTACGACTCGATCGCGTTCGAGGTCGACAGTCTCGACGAGGCCGAGGCCGCGCTGGACGGACGCGTCGAATGGGTCGACGAGCGGATCCAGTGGAAGCACCCCAGCGGCACCTGGTACCAGTACCGTCCGTTCTTCGACCCCGACGGCAACATGCTGTACGTCACCGAGCCGCACATCGTGGGAGCGGGCGTATGAGTCCGGCCGCTATTCCGAGTGTTCGGCTGGATGACCGCGTCGCGCTGATCACCGGCGCGGCACGCGGCATGGGTGCCGCACACGCGCGGACCCTCGCGTCCCGCGGAGCCGACCTGATCGTCGCCGATCTGGACGTCGCGGAACTGTCGGCGGTCGCCAAGGAGATCCGCGACAGCACCGGCCGCCGCGTCGAATGCCTCGAACTGGACGTCACCGCACCGGACGCCGGCGAACGGGTCGTCGCCGTCGCGAACGACAACTGGGGTCGCCTCGACATCCTCGTCCACAACGCCGGCATCATGCACGACTGGAAGACCCTCGACGAGACACCCGTCGAGAACCTCCGGCCCTACCTCGACGTCAATGTCCTCGGGCCGTACGCCATCACCCGCGTCGCCGCGCCGCTCCTCGCGCGCGGTGAGGCACCGCGCGTCATCTTCATCTCCTCGCAGTGGGGGCAGGTCCCCGGCGGGCACTCCTACGGCTACATGGTGTCCAAGACTGCGCAACTCGGGCTGATGAAGGCGCTGTCCTCAGAACTCGTCTCGCAGAAGATCCTTGTCAACGCCGTCGCACCGGGCGCGATCCACACCCGCATGGTCCCCGACGACGTCTATGCCGAAGAACTCGCAGCCGTCCCCCTCGGCCGTCTCGGCGACGCCAACGAAATCGCCGCGGCCGTTGCCTTCCTCGCCTCCGACGAAGCCGCATTCATCACCGGTCAGACCCTCGCGGTCAACGGTGGAGCGCTCGTCGTCGGCGCCTGACCTCCCCGAAAGGACCCTCGTGACAACCGCGATCCCCACTCCCACCAAACGTGAACTGGCCGAAGCATCGATGCGCCGCTCCTGGTTCCCGGTCGCGCGCCTCTGCGACCTCGACAAGCCCCAGACGGCCACGCTTCTCGGCGTCAGCCTGGTGATCTACCGAGACGGCGAGGGGCGGATCTCGGTGCAGTCGCGGCGCTGCCCGCACCGCGGCGGCGACCTGTCGATGGGCGAAGTGCACCGGAGTTCGATCGGCTGCCCGTACCACGGCTGGGAGTTCTCCAGCACTGACGGCAGCTGCAGCCGCATCCCGTCCCTGGCCGATCAGGGCAAGGTCCCGCCGCGCGCGTCGATCGCCACCTACCCAGCGGTCGAGCGGTTCGGACACGTCTGGACGGTGCTCGAGGACCCGATCCGCGACATGTACGAGATCGACGAGTGGCAGGGCCTCGACCTCGAATGGCTTGCCGCCGAACCCATCGACTCGTCGGTCGGAGTCGGCGTGACGATCGAAAACTTCCGCGACGTCGCACACTTCCCCTTCGTCCACAAGGTGTCGATGGGCCCGACCCCGGAGGTCGTCGAACCGCTGAACGTCAACCGGGACGGACTCGACGTCTGGATGGACCGCCCGCTCGACGCCGGCTCCGGCGACTGGGCCAACGACGGCGACTGCATGATGCGGTACCGCTGCTCCGCACCGGGTCTCGCGTCCATCACCTACCACTACGAGAAGCTGGGGCGCCGCGTCGTCGCCGGGTTCCCGTCACCCATCGACTACGAACACGTCAAGATCTTCTGGGGCGTCGCCAACGAGGTCGGCTACCGCGGCGCAGACCTCGAGGAATGCCTGCGCGTCGAGGAGATGGTGTACCTCGAGGACATCCCGATCGTCGAATTCATCGAACCCCGCGAGATCCCATGGGATTCCGAGTACCAGGAATTCTCCGTACCCGCCGACCTGTTCACCCTCAACTACCGGCGCTCGTTCACCGAGCTGATGAACCGCGTCAAGGACGGCAGTCATGTCAACGAGGTCGTGTGATACGCAGACTCTTTCGCTCCGCGTCGTCGTCGCCCGCTGGGAGGCCGAGTCGGTCACCTCGTACGAGTTCGCCCGCGCGGACGGCGGTGAGCTACCGGCCTGGGAGCCCGGTGCTCACGTCGACGTGCACTTGCCGTCGGGGACGGTCCGGCAGTACTCGCTGTGCGGTGACCCGGCCGACTCGACCCGCTACCGCATCGCGGTCCTCGAACTACCCGCAGGCCGGGGCGGTTCGGTGGAGGTCCACCGAGAGTTGCGTCCGGGCCGGCTGATCGAGGTCGGCCGTCCCCGCTCCAATTTCGCATTGACGGAGGCGGACCGGTACGTGTTCGTCGCCGGCGGAATCGGCGTCACCCCGATGCTGCCGATGATCCGGGAAGTGCAGCGCCGCGGCGAAACCTGGGAACTGGTGTACGGCGCGCGCACTGCCGAGCACTTCGCATTCGTGAACGAGCTCGACGCGTCCGCGGTGCAGCTGGTGCCGCAGGACACGAGCGGTCACCTCGACCTGGAGGCCATCGTGGCGTCCTCCGCGGGGGCGGCGGTCTACTGCTGCGGGCCCACTCCGCTCATGGACGCGTTGGTGGAAAGGATGTCGAAGGCGGGCCGCGCCGACGACCTCTACCTCGAGCGGTTCGCCGCGTCGGCACCCACGGTCGCGTCCAGCTGTGAGTTCGAGGTCGAACTGGCTCGCAGCGAGAAGGTCGTCCCGGTGCGTCCCGACCAGACAGTGCTCGAGGCCGTCCGCGACGCCGGCATCGACCATCCGTCGTCGTGCGAGATGGGAATCTGCGGGTCCTGTGAGGTGAAGGTCCTCGGCGGCGACGTCGACCACCGCGACGACCTCCTCACCGAAACAGAACGTGCGCAGTGCAACAGCATGATGATCTGCGTGTCCCGCGCGAGGGGCGACCGCCTGGTCCTGGACCTGTGAGTACTTATTAACGTCGGGCGGTTAATAAGTACTCACGGGCGCGAAGCGCACGACGACGCCGGGGCGCAGGAGGGCGGGGGGAGTGCGTTCGGCATCCCAGATCGGTTCGTCGGTGGTGCCGATGAGTTGCCAGCCGCCGGGCGAGCTGCGGGGATAGATTCCCGTGAACTCCCCGCCCAGAGCCACGGTCCCGGCGGGGACGGAGGTCCGAGGCGTCGAGCGGCGCGGCACGTGCAGCTCGGGTGCGCCGCCGGTGAGGTAACCGAAACCCGGGGCGAAGCCGCAGAACGCCACCGTCCACGGTGTTCCGGTGTGTGCGGCGACGACGCCGTCGACACCGAGACCGGTCAGCTCGGCCACGTCCTCGAGGTCGGGACCGTCGTAGCGCACCGCTATCCGGATCTCGTCCGGGGGATCCTCGGCGACCGTCGCGTCCGGTTCCGTGGTCCGCACCCACTTGGCGACGCGGTCGCGGCTGGTCGCGCCGTGGTCGAACCGCACCAGGATGGTGCGCGCCGCCGGGATCACCTCCACGACCCCGGGTGGCCGGGAGTCGTCCAGCGCACGAAAATGCGCGAGCACGGTGCCGAGGTCCTCGAATTCGGCGAGGACCGCGCTTTCTCCGACGTCGAGGATGCGCATCACACGAACGGCTCCACCGTGATGCCCTCGGTGTCGAGCAACGACCGGATGGCGGTGGCCATCTCGACGGCTGCGGGCGTATCGCCGTGGACGCAGACGGATTCAGCGGTGACCGTGAGTACCGTGCCGTCGACCGCTTCGAGGGTGTGATCGACGACGAGTCTGCGGACCCGTTCGGCCACCACCGCGGGATCGTGCAGGACGGCCCCGTCCGTCGTGCGTGGCACCAGCGTTCCCTCCGGTGTGTACGCGCGGTCCGCGAACGCCTCGGTGACCGTCCTCAGTCCGGCCTTCTCGGCCTCCTCGAGGAACACGGAACCGGGCAGACCGAGGACGGGCAGCGTCGGGTCGTATGAGTGGACCGCCGCGACCACCGCGCGGGCTTGCTCGCGGTGGTGGACGATCGCGTTGTACAGCGCGCCGTGCGGTTTCACGTACGCCACCGCGGAGCCGGAAACCTGGGCGAGACCGTCGAGGGCGCCGATCTGATAGACGACGTCGGCCGTCAGGTCACGCGGCGCGATGTCGATGAACCGGCGCCCGAACCCGGCGAGGTCGTGGTAGCCGACCTGCGCGCCGATCCGGACCGTCAGCTCGGACGCCGCCGAACAGGTGGCCGACAGGGTAGTGGGATCGCCCGCATGAAAACCGCAGGCCACATTGGCGCTGGTCACGAGCTTCAGCATCGCCAGGTCGTCGCCGAGGGTCCAGGCGCCGTAGCTCTCGCCGAGGTCGCTGTTCAGATCGATTGCCGGCACATATTCGATACTAGGGTTCCGAGTGCCGTCTTGTAGATTCTCTCGCGGGGGCGGGCGGAACCGGTGAGGGTCCTGCTGCGTCAGAACAATTGACCGTGCGTGGTGGACTGCGCGCCATCGGAGGGGGAAACGTGACCGACCCGGCATACATCAAGGATCCCGAGAACTTTCACTCGGATCAGTGGGATCATGCGAGGATCGCGAGCGCCGTCGCCGGCATGAATGTCGAGAACGTCAGCGGCATCGCACGAGCCTGGGCCGAACTGGGGACGACGGCCCACGACGCGATCGTCGAGTTCAGCGACGCGATCAAGAAGACGATCAGCGGGAGCTGGCACGGTGCTGCCGCGTCGGCGGCCTACGGCGAGACCGAACGGTACTCGACCTCCGCGCCGCAGGCGCAGGAACAACTTCACGGCGTGGCGGACGCGCTGACGCCGCTGGCGGAGACGGTCGCGTCGCTTCGGTCGCAGGTTCCCGAAACCATCGGCACCGGACTGTGGGACAAGTTGACGCCCTGGGACACGGACACCGAAGACGAGTACTACCGGCGCGAGGGCGAAGCGCGCGAGAAGATGGCCACGATCTACAACCCCGGACTCGCGACGTCGGACGGCAACGTCCCGTCGTTCACGAAACCGGAGAGCATCGTCGACGTTCCCTCGGGTCCGGCCGGGCCCGGTGGCGACTACCCGAGCGGCGCCCCGAGTTCGAGCGACCGGCTCGGCGGACCGAGCGCCGGGCAGCCCTCTCTTGGCGACGCGCCCGTGAGCGACCCTTCCGTCGAGCCCGGAGTGGACGGCGCGCCCGCTGCGGACGGCACGCAGCAGAATGCGGCCACCGCGCCGTCGGCTGCCACCACACCGGCGACGACGGCTCCGGCCTCGGCGACGGGGGATCACGCGCAGAGCCGGACGGGCATGCCTTCCACCGCCGATTCGTCCTCGGCTGCCGGCTCGCGATCCGCAGGTGTGGGTGGGGCTTCCGCTGGCGGCGGACTGGGAGTCGGCGGACTCGGCGGTGGCGTCGGTGCCGGGAATCAGCCGGGGGCCGTGGCCCGGCCCGGCACCGCACCCGGGGTTCCGGGGGCCAACGCCGGAGGTCGCGCGGGTGCCGGGATGCGGGGCACCGGCCCGATGGGCGGGGGAATGATGGGCGGCGGAGGACCTGCCAAGGGCGGCGGCGAGGGCAAGGAACACAAGACGCCCGACTACCTGATCACCCTCGACAACGGCAACGAATTGATCGGCAAGCTGCCCCTCGTCTCGCCACCGGTGATCGGCGCATGAACATGCGCAACTGGCGGCTGCGTCCCGAACTGTTCGACGCCCTGTGGGCCGGCGCAGGGCAGGACCGCATCCCGTACCCGTTCCGGATCGTGAGCGCGCACCCCGGGCTCAATGCGTATGTCGCCGAGCAGAACCGGATACGCGAAGCGTTCGCGGGAGCCGAGCACGACGATGTGAGGTCGGCGTTGGGTGTGCTCGCCGACCCCGACGTGTATGTCGAGATCTCCGGTTCGGCCGCCGACGAGATCCCGATCCGCATCATCGGTGCGCAACAGCGGCAATGGGTGGTGATCGCGTCGCAACTCCCCGGCCGGGCACCGCAGATCGGTGGCGACGTGGTCATCGGCGCCGGTGCGGCCGGGCGGCTGGGCGCCCAACTGATCGGGCTGATCCCGCAGAACGCCGCCGGCCGCCGCCGGTTCCAGCGGCGCGACGAACAGGACACCCACTTCTCTCGGGGAATCCTGCAGGAGGTCAATCGGGCGGCCCCCGCCCCGCGACTCGAATCTGCCGTACAGAAGGGATACGCGGGACGCGGGAAGATCCGCGTCTTCCGCGGTTCCCGCTACGGCACCGGCAGGGACGTCGGCGTCATGCACTGGATCGACATCGCCGGCGACGGACGCTACGCGATCGGACCACACGACCCATCCGCTGCGCACCCGGCAGGCCCCGAACAGCTCGTATCCTCGCTCGACACCCTGATCAGGGTCGGTACCACTCCTCGAGCGGGGTCGGTCGGTGCCCGCGGTTGGTAGATTGCCACGCGCCCGCGATTGCACAGATGGGGACACAGCACGACACACGGAGGGGACACCGACATGGCGGGGCCAGAAGCACCGGAAGCCGGATGGAAGGCTTTCACCGAGAACGTCACCGGGGGAGGCAGGCTAGAACTCGACCCCGCAGGCATAGAGCAGTGCATCAAGCTGTGCCAGGAGCATGCGGAATTGATGGGCGACTTGGCTGACAACGCTCGTCAGAAACTTCGCGCCGCTGATCTGGGAATTGGAGAGCAGGACATCGCCTCGGCGAAGCAGCTGGCACGCAAATTCGACGAGAAGGCCATCGGAGGCGGCGACATCGAGTTCGCGAATTCGGCGGTGGGTCTATTCGGTGCGCATCAAACGTATGCGAAGGACATGAAGTCGATGTTCGAGGCGGTCCTCGCGCGATACAACGAGCAGGATGCGGCCATCGCGTCGAGTCTGGGGTCGGTCGGAGGGAACTTGTGAAGCGTCGGTCCGGCGGAATCGCCTTCGTAACCGGCCTAATGGGTATTGCCGCAATTGCAGGCTGTTCAACTCCGGTGGATGG
The DNA here is from genome assembly GCF_048381435.1 of Rhodococcus mengyinensis. Taxonomy (NCBI): domain Bacteria; kingdom Bacillati; phylum Actinomycetota; class Actinomycetes; order Mycobacteriales; family Nocardiaceae; genus Rhodococcus; species Rhodococcus mengyinensis. The sequence continues at coordinate 67,110 of NZ_JBLWIT010000031.1, read as the reverse complement.
CGCAGCTGCGCAGCAGCCGGCGAAGGCGATCGGGTTCCACCCCTGTGACGGTCTTCCCCAGGAGGCGCTCCAAGCGGCGCAGATCGACGTGCGCGCAGGATCGCGGCTTTCGGATGAGCCGGCGAATCGTTCATGCTCATTTCGATCGCGCAATCCTGACTACGGCGTTGTCATTTCCGCGCTTGCTGAAACCGTCAGCAGCGTCGAGTCGAGCGACCGCTTCGACGTCCTGAGTGAGACCGAGATCGGCGGGCGGCGTGCTCTGGTGTCGGATTTCCGCGGCGGTAGTGCGTGCACGGTGTCGGTGGCGATCGAGCCGGGGATTCTGGAGTTCATGATCGGGTACAGCGAGTTGGAGGATTTCACGACCGTCGACGCGGCGTGCGATCAGGCGACGAAGGTGGCTACGACGTTGGCGCCGTATTTCCCCGACCACCTGTAGGGCGGCTCAGTGCGTGTGTGCGTGGGTGGGGGTGATGCGTCCCGCGTTCTTGCGTCGTGAGGATCCGCTGAGCCGGCACACGAGGTAGATGACGAACGAGATCGTGGTGACGAAGCTCGATACGGGCACTCCGGGTGCGAGGGACAGCAGGATGCCGCCGACGGCGGCGAGTTCGGCGAACACGATCGACAGGATCGTCGCCTTGAGTGGGCTGGCGGTGACGTAGGCGGCGGCCGCGGCGGGGGTGATGAGCAGTGCCATCACCAGCAGTGCCCCGACGATCTGGACGCCGAGCGCGGCCGTGATGCCGACGAGGACGGCGAACACGATCGACAGCGCACGGACGGGGACGCCGCGGGCTTCGGCGACGTCGGGGTCGGTGCTCGCGAAGAGGAGGGGGCGGTAGATGAGGCCGAGGACCCCGATGACCAGCACGGCGCAGAGCAGCAGCAGTTGGAGGCCGCTGTCTCCGGGCGCCACGATCTGGCCGATCAGCAGCGAGAAACTGGTGCCGGTGCGCCCTTGGTACGACCAGATGAACAGCACCGACAGACCGAGCCCGAACGCCATGATCACGCCGATGACCGAGTCACGGTCGCGGGCCTTCGCGCCGAGCAACCCGAACAGGACCGCCGCGACCACCGACCCGGCGATGGCGCCGGCCCCGACGCTGACTCCGATGAGCAGGGCCGCCGACGCACCGGTCAGCGACAGCTCGCTCGTGCCGTGCACGGCGAACGACATCTGCCTGCTCACGATCAGCGGGCCGATGGCTCCTGCCAGCAGGCCGAGGATGGCGCCGGCGATCAATGCCTGCTGGACGAAGTCGTACTGCAGGAGGTCGACGGTGGCCGAGACGTCGAACATGTGCGACATCGCGTCGGTGAACTTGTTGCTCATGCGTGTCCCTCGTCCGTGTGGTGCACACCCTCACCGGGGCGGAGGCCGCCCGCGCTGCCGAGCGCGTCGATGGCGTCGCCGGTGCCGATGACGACGAGGCGGCCGCGTACGTGCAGCACCTCGACGTCGGTGCGGTACAGCTCGGACAGCACCTCCGACGTCATGACCTCTTCGGGTTTGCCGATGCGGAACTGTCCGTCGACGAGGTAGAGCACGCGGTCGACGAGGGGGAGGATCGGGTTGATCTCGTGGGTGACGAACAGCACCGCGGTGTCGTGGGTGCGGCGCCGCCGGTCGATGAGTCCCGACACGAGATTCTGGTTGGCCAGGTCGAGGCTGAGCAGCGGTTCGTCGCACAGCAGGATCTGGGGGTTGCCGACGAGGGCCTGCGCGATACGCAGTCGTTGCTGCTCACCGCCGGACATGGAACCGATCGGGGCGTCCGCGTAGTTCTGGGCGCCGACTTCGCTGATGGCCGCGTCGACGATCGCCCGGCGCCGCCCTCGCCGGAGGATGCCGGTTCCCCACTGGTGGCCGTCGACGCCGAGGCCGACGAGGTCGCGGCCCCGCAGCGGCAGCCCGTCGTCGAGCGACTTCTGCTGGGGGATGTACCCGACGTGCGAATTGCCCTTCCGCGCCGGGGATCCGGCGATGCGCGCGGTACCGGAGCTGAGGGCGAGCTGGCCGAGCAGCACCTTCAGCAGCGACGTCTTGCCCGACCCGTTGGGTCCGAGGACGGCGACGAATTCGCCGGGTTCCACGGTGAGGTCGAGGTCCTGCCAGAGTGTGCGTTCGCCGAAGGACAGTCGCGCCCCCGTCAATTCCAGTGCGGGGACGCGACCGTTGCCGGCGTTCTTCGAAGTGGGTTCTGTCACAAGCCGATCAGTTCTATTGCAGAGCCGCAGCAAGCGACTCGGCGGTGTTGGTCTGCCACTGAATGTAGTCCAGGCCTTCGGGCAGGGTTTCGGTCACCTCGACGACGGGGATGCCCGCAGACTCGGCCGTGGCCCGCACGTCCTGGGTGACCCGGTCCTGCGTCTGCACGTTGTAGACGAGGGCCTGCACCTGCTTGTCGGTGAGCAGCTGTCGTGTCGCGGCGATGGCGGCGGGTGCGGGGTCGTTGCCGTTCTCGATGGCGCTCGTGAAGTCGGGCGGGGTGACGTCCTTCAGGCCCGCGGACTGCAGCAGGTAGTAGGCGATCGGTTCGGTCTGGGCGACGGGTGCGTCCTTGTGCGCTGCCGCGATGCCGTCGGTGATCGCGGAGATCTGCTCGAGCTGACCGTGGAAGGTGGCGGCGTTGGCCTTGTAGGCGTCGGCGTTGTCGGGGTCGAGTTGGCCGAGCTTGTCCGCGATGGACTGTGCGGTGGCGTCGACGGTGTCGACGTCGAACCAGACGTGCTCGTTCACGTCGCCGTGGTCGTGGCCCTCGTGCGAGTCGCCGCCCTCGGAATGTTCGTCCTCGCCTGCGTGCGCGCCGCCCTCGAGGAGGTCGAACGCGTTGACGGTGAGCTGGTCGCTGTTGCCGGTGCCGATGATGTCGTCGACGAAGTGGTCGTACCCGCCGCCGTTGTAGACGATCAGGGAGGCGTCGGTGAGCTTGGCGGCGTCGGTGGGGCTCGCCTCGAACGAGTGCGGGTCGGACGACGGTTCGGTGATGATCGAGGTGACGTCCACCTTGTCGCCGGCGACGGCCTGCGCGACGCTGCCCCACACGTTCGTCGACGCGACGACGGTCAGCGTGCCGTCACCGGTCGTGTCGGAGCCGCACGCGGTGAGGGTGAGGGCGGCGGCGAACGACAGCCCGACGGCCGCCGTGGCGGCACGAAAACCTGAGGAAGCGCGCACAGAAAACTCCTGACCGAAGACGAACGCTAAACGCTATTGGAAACCGTTACCGTTGCACTTTAGCGGATAGGTCCTGGTAGTGCACTTTCGGTGCAGCCCCGACGCGCCCGAACGCGGGCCAGGTACTAACGTCCCCCTATGCCCAGGTCTCGACAGCCTCGTCGCCAAGCCACGCTGGCGTCGCTCGCGGCCGAGCTCAACATTTCGCGAACGACGGTGTCCAACGCCTACAACCGGCCGGATCAACTCTCTGCGGAACTCCGCGACCGGGTGCTGCAGGCGGCCAAGCGCCGCGGCTACCCCGGCCCCGACCCGGTGGCCCGATCCCTGCGCACCCGCAAGGCCGGTGCCGTCGGACTGCTGCTCACCGAGGCCCTCAGCTACTCCTTCCGCGACCCCGCCGCGATGAGCTTTCTGTCCGGACTGGCCGAGTCGTGCGAGGCCGCCGGGCAGGGTCTGCTGCTGATTCCGGCGGGCCCGGGTCGCGAGGAGGCGGACGCCGCCGCGGTCGTGCAGCAGGCGGGCGTCGACGGGTTCGTCGTGTACTCGGTGGCGGACGACGACCCCTACCTCGCGGCGGTGTGCGAGCGTCACCTGCCGATGGTCGTGTGCGATCAGCCGCGGGAAATCCCGGGGGCCTCCCTCGTCGGCATCGACGACCGCGGCGCGATGCGGGGCCTCGCCGACTATCTGATCGGGCTCGGCCACCGCGACATCGGCGTGCTGAGCATGAGGCTGGGGCGTGACCGCTCGGACGGGGTCGCCGACGCCGAGCGTCTGCGCTCACCGAACTTCCACGTCCAGCGCGAACGCATCGAGGGAGTGCGCGACGCCATGTCCGACGCCGGCCTGGACCCTCGGACGCTGACCGTCGTCGAGCGGTTCGAGCACACCGGGAAATCGGGGCACGCCGCTGCCGCGCAGGCACTGGGCGTGAATCCGCGGATCACCGCGCTCGTGTGCACCACCGACGTCCTCGCGCTCGGCGCGCTGGACTGGGCGCGCTGGCAGGGCATCGACGTGCCCGGCCGGCTGTCGATCACCGGATTCGACGGAGTCGACGACGCACTGCGTGAGGGCCTGACCACCGTGCGGCAACCCCAGGAGGAGAAGGGTCGCCGGGCAGGTGCCCTGCTCATGTCCCCGTCGCACTCCGGTGTCGCGACCGTCGAGATGCTCGAGACCGAACTGCTGCGGGGTTCGACGGCCGGGCCCGCCAAGCGCTGACCCGGCCATCCCATACGCGCTAGGCCAGGAGCTGAGCGCAGCGCAGCAGTCCCAGATGGCTGTACGCCTGGGGGTGGTTGCCCAGCGACCGCTCGGCGACGGGGTCGTACTCCTCGCTGAGCAGTCCGGTCGGTCCGGCGGCGTCGACGAGTTGCGCGAACAACGCCTCCGCTTGCGACCGCTGACCGATCAGCAGGTACGCCTCGACCAGCCACGCAGCGCAGAGGTGGAACCCGCCCTCGGTTCCGGGCAGCCCGTCGTCGTGGTGGTACCGGTACACGGTCGAGCCGCTGCGCAGTTCCGCCTCGGTGGCCGTGACGGTGGCGGCGAACTTCTCGTCCGACGGGTCGATCAGCCCGGACAGTCCGATGTACAGGGTGGCGGCGTCGAGGTCGGTGCCGTCGTAGGCGGCGGTGTACGAGCGGACCTCGTCCTTCCAGCCCTTCTCGCGCACCTCCTCGGCGATCTTGTCGCGCAACGACGTCCAGCCGGGCTCGACGTCGCGGCCGAAGTGCTCGGCCAGCGCCACCGCACGGTCGACGGTGACCCAGCCCATCACCTTGGAGTACACGTGGTGACGCGGGTTGTCGCGGATCTCCCAGATGCCGTGGTCGGGTTCGAACCAGCGGCGTTCGACGGCCTCGACCATGGCGCAGACCAGTTCCCAGTCGCGGTCGTTGAGCGCCACCTCGACGCCCTGCTTCTCGCGGGCGTGGGACAGGTCGTGGATGAGTTCGACGATGGGTCCGAACACGTCGAGTTGCACCTGCTGGTTGGCCGCGTTGCCGATGCGGACCGGCCGCGAGCCCGCGTAGCCGGGCAGCGAGTCGATGACGGCCTCGGGCGGCAGACCGCCACCGTGCAGCGTGTAGAGGGGGTGCAGGCGTTCGGGGCCGGGCAGCGTCTCGAGGACGTCGTGCACCCAGTCGAGGTAGCCCTCGGCCTCGCTCAGCGAGCCGAGGCTGACGAGCGCGGACGCGGTGAGCGCCGCGTCGCGCAGCCAGCAGTAGCGGTAGTCCCAGTTGCGGACGCCGCCGATCTCCTCGGGCAGCGAGGTGGTGGCGGCCGCCATGATCGCTCCGGAGTCGACGTGCACCAGACCGCGGAGGGTGAGGGCGGAGCGCTTCATCAGGTCAGGTTTGAGCGTGGGCAGGGTGAGGCTCTTCGCCCAGTCCGACCAATACGATTCGGCCAGCGCGCGACGCTCCTCCTCGGGAGTCTCCGACGGTCCGAGTTCTTCGGTGCCGCACCGCAATTCCAGGACGACGTCGCCGCCGGACGGGTCGACGACGGCATGCGCGGTCTGCTGGTTGCCGTCGGACGTGACGTTCCACTGCACGCCGGGGGAGCGCAGCACGATCGGCTCGTTGGTGCCGTGCACCCGCAGTCCCTCGGAGACCGCCTCCAGGATGACCTGGCCCTGCCCGAACTCGGGCCGCGGTGCGAACGTCACGACGGCGGCGGCCTGCCCGCTGATCACCCGGGTCAGGTCGGTGCGGCCCTGGCGGACGTCGTGCGGCAGGTAGTCGGTGACGGAGAGGCTGGCCCACCGTGTCTGCACGGTCATGGTGCTGTCGATGTACCGCTGGCTCAGCGGCAGCGCGCTCCGGTGCGGGCCGACGCTGAAGTGGCCGGCCTCCGGACCGCCGAGCAGATGCGCGAACACGGACGCCGAGTCGGGTTCGGGATGACACAGCCACGTGAGGGTCGCGTCGGGGGTGACGAGGGCGACGGTCCGCGGGCTGGCGAGCATGGTGAGGCGCTCGATCGGCGGGGCGTGTGCCCCGGACAGCCAGGTGCGACGCTCCTCGAGCAGGAACGCGAGGGCCGCGGCCACGTCTTCGGTGGTCGACACCCGGAACTCGGCGAGGCTCTCGCCGGGGCCCACCTTCACGCCGAGGTCGGGGCCCTGGAGGCGCGCGAATGCCTTCTCGTCGGTGACGTCGTCGCCGACGAAGACGGCTGCCGTCGCACCGTCCTGGTGGCGGATCAGGTCGAGTGCGTGGCCCTTGTCGGTGGCGACGACGGCCAGTTCGATGACGGACTTGCCCTCGGTGACCTGCACGCCCACGCGCTGTCCGGCATCGGCGCGCACAGCGGCCAGGGCCAGGGCGCCTTCCTCGGCGTCGGCGTTGCGGACGTGGAGGGCGACGCTCGCCGGTTTCGCCTCCACCGACGTACCGGCGTGCAGCGTGGCGATCCGGGTGAGTTCCTCGGTGATCTCACCGAGAAGTTTCTTGGCGTCGGCGTCGATCGCATGGATGAATCCGATGTCGAATTCCGAGCCGTGGCTGCCGACCAGTTGAACCTCGGCGGGCAGCCGCGACAGCGCGGCGAGGTCTTTGAGTGCGCGGCCCGAGATCACGGCCGCCGTCGTTCCGGCGAGGCTGGCCAGGGCGCGGAGAGCGCGCACCGATTCGGCGTGGGGGAACGCCTTCTCGGGGTCGGAGACGATGGGGGCCATCGTGCCGTCGTAATCGGAAGCGACGAGCAGGCGAGGGGTCCGCGCAACCCTCGAGAGGGCACGACGAAGTTCGATGGGCAGATCATGGGCGCTCACATGTTCAAATCTAGGGGATGGGACGGCTGTGAGCGCGTTGTCGGCCGGGGCTGTGCCCCGATCGCGTCCTACTCGGGTCTGCGGCTTCCGTCACCGAGCAGCAGTTCGACGGTGAGTTCGAGCCGATTCGCGACATCGGTCGCGGACGAGCGGCGGGTGAGCCAGGCCACCAGGTTCGACAGCCACACGTCGGAGATGACGCGGGCGACGGCCAACTGGTCTTCGGTGGGCTCGGTGTCCGTCATCGCGCGGGCGAACAGGCGGTCCATCAGCTTGCCCACCTGATCGACCTCGGCGGCGGCAGACGCGTCGGCGAACATGAAGGCGCGGGTCATGGCCTCGGTCAGCAGTGGGTCGCGCTGCATGGCCCGGGTGATCTGGCTGAGGATCAGCTGCATCCGCTCGAGCGGGTTCCGGCCCGGCGGGTTCTTTCCCCGCGAGTCGATCCGCTCGAACTCGCGGGCGAGCGCCGACACCAGCAGGTGCACCTTGGACGGGAAGTAGCGGTACAGCGTCCCCACGGCGACGTCGGCGCGTTCGGCGACGGCCCGCATCTGCACGGCTTCGTATCCGCCCTTGGAGGCCAGGGCCAGGGTCGCGTCGAGGATCCGCTTGCGCCGTTCCTTCTGCGCGTTGGAACTGAGATCGTCCTCGCCCAGCGTCGCCGCAGCGACCGTCGTGGACCGTGATCGAGAGCTGGTCGTCATTACCTGTTTTCCTTCGCGCCTTGACTCATGGCCAGGTGTCATATTAGAACACGTTCTAGACGAATGTGTCATTCAGGAGAGGCGGATACCCGTTGTGACAATCGCCACCACCGAAGAACAGAAGGCTGCAGCGGGTTCGATCCAGGCTTGGGCGCGGTCCACGGACCCGCTGGTCACAGTACGGCAAGGACCAGCAGATTCGTGGCGTGAGTCGTGGCCGTCCTTCGCCTCGCTCGGAATTTTCTCGGTCGCCGTGCCCGACGAGGTCGGTGGGTCGGGAGCGGAGATCGTCGATCTCGCCGCGATGCTCGAACAGGCCGCGACCGAACTCGTCCCGGGTCCTGTTCTCTCGACCGCTCTCGCCGCTCTGATCGTCGGCCGAAGCTCCGGCGCCGCCGCGAAACGGTGGTCCGAGGAACTCGCGGACGGCGCGATGCCGTGCGCGGTGGCTCTCGGCAGCAACTCCCCGGTGAACGCGACCCTCGGGGCCGACGGCGGGCTGACGGTCACCGGCGACGCGGGCTTCGCGATCGGTGGTGACGCGGGGGTGTCCGTGCTGCTGCCCGCCGACGCGGGCGACGGCGTCGTGTGGTGTCTGATCGACGGCGAAGCCGACGGCCTGGACATCACGGTCGCCGACACGATCGACAAGAGCCGCCCTCTCGCGCGGGTGCGCTGCGAGGGTGTGGCGGTGGCGGCCGACCGCGTGGTCACCGGCGTGCGGGACGGGCTCGTGCCCGACCTCGCGGCGACTCTCGCCGCCGCGGAGGCATCCGGGATCGCGGCCTGGTGTCTGCGAACGGCGGTGGAGTACGCCAAGATTCGCGAGCAGTTCGGCAAACCGATCGGATCGTTCCAGGCGATCAAGCATCTGTGCGCGGAGATGCTGTGCCGCGTCGAACAAGCCGGTGCGGCGGCGTGGGATGCGGCCGTGGCGGCGGAGGACGCGTGGGACGCGGACGGCGGGGAGCTGCCGATCGCGGCCGCGGTCGCGGCGTCGCTCACGCTCGACGCCGCCGTCGAGACCGCCAAGGACTGCATCCAGGTGCTCGGCGGGATCGGCTTCACCTGGGAACACGACGCGCACTTCTACCTCCGCCGGGCGACGTCGCTGCGGCAGCTGCTCGGCGGCTCCACCCGCTGGCGGGCGCGGGTCACCGAACTGACGCGGACCGGTGCTCGCAGGCACCTGTCGATCGACCTGACCGGGCTCGACGACGAACGGGCGCAGATTCGCGCCGAAATCGCCGAGCTTGTGGCGCGGCCGGAGTCGGAGCGACGCGTGGCCCTCGCGGAATCGGGCTACCTGGCCCCGCACTGGCCCGCACCCTACGGGCGGGGTGCGCGCGCCGCCGAACAGATCCTGATCGAGGAGGAGCTGGCGGCCGCCGGGATCGGCAGGCCCGACCTCGTGATCGGCTGGTGGGCCGTGCCCACGATCCTCGAGCACGGCAGCGCCGAGCAGATCGAGCGCTTCGCCACCCCGACGTTGCGCGGCGAGATCATCTGGTGCCAGCTGTTCAGCGAACCCGGCGCCGGCTCCGACCTGGCGGCGCTGCGGACGTCCGCGGAGAAGGTGGACGGCGGGTGGCGGCTGAACGGTCAGAAGGTCTGGACGTCGAGGGCGCAGGAAGCGGACTGGGCAATCTGCCTGGCCCGCACCGACCGGGACGCGCCCAAACACAAGGGCATCAGCTACTTCCTCGTCGACATGACGAGCCCCGGCATCACCATCTCGCCGCTGCGCGAGATCACCGGCGACGCCCTGTTCAACGAGGTGTATCTCGAGGACGTGTTCGTACCGGACGAGCTGGTGGTCGGGAATCTCGGCGACGGCTGGAAGCTGGCCCGAACCACGTTGGCGAACGAGCGGGTCGCGATGGGCGGAGGCTCCTCGCTCGGTGCGGCGATGGAGGAACTGCTCGCGCTCGCGGGGGACGGCGACCCCGTGACCGACGACAGGCTCGGGCATCTCATCGGCAATGCGCTCGTCGGCTCGCAGCTCGAACTGCGCACCACCCTCCGGCAGCTGGACGGTCAGGACCCCGGACCGGAATCGAGTGTCCGCAAGCTGGTCGGTGTCCGCCAGCGGCAGGCGGTCGCGGAATTCGCGATGGAACTCGGTGGCGTGGACGGATGGGTGGAGGGTCCGCTGGCGCGGGAGTTCCTCAATACACGCTGCCTGTCGATTGCGGGCGGAACGACGCAGATCCTGCTGACGGTCGCGGCCGAGCGGATTCTCGGGCTGCCGCGGGGCTGAGCCGCGTCGCGATGGTCTTTCGCGAGGTCCGGGATGGTGATACAACTAGAACACGTTCTAAATTGAAAGTGGGATTGTCAGCGTGGACTTCACTCGAGACGAAACCCAGGAGGCCGTGGCCCAGGTCGCGGCCGGACTGCTGGCCCGCGACCTCGACGACGACGCCCTCTGGGCCGCGTTCGCCGACGCCGACCTGCTGACCCTCGCACTGCCGGAACGCCTCGGCGGTGAAGGGCTCTCGGTCACCGACGTCGGTGCGCTGCTGACCGAGGTCGGGCGGAAGGCGGCGCGGGTCCCGGCCCTCGCAACGCTCGGATTCGGTGTGCTGCCCATCGTCGCGCTGGGCGACGACGCCCAACAGGACGCACTGCTCACCGGTCTCGCCGACGGGCGCACGTTCACCGCGGCGCTCGCCGAACCCGGGGCGCAGTTCCCGGCACGGCCCTCGGTGACCGCGGTCGCGGACGGGGACGGCTACTCCGTTACCGGGCGCGTGCTCGCGGTTCCGTTCGCCGAGCGGGCACATCGGATTCTCGTGCCCACGGACACCGGGGTGGTGCTGGTGGATCCGGGCGCGGACGGCGTCACGCTCACGCCGACACCCTCGGCGTCGGGGAGCCCCGAATTCGCGATCACGTTCGACGGCGCGCGGGGTGAACTGCTCGCCGCCGGCGACGACGCGGTGCAGACGCTGTACCGCATCGCCCTGGCGTCGATCGGGGCGGTCGCGGACGGACTGCTGTCGGGCGCAACGGTTCTGGCAGGGGAGCACCTCGCGACGCGCCACCAGTTCGGTAAGCCGCTCGCCACGTTCCAGGCCGTGTCGCAGCAGATCGCCGACGTCTACGTCACGTCCCGCACCCTCCACGTGTCGGCGCTCGCGGCGTCGTGGCGGGTGTCCGAAGGCCTGGACGCCCAGGACGATCTGGACGTGATGGCGTATTGGATCGCCGCCGAAGTGCCTGCCGCCATGCAGGTTCTGCACCATTTGCACGGCGGGATCGGCGTCGACGTCACGTACCCGCTGCACCGTTATTACTCGACCGCCAAAGACCTGGCCCGCCTCGTGGGCGGCGCCTCGTACCGACTCGACCTCGTGGGGGCCCGGTGTTCATCGATCTGACCGACGAGCAGCGTGAGCTGCAAGCGGAACTCCGGCGCTATTTCTCCGGGCTGATTTCGCCTGCCGAGGCCGAGGTGATGCGCACAGAGCGCCACGGCAGCACCTACCGCGAGGTCATCCGCCGGATGGGCAAGGACGGCTGGCTCGGAGTGGGCTGGCCGGTGGAGTTCGGGGGCCGCGGCTTCGGCGAGATCGAGCAGCAGATCTTCGTCAACGAGGCGACCCGCGCCGACGTTCCGCTGCCCGCGGTCACGTTGCAGACGGTGGGTCCGACGCTGCAGAAGTACGGGACCGAGGAGCAGAAGCGCAAATTCCTTCCCGCGATCCTGGCCGGCGAGGTGCACTTCGCGATCGGCTACACCGAACCGGAAGCGGGCACCGACCTCGCGGCGCTGCGGACCACGGCCGTGCGCGTGGGTGACGAGTACGTCGTCAACGGGCAGAAGATCTTCACCACCGGCGGTCACGACGCCGACTACCTGTGGCTCGCCGTCCGGACGGGCTCGGCGGATTCGCGTCACCGCGGAATCTCCATCCTGATCATGGACACCAAGGACCCGGGCTACAGCTGGACGCCGATCATCACGTGCGACGGTGCGCATCACGTGAACGCCACCTACTACTCCGACGTCCGGGTTCCCGCGGACATGCTGGTCGGTGAGGAGAATCAGGGCTGGCGACTGATCACCACCCAGCTCAACCACGAACGCGTCATGCTCGGACCGGCCGGCCGGGTCGGCGGCCTCTACGACCGCATCCGCAACTGGGCCGTCGCGCACGACCTGCTCGACGAGCCGGACGTGCGGCGCGCGCTCGGCGAGATCCACGCGACGTTCCGCCTCAACGAACTACTCAACTGGCAGGTGGCGTCGAGTGAGGCGGACGCCGTCGACATCGCCGACGCGTCCGCGACGAAAGTGTTCGCCACCGAACGTATTCAGCGCATCGGCAGGCTCGTCGAAGAGATCGTCGGGCGCTACGGCGACCCGTCCGAGCCGGAGACCGCCGACCTCATGAGGTGGCTCGACATGCAGGTGAAGCGCAACCTCGTCATCACGTTCGGTGGCGGTGTCAACGAGGTGATGCGTGAGCTGATCGCGACAGCCGGTCTGAAACTTCCCCGAGTCCCGCGATAGGAGCGCCGCGCGAAATGAGTTCCGAACAGATTCTCGCTGCCGCGGACGAGGTCCGGTCGGCGGGCCCGAGCGCCCCTCGCCCCGGGCGTGACCCGATCAATCTGCCGATGATCCGCAACTGGGTGGAGGCGATCGGCGACCGGAATCCGATCTACGTCGACGAGGCGGCGGCGCGGGCAGCGGGACACGACGCCATCGTGGCCCCGCCCGCGATGGCGCAGGTGTGGACGATGCAGGGGCTGAACGCGGTTCGGCAACCCGACGACCCGCTCGGCCGCATGACGACCATCCTCGACGAGGCCGGGTTCACGTCCGTCGTCGCCACCAACTGCGATCAGATCTACCACCGCTACCTGAAGGTCGGTGAGGAGGTCACCATCACCACGACCCTCGAGGATGTCGTGGGTCCGAAGAAGACGGGCCTCGGTGAGGGGTGGTTCTTCACCACCCGCAGCCTGTGGCGGGTCGCCGACGACGACGGCACCGGCGAGGTCGTCGCCGAGATGCTGTTCCGCATCCTGAAGTTCGCGCCCAAATCCGCTGAACCGGCGTCACAGTCGGCGAACGGTCAGGGGGCGTCTTTCGACGATCTGGACCCCACCAAGCTGATGCAGCCCAGCGCCTCACAGGACACCCAGTTCTTCTGGGACGGGGTGGCCGCGCACGAGTTGCGGATCCAGCAGCGTGAGGACGGATCGCTGCAGCACCCACCGGTGCCCGCGCTGTGGAAGGACAAGGCGGAGACGACGGACTACGTCGTCGCGTCGGGTCGCGGCACCGTGTTCAGTTACGTGGTCCACCACGCGCCGAAGGTGCCGGGACGCTCGCTGCCGTTCGTGGTGGCGCTGGTCGAACTGGAGGAAGGCGTCCGCATGCTCGGTGAGCTGCGCGGCGTCGACCCCGCCGAGGTGACGGTCGGGATGCCGGTGGAGGCGATCTACCTCGACTTCCCGGGTGACGACGAGACGGGCGGCACGCCGTGGACCCTGTACGCGTGGCAGCGCGGAGCGAAGGAGCAGTCATGACGTCCACACTCGATGTCGCGGTGGGAACGACGCTTCCGGAATTGACCGTCACCGGCGACCCGACGTTCGTCGTCTCGGCCGCATTGGCGACACGCGACTTCCAGGACGTCCACCACGACCGCGACCTGGCGCAGCAACGCGGGTCGAAGGACATCTTCGTCAACATCCTCACCGACACGGGTCTGGTGCAGCGGTTCGTCACCGACTGGGCGGGGCCGAACGCGGTGATCAAGTCGATCGCGTTGCGCCTCGGCGTTCCGTGGTACGCGTACGACACCCTCACGCTGAGCGGCACGGTGGCGGCGGTGGACGACGGCGTCGTCACGCTGGACGTCGTCGGGAAGAACGGTCTCGGCGACCACATCACGTCGAAGGTGACCCTCGTCCTGGACGGACGCACGAACGGAGCGGGTGCATGAGCGGGCTGTCGGGCAAGGCTGCCATCGCCGGTATCGGCGCAACCGACTTCTCGAAGAACTCGGGCCGCAGCGAATTGCGGCTGGCGGCAGAGGCGGTCACGGCGGCGCTCGACGATGCCGGGCTGACCCCCGCGGACGTCGACGGCCTGACGTCCTTCACGATGGACACCAACACCGAAGCTGCCGTGGCCCGTTCGGTCGGCATTCCGGATCTGAAGTTCTTCAGCCGCATCCACTACGGCGGCGGTGCGGCGTGCGCGACCGTGCAGCAGGCGGCGATGGCCGTGGCCACCGGTGTCGCCGACGTGGTGGTGGCGTACCGGGCGTTCAACGAGCGGTCGGGGATGCGGTTCGGGCAGGTGAACTCCGGTCTGGTGCAGCAGGTGAACTCGTCGGGTACCGACAACGCGTTCTCCTACCCGCACGGCCTGTCGACGCCTGCGGCGTTCGTCGCGATGGTCGCCCAGCGGTACATGCACGAATACGGCGCCACGAGTGAGGATTTCGGACGGGTCGCGGTCACCGACCGCAAGCACGCCGCCACCAATCCGAACGCCTTCTTCTACGGCAAGCCGATCACCCTCGAGGACCACCAGAACTCCCGATTCATCGCCGAGCCCCTGCACCTGCTCGACTGCTGCCAGGAGTCCGACGGCGGCATCGCGATCGTGGTCACGTCACCGGAGCGGGCGAAGGATCTGAAGCAGAAGCCGGCCGTGATCGCCGCGGCGGCTCAGGGGAGCGGCAGCGACCAGTACATCATGACCAGCTACTACCGCCCGGAGCTCGCGGGACTGCCCGAGATGGAGCTGGTCGGCAGGCAGCTGTGGGATCAGGCCGGGCTCGGACCGCGGGACATGGATCTGGCCGTCCTCTACGACCACTTCACCCCATACGTATTGATGCAGCTCGAAGAACTCGGCTTCTGCGGCCGCGGCGAGGCCAAGGACTTCATCGCCGACGGTGCCATCGACCTCGACGGCAGTCTGCCGCTCAACACCCACGGAGGTCAGCTCGGCGAGGCCTACATCCACGGGATGAACGGCATCGCCGAGGGTGTGCGTCAGATCCGCGGCACGTCCGTGAATCAGGTCTCCGGCGTGCAGAACGTCCTCGTCACCGCCGGGACCGGTGTGCCTACGTCAGGGTTGGTGCTGACGGCCTGAGTCCGGCCCGAGTCTGTCTGCGCGCAATGTGTTTCGCGACATACCCGGCATCCCTGCCCACCCCGCCGGTGAGCATCGAGGCGAACGCCTGCAGGAACGGCAGCCCCACGAAATACAGTCCCGGATGGTCCGGCGACACTCCGCGGGACTGCTCGGGCCACCCGTCCGATCCGGTGACGGGGATCTGGATCCACGACGTGTCCTTGCGGAACCCGGTGCACCAGATGACGTTGCGGACGTCGAGTGCGGTGCCGTCGTCGAGGACCGGTCTGCCGTCGTGGACACCGGTGACCTTCGCGGGGAAGTGCTCCACCCCGGCGGCGGCCAGGTCGGCCCGTTTGACCCGCAGGAGTGGTCCGCCACCCGAACGGACGTGGGTGCGCATCTTCCGGCCGACGGGTGTGCGTTCCGTCAGAACGTGATTGGCCATGAACCACATGATCGGGATCGCGATGTGGGCGAGGCGCCCCTCGAGGTCGAACGGCACCTCCCCGCGGACGGGCCCGCAGATCGTGGTGCGATGCGAACGGGAGACTTCCAGTGCGATGTCCGCGCCGGAGTGGCTGCACCCGACCACCAGCACCGGCCCGTCCTGCAGTTGGGAGGGATTGCGGTAGTCGCTCGAATGCAGTTGCCGGATCCGGGGGTCGAGGCGCTCGGCGAGGTCCGGGATGACCGGGGACTGCCACGTTCCGGAGGCGACGACGACGTTGTCGGCCTCGAATCGGTCCGTCCCGGCCGTGACGACGTAACGGTCGCCGGCACGGGACAGGTCGTCGACGGTGGTGCCGGTCCGGATCGGCAGTGCGAATCGCTGTGCGTAGGCCTCGAAGTAGTCGGCGACCTCGTCCTTCCCGGGCCAGGACCAAGCCGGGGCGGGAATTCCCCAGCCTGGCAGGCCGTCGTACCGGGCGGGACTGTAGAGCCGGAGCGAGTCGAATCGCTCCCGCCACACGTCCCCGACGCGGTCGTGGGCGTCGAGGATCACGAATCGCTGCCCGCATCGTGTGAGGTGGTATCCGGTGGCGAGGCCGGCCTGTCCGGCGCCGATCACGATCGTGTCGAAGCGTTCTGTGGACATCGTCTGTCTTCTTCCCTCGGGTGATCGGTGGTCGTGCTCAACGCTATGACCGGGCCGATCTCGGCGCGTCGGGAGAATGGCGCAGATACGTACGACCGTATGGGTACTTTCATGTAGGTGGCCAGACGAGGCGATGCTCGTAGGCATAGGCCGTGGCCGCGGACCGCGACGAGATCCCCAGCTTGAGGAAGATGTTGCTCAGGTGCCGCGCGACCGTCTTCTCGCTGAGGAACAGTTCCGTCGCCACCGCCCGGTTGCTCTTTCCTGCCGCCACGAGGCGGAGCACGCACACTTCACGCGGAGTCAGGGGAGTGCTGACCGTCGGGTCGGGGCGGAACTCCGCCCGCAGTCGCCCGAGGTCCGGGACCGCACCCAGTTGCCGGTAGGTGGCGGACGCGAGGTCGTGCTCCATCTGCGCGGTGTCGTCGTCACCCAGGTCGCGGCACACCAGCGCGACCGACTCCCGGACCCGCGCACACTCGTACGGCGCGCCGATGTCCTGCCAGCGCCGCCACGCGTCGCGCAGAACGGTCAGCGCGTCGCTACCCCGTCCTTCGGCGTGCAGCACCGACCCCGACGCCTGAGCGGACAGAGCACACAGGTAGGGGATCGCGAATCGTGTTGCGATCGAGTCGAGTTCGTCGGCTGCGGTGCGAGCCGCCGGGACGTCGCCGGCGGCGAGCAGGATGTCCACGCAGGCGGGCAGCAGCCGGGCGCGTTCCACCGCGCCGGTGGACTCGTCCACCGCGCAGCGGATCGAGGCGACCGCGCTGCCGACCCGCCCCTGCGCCATCCGCAGCAGCGCGAGTCCGGGCTGCGGCCGCCTGCCCCAGCGGTTCGCCTCCAGAAACAACTTCTCGGCCTGAGCGACCTCGCCGCGCAGGCGGTGGAGGTCGGCCATCACGTAGGCGGCGGACCCGGCCGCGGCATGCGAGGCGAGCCGCTCGTGCGCCCGCCGCGCCGAATCCATCGCCGTGGGCCACTCGCCCTGCAGTTGCAGGATCTCGGCGCGGTGGACGAGGCACTGACCGCGGTAGGGGACGAGGTCGGGTTGCGAAGAGCACCACTCCTCCAGCGCCACAGTCCATTCCCGGGACCGGCGGAGATCGCACATGTTCTGGCACTGCTCGATCACGGCGCAGTACACGATCCCCGCCACCA
Organism: Rhodococcus mengyinensis; assembly: GCF_048381435.1. NCBI lineage: Bacteria > Bacillati > Actinomycetota > Actinomycetes > Mycobacteriales > Nocardiaceae > Rhodococcus > Rhodococcus mengyinensis. The sequence continues at coordinate 50,058 of NZ_JBLWIT010000031.1, read as the reverse complement.
CCGGGGACACCTCGTCGGACGTCACCCCGACCATCGCCTCGTCGAACGCCGACACCGCGTTGGCAACGTCCCCCAGCAGGACGAGCGAATGGCCGGTGCCCAGCACCCCGAGCGTCGTCAGATCCGGGTCGGCGAACCGGGTGCCTGCCTCCGTGATCGCACGGAAGATGTCGTGGGCGGCCTTGCCGTCACCGGCGTCGATCCGTTGCAGTCCCTGCGGCACCAGCAGGTAGCCCCGCTCGGCGCAATCGACGCCCGCGGTGTCCAGCAGTCGCTGGGCCTTGCTCAGCCAGCCGCCACCGCGCGCCTGCTCGCCCCGCATGATCAGGACGAACGAGAGCCAGAACGCGCACCGCGCGGAGCGCACCGGCCGACCCGCGCGGGCCCACTCGTGCACCGCCCGTTCCCACCATTCGGTGCTGGCGTCGTCGTCACCGAGAAGGTAGGCGGCGGTGGCGACCAGTTCGAGGTCATCACCGGACAGCGGGTCCTGCCGGTCGGCGCCCGACAGTCGGGCGTAGGTGTCGCGCCAGTCTCGTCGTTCGAAGGCCGCACGGCCCGTCCGGAGTTCCGACGCCGCGTCGGACATCACTGTCTCCTGCCGAAGATCTGCGCGCTGACCTGCTCGGATTTCAGACTACCGCCGCACCGGGCCCGCCGGGAACGTCGAATATTCCCTGCAACCTGTCGGTGCCTCGAGTCACACTGGTTCCACACGCCAACGGATGGGAACTTCTGATGGTCGATGCGATAACGGCAGAGGGTCTGGTCAAGAAGTACGGCAAGGTCACGGCACTGGACGGGGTCGACCTCGCGGTCCCGTCGGGAACGGTGATGGCGCTGCTCGGCCCGAACGGCGCCGGCAAGACGACGGCAGTGCGGGTCTTCACCACCCTTCTCGTCCCGGATGCCGGCCGGGCGGAGGTGGCCGGTCTCGACGTCGTCCACGACGCGCGGGTGCTCCGATCCCGGATCGGGGCGTCGGGTCAGTACGCCGCCGTCGACGAGTACCTCACCGGGTTCGAGAACCTCGAGATGGTCGGGCGGCTCTACCACCTCGGGGGCAAACGCAGTAAGGCGCGCGCCCGCGAACTGCTCGAACAGTTCGACCTGGTCGAGGCAGGAGATCGCCCCGTCAAGGGCTACTCGGGTGGCATGCGTCGTCGGCTCGACCTCGCGGGAGCGCTCGTCGCCGAGCCGGAAGTGTTGTTCCTGGACGAACCGACCACCGGGCTCGACCCCCGCGCCCGGCTGGCGCTGTGGGACGTCATCGACAATCTGGTAGCCAGGGGCACCACGCTTCTCCTGACCACCCAGTACATGGAAGAAGCCGAGCGCCTCGCCGACCAGATCGCCGTCATCGACCACGGTTCGGTCATCGCCCGCGGAACCGCCGACGAATTGAAGGACCGCGTGGGCGGTGAGCGCATCGAGTTGAGCGTCCGGGAGGGCATCGAACTCTCCGTCGTGCGCGACGAACTGGCCCCGCTCGCCGCCGGGGACATCCTGGTGGAGGAGAACGTCCGCCGGGTCACGGTGCCGGTGACCGGCGGTGCGGACGCCCTCGTCGAGGCGCTGGGCCGACTCTCCAATCGAGGAGTGAAGGTATTCGACGTCGGTCTGCGCAGACCGACCCTGGACGACGTCTTCCTCACCCTGACCGGACACGAAGCCGAAGAGGAGCACGTCTCATGAGCGCCCCACAGACCGCGTCCGTGCACACCGCGCTCGCGGACGGGCTCACGATCGCCAAGCGCAACATGATCAAGATCAAGCGCGTCCCCGACCTCATCGTGTTCACCACGTTGTCGCCGATCATGTTCGTGCTGCTGTTCGCGTACGTGTTCGGTAGTGCCATTCAGGTTCCCGGGATGTCCTACCGGGAGTTCCTGATCGCCGGGATCTTCACACAAACAGTCATCTTCGGGGCCACGTGGACGGGTCTCGGGATGGTCGAGGATCTGCAGAAGGGGATCATCGACCGGTTCCGGTCGCTGCCGATGGCCCCGTCCGCCGTCCTCCTCGGCCGCACCTCCACCGACGTCCTGATCAACATCGTCAGCCTCATCGTGATGTCACTGACGGGTCTGATCATCGGGTGGCGCATCCACTCGAGTCTCGGCGAAGCGCTGCTCGGCTACCTGCTCCTGCTGTTGTTCGCCTACGCGCTGTCGTGGGTGATGGCGGTGGTCGGCCTGTGGATCCGGACACCGGAGGTGTTCAACAACGCCAGCTTCATCGTCATCTTTCCGCTCTCGTTCATCGCGAACACGTTCGTCGAGACCACCAACCTGCCCGGTCCGCTGAAGGTGATCGCGGAATGGAATCCGGTGTCCGCGGTGACGCAGGCCGTGCGGGAACTGTTCGGAAACACCAACCCGGACATGACCGTTCCCGACGCGTGGCCGTTGCAGCACCCGATCATCGCCTCACTGGCATGGTCGGCGGTGCTGCTGGTGATCTTCGTGCCGTTCGCGATCCGGCGCTACAAGAAGGCCGTCAGCCGCTGAGGGCGACGGTCACCGCCCCGCGGCAGGGATCACCCCCAACTGCTGGAGCATGGCGAGGACGTCCTTGTCCGACCACTTCTCCGCAATCCGCCCGTTTTCGATGCGGTGGATGACGGTGGCGGTCATTTCCATGCGGTTCCCCGTCGCGGGAATTCCGGGCAGATCACCCGTCTGCGTTCCGGCGCACAGCAGCCGGGTGACGACCTTGTCGCCCTCGGCCACCTGATCCTCGATCAGGTGCGTCCCCGGTGTGGCCTCCCAGAACAACCGGAACACCTGTTTCAGTCCCTCGCGCCCCGGTGCTTCGAGGCCGGGAAACGGCGGCGGTGAATGGTCGAGGTAATTCTCGTCGACGAGTTCGTCCAGTGCGTCGATGTTGCCTGCGTCGATCTCGGTGTAGAAACGCCGGATCAATTCCTTGTTCGTTTCCAGTGACATGACTCCATTGTCTGCCGATCACGTCGCGGCGTATACCCACCTCCGCCGGGCCAACGGGACGCTCGTTGCGTCAGATCGAACGAGCGTCCCGTTCGTCCAGAGGGCTAGGGGAGTTCGCGCGGTGAATCGACGTCGCGTCCCGACCCCAGGTCGGAGCAGTCGACCGTCTCGGCGCCGTGTGCCCCGAGGTACGTGCGTGCACCGGAGTCGCCGGTGAGGCTGCGCCGCAACGGGAGCCAGTGGTCCCGGCCGATCAGCACGGGGTGGCCCGGACGGCCGGCGTAGTGAGCCTGACGCAGCGACGCTCGGGCGTCGCCGGGCGGCACCGACGCCACCCGCCGGATTGCGTCGGCGCCGAGGTCAGGGAGGTCGACGAGGGTGATGACGACGGCATCGACGTCGTCGAACGTTGCCGCGACCTCCAGCCCCCGGCGCAGGGAGGCGGACAGCCCCGACTGCCAGTCCTCCGCGATCCCGACGGTGACGGGGACACCGCCCGGCAGTAGGTCCTCGGCCTCCTCGGCGCGGGCACCGAGCACCACGACGGTGGGCTCACATCCCGCCTCCGACAGCACTCGCACTCCGCGCGCGAGCCACGGTTCTCCGTCCGCGCCGACGACGAGTGCCTTGGGTATGCCCATCCGCGAACCGGCCCCGGCGGCGAGCAGCACGCCCCCGATCGTCATCGTGGTCTCACCGGTCCGCGCTGCATGGGTTCAACATACTTTTCCTCGGCGAAGTTCGCGTCGACGCGCTGGTAGAGGTAGTCCTCGGCGGTGATGCCGGGGTACTTGCCCGCCGGCCCGGCGATGACGACGTCGCGGTCGATCCATGCTTCGCTCCCACGTCGCGACGTGCACCGTAGACTGGCCGGTGGCCTCGACACGCCAACAGTCGGAACGGACGGACACATGGTGGATCCGAACAGAGTCGGCGAACCTTCCCGGCAGGAGTTCGCGCAGCAGTGGGGCGGCTCCGGCAGCGTCGTCGACCTCGACGGTCCCGTCCACTGGGTCGAATACGGTGCCGGCACCGGATCTCCTCCCGTGGTGATGGTTCACGGACTCGGCGGCTCGCATCTCAACTGGGTCCGGATCGCACCGGTCCTTGCGGAGCGCACCCGGGTGCTGACCGTGGATCTCCCCGGCTTCGGGCTCAGTCCGTCCGGGCGCCGCCGGACGGGGGTGGGCGCCAATGCGAAGGTGCTGCATCGCTTCCTCCGTGACGTCGTCGGCGGTCCCGTGATCCTGATGGGCAACTCGATGGGCGGCATGATCTCGCTGTTCGAGACGGCGGCGCACCCCGAGATGGTCTCGGCGCTGGTTCTCGTCGATCCCGCACTGCCTGTCGCGCAACGGATCCCGGACCCGCGGATCGCCGCGCAGTTCGCGATGTACTTCACGCCGTTCGTGGGGGAGCGGTTCCTGCAGTACTCGAGCAGGAAGTTGACGGACCGGCAGTTGGTCCAGCGGATGATCGACCTGTGCTTCGCCGAGCCGAGCCGGGCATCGGAAGATTCCCTCGACGCCGCAGCGGCTCTCGCGGGATACCGGCGCGGGCTGCCGTCCGAGGATGCGGCGTTCCTTCAGGCCAGCCGGTCCCTCATGCGGGTCCTGGCTCGCCCGCGCCGATACCTCGACACCATGCGGTCGATCGCACAACCCGTTCTCCTGCTCCACGGCGACCGCGACCGACTGGTCCCGGTCGCGGCGGCCCGCAAGGTGGCAACGGCAAACCCGCGGTGGGACAGCGTGATTCTCGGCAACGTGGGGCACACCCCGCAGCTCGAGGTTCCCGACACGATGCTCGACCACGTGCTCACGTGGGTGGACCGGCACGGACTGATCGACGCCTAGGTTTCGGCCGATCCGCGGGACCCGGCGATCGACTGTGCGAGCGCGCGGAACAGGTGGGTGAGTTCGGGTCTCGTCGCCGTTCCGCTCCGGACGACCCCGCACACCGGGATGCGCAGTCGGTCGTGCGCCTCGCGCAGAAAGCTCAGCCCGCGGCGGGGAGTCGCATCGGCGGTGTCCGCGTACAGCACCGTCCACGACCGCGGCGTCGTCAGTACGTCGAGGGTCGCGGTGTGGTCGCTGGGGATCGACGGTCCGAGCATGACCCGCTGCCCGACCTGCCGGAACGCGTCCTCGACCACGGTGTGGATCAGGATCTGACTGCTGCGTGGCGGTAGCAGCAGGGGGTACGGTGCCAGTTCGCTCAGGTCGACGGTCGAGACCCCCGCCAGTGGGTGCTTGCTCGACGTCACGATCACCAGGTCCTCGAGGCCGAATTCCACCGTTTCGAGCCCGGGCCGGTCGACGCCGCCGCGGATGAGCGCGAGATCGGCGTCCCCCGACGCGACGGCGGTCATCCGGTCGGTGAAGTCCTTGATGACGAATTCGATGTCGAGCTGTGGGAAGTCTTCGCGGACAGCCGATATCGCCTCGAGGCTCTGTGTCGCGAAGCTCATGCTCGCGCTGATGCGGAGCCGGTTGCGGGGATCGAGTCCCACCGACAGCGCGCGGGCCTCGAGGCCCATCATCTCGGCCGCGATGGGCATCAGCCGTTCGCCTGCCGCGGTCAGCCGCGTGGCGCGCGTCGACCGCTCCAGGAGGGTGGTGCCCAACTCGTGTTCGAGCTTCGCGATCTGGTGGCTGATCGCGGACTGGGAGATGAAGCAGCGTTGCGCCGCGCGCGAGAAACTGCCCTCCTCGCCGACCGCGAGGAAGTAGCGAAGCTGTCGGAACTCCATGACCTGAGGTTACGTCCTTCCGTGAAGACTTATGAGCAATCGAGATAACACAATTTCGATTTCCCCAGCTTACTGGCGATTAACAATGGTCGATCCCTAATGTGGAGCTCATACGCGGCGCTAAGTAGACGCCAGAAGCAGTAGGAGGTTTTCGGTGGATCGCACACAGGTCGTCATCGTGGGATCGGGATTCGGCGCCCTCGCGGCGGCGAAGAAGCTCGGCAAGGCAGGCACGCCGTTCGTGCTGATTTCCGAGACCACCGAGCATTTGTTCCAGCCCCTTCTGTACCAGGTCGCCACCGGTGTCATCTCGCCCGGCGAGATCGCCCCGTCCATCCGCGCGATCCTCGCGAAGTACCCCAGCGGTGACGTCCGGCTCGGCCGCGTCGTCGACGTCGACCCGGACAAGAAGCAGGTCGTCTACGAGGCCGGCGGGGTGAGCCACACGATCGGTTACGACAGCCTGATCGCCGCGACCGGCGCCCGGCAGGCCTACTTCGGCCACGACGAGTTCGCCGAGGTCACGTACGCGCTCAAGACCGTCGCCGACGCCGACCGGCTGCGCAGGCAGATCGTCCGCTGCTTCGAGGAGGCGCACACTACCTCGGACCCGGAGCGTCGCCGCGACCTGCTGCACTTCATCGTGATCGGTGCCGGTCCGACCGGTGTCGAACTGGCAGGTCAGATCAAGGAATTGGCGGGCCGCTACTTCGAGAAGTCGCTCCGCGACATCACGTCGGAAGACGTCACCGTCACCCTCGTCGAGGGTGCGGGGGAGACGCTGCCCGTGTTCGGCGGCAAGCTCAGCAAGTACACCCAGGATTCGCTCGAACGGGCCGGAGTCGAGGTGGTGCTGGGCACGATGGTGACCGACATCGACGAACGCGGCGCCACCCTGTCGTCGCCGAGCACCGGCTTCGAGAAGCGCCTCACGGCGGACACCATCATCTGGTCGGCAGGCATCCAGGCCAACGACTTCGCAGCGGTGCTCGCGGACCGGACCGGCTGCGAGACCGGCCGCGGCGGCCGTCTGCTGGTCGACGAGGACCTCACGGTGGGTCGCTTCGACGACATCTACGCGATCGGCGACATGGCGTCGCTGAACAATCTGCCCGCGCAGTCGCCGTTCGCGATGCAGGGTGGACGGCACGTCGCGGCCATCATCACCGGGAAACGCGCCCTCGGAACGCCGTTCACGTACCGCGACAAGGGCAGCATGGCGATCATCAACCGGTTCCGTGCGATCACCCGCGTCGGCAAGATCGAGCTGACCGGTGTGCTCGCCTGGTTCCTGTGGCTCGCCGTGCACCTCGTCTACCTGGTCGGATTCCGCAACCGGTACGTCGCGGTGATGTCGTGGTGCGGTTCGTTCCTCGGACACCGCCGCCCGCACTTCCACTACGCCCAGGAAATCGAACCCGCCGAGCTGACCGAGCAGCGAGAGGGCGCCGCAGCCTAACCTGGGTCCATGACCGTCACCAGCGCTGGAGTACTCCTGTATCGCACCGACGATGCGGGGGTGCTCCAGTTGTGGATCGTGCACATGGGCGGCCCGTTCTGGGCGCGTAAGGACGAGGCCGCCTGGTCGATCCCCAAGGGTGAGTACGTCGAGGGCGAGGATCCCTACAAGGCCGCGCTGCGTGAGTTCGAGGAAGAGATCGGCGCGCCGCCGCCGGCCGTCGAGTACGAGCTGCTCGGCGAATTCCGGCAGCCCTCACGCAAGCTGATCACCGTCTACGCGGCCGAGGTGAGCGAGGACGTCACGTTCGTGAAGAGCAACACGTTCGAACTGGAGTGGCCGCCGCGGTCGGGGAAGCGTCAACAGTTCCCCGAGGTCGACGACGCCCGCTGGTTCCCGGCGAGCGTCGCCGAGACGAAGCTGGTCAAGGGGCAGCGTCCGCTAGTAAGAGCGCTGCGCGAGCACCTCGCCCCGTGAGTACTTATTAACCGCGGGACGTTAGTAAGTACTCACGGGCGCGGGAGCGCACGCCAGACGGCGGCGGGGGTCATCGGGATCCGCCGAAGCCGGGCGCCGGTGGCGTCCGCGATCGCGTTGGCCAGGGCGGGGGCGACCGGGTTGTACGGGGACTCGCTCATCGACTTGGCGCCCTGCGGGCCCAGTTCGTCGTAGGTGTCCGCGAAGTAGACCTCGGTGTCCGGCACGTCCACGAGCTGCGGAAGGTGATAATTCCGGAGCTGCGGGTTGAGCACGGTCCCGGCGCCGTCGAGCAGGATCTCCTCGTACAGTGCGCTGCCGATCGCCTGCGCGACACCGCCCTCGACCTGCCCGCGGCACTGCTGCGGGTTGAGGACCGTGCCGGCATCCGCCGCCTGGATGGACTGCAGGATCCGGACCTCCCCGGTGACGGTGTCGACCGCCACCCGGAACGCGTGCACGTTGAACACCACCGAGCGGGGGGTACCGTCGTGCCTGCCCTCGGCGCGGATCGGTCCCTCGGGCACCAGCTTGTCGAGTTCGACGACCCGCCCGGCGACCTCGACCGCGTCGGGTGTCAGCGCGCAGTCGGCGTCCTCGGCGGCACCCGCCACGCGGCGAGCGACCTCGAACAGCTGCTCCCGCAACCGGGTTCCCGCAAGATGCACCGCCTTACCGGCGACCACCGTGCCCGCCGAACCGAACGCGCCGGTGTCGTGCCCGGCGACGTCGGTGTCGGATTGCAGCACGGTGATCCGGTCGGCGGTGGTGCCCAACGCGGACGCGGCGAGCTGGGCGTGGACGGTGGTGGTGCCGTTGCCGAACTCCGCGGTGCCCACCCGCAGTTCGTACCGGCCGCCCTCGACGAGGGTGCAGGACACGTCCGCGAAGTGCCCCCGCGGCGGAATGGTCGCGATCATCGACGCCGCCATGCCCTCACCGACCCGCCACTGCGGGCCGTCCGGCGGGGGCACGTCGTTGCCGCGGCGCAGTGCGGCCTCCGCCAGGTCGAGGCATTGGTCGAGTCCGTAACTGCCGTACGTGAGGTCGCCGCGCTCCACCTCGGCATCGACGAAGTCGTCACCCGGGACGACCACGTTGCGGCGGCGCAGTTCGAACGGATCGACGCCCAGCTGCGTCGCCAGCTGATCGAGCGCGGATTCCACCGCGAAGATGACCTGGCCCAGACCGTAGCCGCGGAACGCCCCGGACGGCAGGTTGTTGGTGTAGACGGCCTGGGCGTCCACCCGCTTGTTCGGCGATCGATACAGCGCAACGGATTCGCTGCAGCCGTGGAACATCACGCCCACCGAATGATTGCCGTACGCACCGGCGTCCGAGAGCACGTCGACGGCGAGCGCCGTCAGCTTTCCGTCGCCGTCGGCCCCGACCTTCACCGAGACGCGCATGGGATGCCGGCACGGGGCGATCGTGAACTGGTCGGAGCGGGTGAACTCGTACTGCACCGGTCTGCCGGTGCGCAGAACGGCGAGGGCGACGAGATCCTCGACCAGCATTTCCTGTTTGGCGCCGAAGCCGCCCCCGATGCGGGCGGTGAACACCCGGACCTGTGAGCGGTCGAGCGAGAACAGGTGGGCGAGTTCGTCGCGGACGAGGAAGGGCACCTGGGTGCTGCTGCGGAGGGTGAGCCGCCCGTCGGAGTCGAGCCAGCCGATGGCCGAGTGGGTTTCGAGATGCGCGTGCTGCACGCGTTGCGTCTGCCACGTGCCCTCCACCACGGCGCCCGTGTCCCGCGCCGCCGCGAGCCCGGCGGCGAGGTCGCCGACTTCGCCGTGGACCTCGGCCACCAGGTTCCGGGCCGGGTCCGCGATCCGGGAATCGGCGCCCTTGTCGCCGTGCAGCACGGGGGCGCCGGGGCGGCGTGCCAGGTCGGGATCGAAGACGGGTTCCAATACTTCGTACTGCACGTCGATCAGTTCCACTGCGCGCCGGGCGATGTCGACGGAGTCGGCGACGACGGCCGCGACCCGTTGCCCCCGGAACCGGAGGATCGTGTCGAACACGTAGGTGTCGTCGGGGTCGTCGGTGCGGAACTCGTGGCGGGCCGTGGAGAAGGCGACGTCGGGACTGTCGCGGTGGGTGAGCACCGCGTGGACGCCGGGCAGCCTCTCCGCGGCGGACGTGTCGAGTCGGGTGATGCGGGCGTGCGCATGCGGGCTGCCGAGGATCTGGATGTGCGTCAGGCCCTCGACGGCCAGGTCCAGTGTGAAGGGCTCGGCGCCGCACACCACCCGGGCGGCGGCGGGCGCGGGAATGGAGCGGCCGAACGACTCACCGGCACTGTCCGATTCGGTGGTGCACACACCGCCGACGGCGTCGCGAATGGCGCGATAGCCGGTGCAGCGGCACAGATTCCCCTTCAGTGAGCGCGGCAGGTCGGCGCGTTGGCCGGAGTCGAGCGCGGACGCGGTCACCACCATCCCGGGGGTGCAGAACCCGCACTGGAAGCCGGCCGCGTCGACGAACTGCTGCTGCACGGGGTGGAGTCGATCGGGACTGCCGAGACCGGCCGCGGTGGTCACCTCGCGGTTCTCGGCGCGGTGCGCCGGCACCACACACGAGTGCACCGGGGCGCCGTCGAGCAGTACGGAACAGGCGCCGCAATCGCCGGCGTCGCAGCCTTTCTTGACCGCGAACCGCTGCTGCTCCCGCAGGAAGGTGCGCAGGCACTGACCAGGCCGTGGGTCTGCATCCACCGACTGTCCGTCGACCGTCAACTTCATTCCAGCTCCCTCCTGATCTCCTCGGCGAGTACGCCCGTGACGTGCCGACGCCAGTCCGCGGCGCCGTGCGCGTCGGTCAGGTAGTCGTCGGGGGAGATCCGTTCCGACAGAGACTCGCTCAACACGTCGGGGCCGGGAACGGCGGGGAAGCGGAGGACGAACGGGCGGAAGGTCGACGCGGTGACGGTCAGCGCGAAACCGTCCTTGTCGACCCGTCCGGCCAGCAGGGCGCCGGACCGTCCGAGCGGCGAGTACGCGATCTTGCGCAGCGACGTGCGGCCCCGCAACGCGGTGGCGGGGAGGTGGATGCTGCGGATCAGGTCACCGGCTCCGAGCACCGTGTGACCGGCATCGGTGACGAACCGGTCGACCGGAACCCGGCGTTCACCCCCGTCGGCGGTCCAGATCAGGAGTTCGGCGTCGAGGGCGCAACACAGGGTGATCATCGCCCCGGCCGGGAGCGCCAGCGCCAGGTTGCCGCCGACGGTCGCGGTGTGCCAGATCTTCCACGACGCGACCAGGGACTCGGCGCACGGCCGGAACAGGCTCGCCGCCGTCCACTCCGCGGGAAGCGGTGCGTTGCAGAGGTTCTCGATGGTGCACGTCGCGGCGAGCTCGAGTCCGTCGTCGTGGACGGTGATCGCAGGCCAGTCGAGGGTGATCAGGTCCACCAGCCGGGTGACCGTCGGCTGCGGTTCCGAATACAGCCAGGTGCCGCCCGCCAGGAATGCCGTTCCGGGTTCCGGGGCGGGTAGGTCGTCACGGCTGCGCGGGGCCGAGAGTTCCGTCACGAACGACAGATCCATCGACTCACCCCGCCTTACGCACCAGGGCCCGGTGGGCCTGCTCGACCTCCGCGGCGACGTTCTCCTCGTTCACGGTGATCACTCTCCCACGCTCGACGACGGCTCGCCCGTTCACCAGAAGCAACTCCAGCGGCGGTGTGACTCCGAGTACGAGCGCCGCCACCGGATCGGTGATGCCGGAATGTGCGAGGGTGTCGACCCGCCACAATGCGAGGTCGGCCAGTTTGCCGGGCTCGAGAGTGCCGAGTTCGTCCTCCCTGCCGAGTACCCGGGCCCCGCCGCGCGTGGCGAGTTCGAGGGCGGTGCGCACCGTCATCTCGCCCGGGCCGCCGCGGGCCCGCGCGAACAGCACGGCGTGCCGGGCCTCCTCGAGCATGTTGCACGCCTCGTTGCTGGCGGCGCCGTCGACGCCGAGCCCCAGAGGAACCCCCGCCGCGTGGAGGTCCTTGGCGCGGGCGATCCCGGCGCCGAGGCGGGCATTGGACGTGGGGCAGTGGGCTGCCCCGGTTCCGGTGGCGGCCATCGCGGCGATCGCGACGTCGTCCAGGTGGACGGCATGCGCGTACCAGACGTCGGGGCCCACCCAGCCGAGTTGCTCCATGTACTGCACCGGGGTGCAGCCGAACCGCTCGTGGCAGAAGTCCTGCTCGTCAAGGGTTTCCGCGAGATGGGTATGCAGCCGCACGCCTGCCGAACGGGCGAGGGTCGCGGCCTCGGTCAGGAGGTCGGCGGTGACGGAGAACGGCGAGCAGGGGGCCACCGCGATTCTCAGCATCGAGTCGGGAGCCGGGTCGTGCCAGCGGTCGATGACGTCCTGGGTGCCCTTCAGGACGTCCTCGAGACGCTCCACCACCGAATCCGGTGGCAGTCCGCCCTGGCTGTGGCCGAGGTCCATCGACCCTCGGCTGGGGTGGAAGCGGAGCCCGACGATCTGCGCGGCCTCGATCTCGGCGCCGAACACGTCGCCGCCGTCGCGCGGCACGACGTAGTGGTGGTCCGTCGTGGTCGTGCAGCCGTGCTTCGCCAGCCACGCGAGACCGCCGGTGGCCGCGGTCCGGACGGCGTCGGCGTCGATGCCCGCCCAGACCGGGTAGAGGGTGGTCAGCCAGCCGAACAGGGTGTCGTCGGCGGCGAGCCCCCGGCTGATCCACTGGTACAGGTGATGGTGCGTGTTCACCAGCCCGGGGGTGAGCAGACAACCTCGTCCGTCGACCACCCGCGCGCCCTCGATCACCGGCGCGGGCCCGGCACCGACGTCGACGATGCGGTTGCCCCGCACGACGACGTAACCGTCCGGATACTCGGTGCCCGCCGCGTCGACAGTGGCGACGTACGCGCCGGAGACGACGACGGTGCCCGAGCCGGCATTCATCAGCTGAGCCAGCCCGCGTACGCCGACCATGCGGGCCCGGCGTCCGGGGCGTCGGACCGCTGCACCGTCGCCTGGATCAGGCCGTAGGGGCGGTCGGCGGCGTGGAAGACCTCGTTGTCGTTCTCCACGCCGAAGCGGGCGAGGTCGTGGGCGAAGTGATGCTTGTTGGGCGCGGACAGGCGCACTTCCGCGAGCACGGGGTAGCGCTCGAGGATCGCCTTGCCGATCTCGTACAGCGTCTGCTGGAGGGCGAGCGAGTGGACGGTCGCGAACGTCGCGACGATCTGCTCCTTGATGCCGGCGTAGACACCGTTCCAGTCCATGTCGGTGGTGACGAACCGCCATTGCACGACAAGCGAAGTCGCCATCACCCGATCGTGGGTCTCCTCGAGGATCGTGTACTCGTCCTTCAGGAATCCGAAGAACTCGCTGCCCGTGGACTTGAGGATCACCAGATCCTTCAGCCCGCCGACCACCCACGTGCCGTCGGCGTCGACGGTGATCGCCGCGGTGCGCACCTCTTCACCCTTGCGCACCCAGGTGTGGTCGTGCTCCGCTCCGTCGACCACCGCGCGCTGCCAGGCGTATTCCTCGATCTCGATGCGGGCGCCCTCGACCGGGGCCACGTCGTCCACGAAGTGCCGTGCCAGCGTCAGCCCGTACTCCTCGATGGAGTCGAGTCCCTTCTCCTTCGCGTAGGAGTACGCCGTCTGCTTCTGGGTGTCGGTGGGCAGCACCGAACTCTGGTCGCCGGCGAGATGCGCCGCCGAGAAGTCGCCTCGTAGGCAGGTCGACACGCTCACGTCCCGGATCTCGTGCCGGGGGGTGTCGCGGTAGATCCGCACGATGCGGATCTCGGCTTTGCCGTACTGGTGGTCGCCCAGGACGATAGCGCCGGTGAGGTCGGTCATTCTTCAGCTCCCGCGGTAGGTGGAATAGGCGAAGGGGGACAACAGCAACGGGACGTGGTAACCGCGCTGAAGGTCGTCGAGGACGAACGAGACGCACACCTCCGGGTAGAACGTCTCCTGGCCGCGGGCGGCGAAGTACTCGCCGGTCTCGAAGACCAGCGAATAGGTGGCCGCGATCAGACCCTCGGGCGCGATCTCGGCGATCCGGCCGTCCGCATCGGTCGACGCGCTCGCGATGACGTCGCGTTCAGGTGACAGCAGGTGAACGAACATCCCGGCCGCGGGTGTGCCGTCGGTGGCGTCGAGCACGTGGGTGCTGAGGATCTTGGACATCAGGGTGCCGTGTCTCCGATCTCGCCGAGAAGGCGTTCGAGGCGTATCCGGTTGATGGCGGCCAGCTCGGTCCGCAGGATCTTGCGCTCCGTCGCGCTGTCGTTGCCGAGGCGGTCGCGCAGCACGTCCAGTAGTTCCTGCGCCGACCGGCCGGACGCGCATACCAGGTAGACGTGCCCGAACTTCTGCTCGTACTCCCCGTTACCGGCCCGCAGGCGCGCGCGGACGTCGTCGTCGGCGGACGCGACCGCCGACTGTTCGCGAGCAGACGACGGGTTGTCGGCCCGGTCCCCGATCCTCGGGTGGCCGGCCAGAGCAGCGTCGATCTCGGACTCCGTCAGGTCGCCGAGAACGTTGTCGGCGGCGGTGTACAGCGAGTCGGCGGACGGGAACGGGCGGCCGGCGGCCATCCGCTGCGCCCACACCGTCGACGAGCAGCACTGCACGAGCAGATCGACGGCCCGCGCGTCGCTCAGTGCGTTGAACGCGATCAGGCCGGGCGGTTCGGTCATGAGGGCTCCTCGCTCGTGCGCCTTTTCGGTACCTCTGGCTACCACTATGGCGCACCGGTGGCGGTCAATTCGGCGATAAGCCCCGCTTCGTCGACCCTGGTGCTGTGTCCGTCCCGGATCAGCACTTCGCCGTCGACCAGCACGGTGTCGACGATCTGCCGGCTCCCGGTGGTCAACAGCGTCGCGCCCGGGTCGCGGACCGGCAGGCAACCGAAGTCGCGCTCGAAGCGGATCAGGGTCAGGTCGGCCGCGCCGCCGACGGCCACACCGTTCGGGCGGGACGCGAAACCGAGATTCCCGTTCGCGCCGTTCGTCGCGAGGTCCATCATGGCGTCGAATCCGAACAGGTCGGCCGTCTTGCGATGCGCCCGCTGCACGTAGGCGCCCATGCGCAGCGTTTCGAGCATGTCCTGGGTGTCGTTGCTGGCGGCGCCGTCGACGCCGAGCCCGACCGCGATCCCCGCCGCGAGCATCTCCGGGACGGGGGCGAGACCGCTTCCGAGTCGCATGTTGCTCATCGGGTTGTACGAGACGGCCACACCGCGGCGGGCCAACACCTCGCGCCCGTGGGCATCGAGTTCGCAGCAGTGCACGGCGAGCAATCGGTCCCACAGGAACCCGTTCGTGTCGAGATAGTCGACCGCGCCTGCGCCGGCATGCTCACGGCACATCACGTCGTCGGTGGGCGTCTCCAGCAGGTGGATCGACACCGTCATATCGCGTTCGCCGGCGAATTGCCGCACCGCTGCCATCCCCTCCGGGGTCAGCGATCGGGGATTCGGGACGGCCAGACCGACCGCGACGCGTGTGCCGTCGGCCTGCTTGACCAGCTGGTCGGTGTGCTCGAGCACCCCGGCCAGCGGCTGCAGCAGGCGCGGGTCGACGCCCCACTTGCGCGTTACGTCCGCCCGGTCCGCGACTCCGCGACCGAGGAGCGCCCGCACCCCGGTGTCCTCCAGGGCGCGCAGCACCGCGTCGTGCACGTCCGCAGACGGATGTGGCCACATGTGCTCGACCAGCGCCGTGGTGCCGCTGCGCAGGGCGTCGAGGCTCGCGGCGACCGCGGCCAGATACGCCCGCTCGGGGGTGATGATCGCGGATTCCTCACCGACGGTCAGTAGCCAGCTGAGCAGCGGCTGCCCCTCGCCGATGCCGCGCATCAACGACTGCTGCAGGTGGGTGTGGGTGTTGACGAATCCGGGGATCAGGTATGCCCCCGCACCGTCGACCGCTGTGGCCCCCGGCGGTGCCGGAGCGGTCGGGCGGATCTCGGTGATCAGACCGTCGGCGATCAGGACGTCGCGGTGCGGCAGCCAGCTGCCGTTCGAGTAGACGGTGACATCGGAAATCAGATCGGCATGCATCCGCATCCTCCATGGGTTCTCGGGAGTGCGGCTGGTTCGCGCCCGTGGGACACGGGTTCGCCCGTTGCTCGTTTCAGCCATGGGCAACGTGCTCTGAAATGTAGGAGGCTCGTGTTTCCATCAGATTTCCTGTGCGGAAATAGTTCTCGGACCGACCGAGGCGCAGAAGTCGACGAGCGCCGTGACCAGGGCCGCGCGCGCCGACAGCTGCGGGGCGTGATCGCTGTCCAGCGTCACCACCCGCGCGCCCGGCACCCGGGCCTGCATTGCACGCTGCGTCACGAGCGGCACCGAACGGTCGAGCGTCGCCTCCACGTACAGGCGGGGGACGGAGCCGAACCGCTCCGGCGTCCACGTCGGGGCCATGAGACGTGCAGTCTCGAGTTGCGGCAGCAGCTTTCGCGCGGCAGCGATCGCATCACCGGCCGACGACTCGTGAAAGAAGACGGCGGCCGCCGCTTCCGACGGCACGACCGTTCCGGACCCGTCGGGGGTGGACTCCAGCCAGGCCGAGATCCCGACCGGTTCCGGTAGGACCAGGTCTCCGCAGACGTCGCCGAAAGTGCTTTCCGAGGGCAGCATCATTCCGGCGACGTACGCCACACCCGAGATCCGGTGCGGAAGGCGCTCGGCCACCTGGGTGGCCACGATGCCGCCTCCGGAGTGGCCGACCACGAACACGGGCCCGTCCAGCGAATCGATATGTGCCACCGCCACATCCGTGACGTCGTCCAGATCGGTTCGCGCGCCGTCCGGCCAGCTCCCCACGCCGGGAAGATCGAGCGGGTGCGGCTCGTACCCGCTGTTGCGCAACGGCTCCAGAAGTGTGTCCCACACCCAGCTGCCCGCCCACGCGCCGTGAATCAATACGACGTGCCCACGGGTCACCGGGCGGCCGCCCGGTCCGCGGCGGCGAGAACCCGCTCGGCCTCCCGCCCCGCGGCGGTGTTCTTCTTGCCGTGACGCGAACCCGCCAGTTTCGCCTTGATGTGCTCACGGACCGTCACCGGCGCGTACCCGTCGTCGGAGTTCTCGCACAGTCCCGGCAGGGTCGCGATCACCGCGTCGACGTTGCCGTCGTGGAAGAACGCCGCCGATCGGCGGCGCTTGATCGTTCCGTCGACGACGGGCGGAGTAACCCGGTGCAGCGTCGACATCCACCGGTCGTTCGTGAGCCGGGCGGTGAGGTCGCCGAGGTTGACGAGCAGTGCGCCCTCCGCGGGACTCACATCGTGCCAGCGCTCGTCGCGCCCGAGCACCTGCAGGCCGGCCACCCGGTCGGCCCACAGCACCGTGACCAGTCCGAAGTCGGTGTGCTCACCCATGCCGGTCAGCTCGCCGTCCAGGGTGACACTGCCTTCCGGCAGCGCGTAGTTGTTCATGCGGAGGACGTCGATGGAATGGTCGGTCAGGGCGGTGAAGAAACCCGGATCGAGCCCGAGGGCGTCGGCGAAGATCCGCGTCAGGGTGCGGGCGACGCGTTCGCCGTGCGCGTAGTAGGCCTGCACGGAGTCGGTGAAGGAGGGCACCTCGGGCCACACGTTCAGTCCGTAGTCGGCCTCGGACAGGTCCAGGTCCGGGAACGACCGGGCCTCCGTTCCGACGTTGTAGGCCTCGAAGAAGTCGTTCATCCGGGTGGCCGATTCGACGCCCAGACTCAGGCTGAGCGACTCGCTCTTCGGCGGACTGTACCCGCGGTTGGCGCCCTCCACGCGATACGTCTTCTTCGTCTCCAGGGGCAGCGCGAAGAAGTCGTCGACGGCGCCGGCGAGTCCCTCGATCACCGGTTCGGGGATGCCGTGACCGAGGATCTGGATGAATCCGACGGTGGCGCAGGCGGAGTCGATCTCGCGCGCCACCCGGTCGCGTTCCGAGTCGGACCCACCGGTCACGTAGGGGGAGATGTCGATGACGGGGACGTCGAACGGCTCAGGCACGGGCGGCAACATGCGGCTCCTCGGAGGTCGGGGGAACGGGATCGGCCGCAATGACGGGTGCGGAGGCGGCGCGCGCGGTGGCGCCGATCCGGGTGTGGTTGAACAGCAGGTTCAGGGAGAACGCGGAGATGGCGGCGAGTGTGATGCCGCTGCCGAGCAGGATCTGGGCGGATGAGTTGAAGTGCTCGAACATGCCCTCGGCGAACTCGGGGAGCAGGCCGATGCCCACCGACACCGCGACGATGGTGGTGTTGATCCGGTCGCTGAGATCCACCTTGCGGAGCGTGTTCATCCCCACCACGGCGACCGTCGAGAACAGGATGATGCCGACACCGCCGACGACCGGCGCGGGCAGGGCCGCGACGACGGTGCCCATCTTCGGGATCAGTCCGAGGACGATCAGGATGGCACCGCTGGTGGCCGTCACGTACCGGCTGTGGACGCGGGTGGTGGCGACGGCTCCGACGTTCTGCGTGAAGATCGTGTCGACGAACGCGTTGAAGATGCCGCCGAGTACGCCGGACAGCGCATCGCCGACGAGGCCGCGGGCCACGTCGCCCTTGGTGAGCGGCTTTCCGGTGATCTCGCCGAGGGCCAGCATGCTCGCCGTCGACTCCGCGAACACCACGGCCATCACGATGCTCATCGCCACTACCGCCGTGATCGGAAACTCCGGTGCCCCGAAGTGGAACGGGGCGGTGATGCCGAACCAGGGGCTGCCGGAGACGCCGCCCAAGTCGATCAGGCCCATTGGAATTGCGACGAGCGTGCCGATCACGAGGGCGAGGAGCACGCCGAGTTGGGTCCAGATCCCGCGGCCGAGGCAGAGGAAGGCGATCGCGACGAGCACGACGACACCGGCGAGCATGATGTTGCCGGGATCCGCGAAAGTGTCTGCCGTCGGATCGTTTCCGACGATCAGGCCGGCGGCGACGCCGATCAGGGAGATGCCGACGACGGTCAGGACGACACCGGTGACCAGCGGTGGGAAGAACCGGATCAGCCGCGCGAAGGGTACGGCGAGGGCGAGTCCGACGAGGCCGCCTGCGAGCATCGAGCCGTACACCGCCTGCAGTCCGTATTCCTCGGCGATGAGGATCATCGGAGTCAGCCCGGCGAACGTGGCGCCGCAGACGATCGGCAGCCGTGCGCCCGCCAGCTTCCCCACTCCGAGGCTCTGGATGATCGTGATGATGCCGGCGATCAGAAGGTCGGCGCTGATCAACAACGCGACGGTGGACTTGTCGAGTCCTACTGCGGCACCGAAGACCAGCGGAACGGTGATGCAGCCGGTGTACATGATGAGCACGTGCTGCAGACCGAAGGCCGCCTGCCGCACCAAGGGCAGGCGCTGGTCGACTGCGTGGAAGGACATGGGTCGATCTCCGTCCGAGTGAAGGGAGCGTTCGAGTTCACGTTCTATTGAGCACGCCAATCTTTACTAAGCAGGGTCAATTTCGTTTCGTCCGTGTTATCAGTCGCGGATTCCGCGAAACACGGTGCTAGCGTTCGCCTCATGGACGAGGATCAACACCTACTGGCCGTCGCCATCGGCACCGCGATCAGATCGGCCCGGCGAGACGCGGGACTGACCCTGCGCGACGTGGCGGCCAAAACGGGACTGTCGCAGCCGTTCCTGAGTCAGGCCGAGAACGGCCACTCGGTGCCGAGCGTCATGAATCTGCACCGGGTGGCCCAGGTACTGGGAACCACGGCACACGCCCTGCTCGAACAGGGCGCGCGGACGCCGACCAGCCTCGTGCGCAGCCGCGAGGGCAGACGCTTCGCGCTGTCGGACGGCGCCGTGCTCCGCTTTTGCTCCACGGGTGTGCGCGCGATGGAACCGAACGAGGTAACGGCGCAACCGGGTTCGCAGGCCGGCGAACACACCGAACACGCCGGCGAGGAGTTCATCTACGTCATCGACGGCAGCGTGCGCGTGGAAGTGGGCGTCGAGGAGAGTTACGTGCTCGACAAGGGAGACACTCTGTACTACCCGGCCACCGTGCCGCACCGGTGGTTCAACGACGCCGCGGAACCGGCACGGTTCCTCATCACGAGCACCCCGCCGTCCTTCTGACCGTCAGCGGCCGAAACCCTCGAGCAGTCCGGTGTACTTCTTGGGCAGGGGAGCCGCGAACTCTCCGCCCGCGCCGGTTCGCAATCCGAGCGTCACAAGGGACTGCACCATGAGGGTGGCCGCCGCCACGCCGTCGACGACCGGCACCCCGAGTTCCGCCGAGATGACGGCGCACAGGTCCGCCATGCCCGCGCACCCCAGCACGATCGCGTCCGAACCGTCCCCGTCGAGGGCGACGCGGCAGGCCTCGGTGATCACCTTCACCGCATCCGGATCGCGGTCGAGGTCGAGGACGGCGATCTCGCACGCGTGCACACCGAGGCAGAAGCGTTGCATCCCATACCGTTCGGCCAGTTCCCAGGCCCGGCCCCGGGTTCGTCCCAGCGTCGTGACGACGCTGAACCCGCGGCCGAGGAAACTCGCGGCGTGCATGGCCGCCTCGGCGATCCCGAGGACGGGCCCGGAGGCCAGCTCACGGGCGGCGTCGAGGCCGGGGTCGCCGAAGCAGGCGATCACGTACCCGTCCACCCCGGCCGCCTCACCACGTGCGATCTCCTCGAGAAGCCCGGGGACGCTGAGTGCTTCGTCGTAATGACTCTCGATCGACGCCGGACCCATCTGCGGGCTCACCGCCTCGACGAGCGTCCCCGGCCCCGCGACGGAGCGCGCGCAGTCGCCGATCTTGTCGGTCATCGACTGGGTGGTGTTGGGATTGATGATCTTGATGTGCACGTTCGTCGACCTACGCTTCGATCGGGGCCGTGCGATTCGCACGACGGGCGCCGGTGGACAACCCGAGGTAGCAGACGAATCCGACACCCATGCCGAGGAACCACGAGTACTGGGCCGCACCCGCCATGCCCCAGACGTCGAGTCCGAACGGCTGGGCCTTGAGGATCACGGGAATCATCGCGACCAGGGCTCCGACGACGGTGGAGATGATCGCAGCGGGGTTGTAACCCTTCTTGTACCAGTATGTTCCGCTCTCGGACATGGTGAACATGTCGTCCAGGATCACTCGCTGCCTGCGCACCAAGTAGTAGTCCGCGATGAGGATTCCGAACAGCGGTCCGATGAACGCCCCCAGCGTCTCGAGCGTGTAGTGGATCACCTCGGGATTGTTGTACAGGTTCCACGGTGTGATCAGGACGGATCCGACGGCGGCGATCATTCCGCCCGTACGCCAGCTGATGCGCTGCGGGCTGACGTGTGAGAAGTCGAAGGCCGGGGAGACGAAGTTGGCGACGATGTTGATACCGATGGTGGCGACGATGAAGGTGAGGAGGCCGAGGACGACGGCGAACAGGTTGTCCATCTGCGCGACCGTCTCGACGGGATCGGTGATCAGGCGGCCGTACACGGGCAGGGTCGCGGAGGCGGTGACGACGGTGAGGATCGAGAAGAACAGGAAATTCACCGGGAGGCCGAGGAAGTTACCGCGCTTGACCGCGCCGAACGTCTTGCCGTATCGGGAGAAGTCGCCGAAGTTGAGCATGGGACCCGAGAAGTACGACACGACAAGGGCGATCGCGCCCAGCACCACGGGCACAGCCGACCAGCCGGTGTAGTTGACCTCGCCGAGGTTCAGGCTGATGTTCGACCAACCGGCCTCGCTGATCAGGTAGATCGCGAGCATCAGCATCACCACGTAGACCGCGGGACCGCAGAAGTCGATGAACTTGCGGATGCTCTCCATGCCGCGCCAGAAGACCAGCGCCTGCAGCACCCACATCGTCATGAACCCGGCCCAGCCGAGCGCCGACAGTCCGAGGAATCCGTGCTCGTGCACGTCCGCCCAGGGCGCCAGACCCGGCCAGATCTTCAGGCCGAGGATCACGAACGCATGCGACGCCAGGTACGTCTGGATTCCGTACCAGGCCACCGCGATGAGACCGCGGATGATGGCCGGCACGTTGGCACCCAGAACGCCGAAAGCGCTGCGACACATGACCGGGTAGGGGACGCCGGTGACCTGGCTGGGTTTGGCCACCAGGTTCGCGAACACGTTGACGATCGCGATGCCGACCACCAGGGCGACGAGGACCTGCCAGCTGGTCAGCCCGAGCGCGAACAGGCTGCCCGCGGTGACGTAGCCGCCGACGCTGTGCACGTCGGACATCCAGAACGCGAAGATGTTGTACGACGACCACGACTGTGTCTTCAACGGCGCGAGATCGTCGTTGGTGAGTCTCGGGTGATAGCCGGGCTTGATCAGCCCGGCGCCGGCCAGGTGTGCACCGGGGACGGTTTCCCCCTCGTTGGAAGGCGCTGTCTGAGTCATCGTTTTGCTCCCTGGTGCAGTACGGACACGACTGCGTCGACGTAAGGGTGCCTCGGTGAAAAGCACACCACCGAAGTGCTGGGAGCAAAAGTAGTTTTCGGATATTTCCTGCCTGTGACGGCGAAGATATATTCTCGCCGGCGCCGGTGCGAGCTGAGAATATATCTTGCCGGACGGCTTACCCGGGCGTGTCCCGGAAGATTCCGGTGTCGGTGGGGAGGGCGGCGATCACCGTGTCGAGTTGTTCGTTGTGCCGGTCGGTGGCCGCCTTCAACGCCGCGGCGTCGCGGGCGAGGAACGCCGCGAGCATGTCCCGGTGCCCGAGATGGAGTTGCAGCCGCGCCGGGGTCCCCACCTGCGACATCGGCTGCACCGGCTCGGTGATGTTCCACGCCGACTCGAACATGTGCAGCAGTCGCTGCATCCGGCAGGGCGACGCCAGGGCCAGGTGGAAGTTGCGGCTCTCCCGGTGGTACGCGGTCAGGTCGTCCTCGAGAACCGAGCGGTCGAGTGCCGCGTACGCCTGCCTGGCCCGGGCGTCGTCGGCCTCGTCGGCGAGGGTGATCGCCACGGAGTGCGCCGCCGACTCGAGGACGCCCCGCACCAGGTAGAGCTCCTCGAGTTCGTCGACGGTCAGCCGGGCGACCGTGTACCCGGCGTTGGCCCGGTGGTCGACGAGCCCCTCGCCGATCAGCGTCTTCAGCGACTCCCGGATCGGGATACGGCTGACGCCGAAGTGCTCGGCCACCTCGTCCACCGGGATCGGGGTGCCGGGCGGGGCGCCGCCGCTGAGGATCACCCGGCGCAACTCCTCCAGGATCACGGTCTGAGAGCTGCCGGGATCGCGGTTGGCCAGGTTCGTGACCAGCATCGACGGTCGTCGCTGGGGCATCGGACCGTCCTCAGGCGGGGTGTACGGCGCGCCAGTGGCGGGCGATCTCGATGCGCCGGGCGACCCACACGTCGTCGTGGGACTGCACGTGATCGAGGAAACGCTCCAGCGCCGCGGTGCGGGCGGGCCTGCCGACGATGCGGCAGTGCAGACCCACGGACAGCATCTTCGGCGCCCCGGCCGTTCCCTCCGCGTACAGGACGTCGAAGGCGTCCCGCAGGTGCGCGAAGAACTGCTCGCCGCTCGGGAAACCGCCGGGCGACGCGAACCGCATGTCGTTGGTGTCGAGGGTGTACGGCACCACCAGGTGGTCGACGAGGCCCTTCCCGGGGGCATCGACCTTCACCCAGTACGGGAGGTCGTCGGCGTAAGAATCGGAGTCGTACTCGAAGCCGCCGTGCTCGACGACCAGCTGCCGGGTGAGCGGGGAGTCGCGGCCGGTGTACCAGCCCAGCGGTGCCTCGCCGGTGAGGTCGCGCAGGATCTCCACGGCCTCGGCCAGGTCCTTGCGCTCGGCGTCCTCGTCGGAGAGTTGGTACGACTTCCACCACAGACCGTGGCAGGCGATCTCGTGTCCGAGTTCGCGAAAGGCACTGACGGCCTCGGGGTTCCGCTGCATCGCCTTCGCCACCGCGAAGATCGTGAGTGGAAGCCCTCGTCGCTCGAACGCCCGGAGCACGCGCCACAGTCCGGCGCGGGACCCGTATTCGTAGATCGATTCCATGCTCATGTGCCGGTTCGGGAACGGCTGGGCCCCGACCATCTCGGACAGGAACGTCTCCGACGCCTCGTCGCCGTGGAGCACGTTGTTCTCGGCGCCCTCCTCGTAGTTGAGGACGAACTGGACGGCGATCTTCGCGCCGCCCGGCCACTGCGGATCGGGCGGGTGCTGCCCGTATCCGACCAGGTCGCGTGGGTAGCTGGAGTCGAAACCGTGGGTCATGATGCCAAGCCTGCCCGACCGGCCTCGGTCAGGGAACCCCACAGGCGTAACCGCGCCGTGCCGCCGTCCCGTTCGCGGACGCTCGCCTCGCCCGGGGGCGGACTGTGGAACCTGGGCGCGGTCAAGGTGTTCGGGCTCACGGGTGCGGCTACCTCCTGATCGGCGTGGGGGCAAGTGTAGGGCGTCGGAGTGGGTGCTGCGGGCGGTCCTCGTGCGCGGCGAGGTGCTCAGCTCCCCGGAACCACCGCCCGGGTGAGGAGGTCGCGCAGGGTGTCCACCGTGCATCCGGGGGCCTGCGCGCGGACGGCGTCCTCGTCGAACGCGCCGCACGCCAGTCCCCGCAGGATCACCGTCGCGAGGGCCTGTGCGGTCGCCGGTTCGTCCATCACCCCGCCACCCTGGCGGTCGAGGTACGCCTGCACGCGGGTGGCCGCGGCGGGCAGCGCGGCGCGGTAGAAGTCGAACGTCGCGAGCCAGCGGGTGATCAGGTGCCCGGGATGCATGTCCCATCCCTGGTAGTACCCGCGTTCGAGCGAGCGGGTGACGAGTCGGTAGTGCCGGGCCAGCGCGGCGCGGATCTCCTCGTCGCTGCCCTGCGGGATGACCTGGGTGGATCCGTCGCACACCCACACCCCGGTCTGGGCCGCCGCCACCAGCATCACGGACTTGGCGTGGTCGGCCACCGGGTGCTCGAGCGACTGGAACCGGGACGCGATTCCGCAGGCCGCGCTGTAGTCGTAAGTGCCGTAGTGCAATCCGGTGCAGCGCCCGTCCGCGAGGTGGATGGCCTTCGCGACGGTCACGGTGCCGTCGGGTCCGAGCACGGCCTGCGGGCTCTCGATCTGCAACTCGAAGAGCAGCGACCTGTCAGGGAGCCCGTACGCGCGCTCGAGTTCCTCGCACAACGCGACGACGGCGGTGACCTGCTGGGCCGCACGCAGTTTCGGCACCGTGAACACGAAACCGTCGGGAACCCCACCCGCGCCTTCGAGGACGAGTTCGAGCGTCCGGATCCCGCGGCGGCGCTCGTGCGGGGCCAGACCCTTCGCGCGGATGCCCAGCGACCGCGGGCCGGACGGGTCGGACGAGAGCAGTCGCAGCGTGCGCCCTGCCTCCAGTGCGGCCGCGTCCTCGACGTCGTCGCTCCGCCAGCCGTAGCCGTCCTCGAAATCGATCCGCAGATCCATGATCGGACGGTGCTCGAGCATCGTGCGGACGTCGGGAAGCGCACCGGTCGTTCCGATTTCGGACAGCGCATTCGAGTGCCTGTCCAGCAGTTCGACAGCCTGCTCACCCCACACCCTCGGGGTGTCCGGTCCGGCGTCCGCCGCACTCACGTAGACGGTGTGGACGGGCTGCGGTTGCTGCCGATCACCCGGAAAGGCGTCCTCGAGGTCGGTGTCGACGGGATCGAGGAGTGCGTCGACGCGGTCGAAACCGCTGTCGGGGAGACGGCTGAGGTACTGGGGGTTCACGCCACGATCTTGGCAGAAACGCGGGATCCTCGTCGTCCGCACCGTGCCGGGTGGCATTCCTTCAGGACGTCACACCACGCAGATACGATTCGACGGCGTGGGCCAGCTGTCGCACGCTGCGTTCGGTGCCGGGCTCGATGCCGTCGAGTGACCGGGCTCCTGCGAAACGGTCGAAGACCAGGCCTTCGACGACGCTGACGAAGTCCGCGCCCGCGTTCTCGGGGTCGGCGACGCCGAGGGCGTCGAACAATTCGGTGGCGCGGGCACGGGAGAACAGGCACGTCGCGAGGAGTGCGTGCAGTTCGGCGTCGCCGGACAGTTCGACGGTCAGCGCGTGCCGCGCGACGACGTCGTCGTGACGGGTGTGCAGCAGCCGGTCCAGCGACCGGGCCACGCCCTCGGCGATGGATGCGAGGTCGAGTGGTGGGGCCGTCGTGGTCGCGAATTCCTGCCGCGAGCGGTCGGCGAGCCTGCGCACGGCGGATTCGATCAGGGCTCGCCGGGTGCGGAAGTAGTAGGACGTGGACCCGCCCGGCAGATCCAGTGCGCGGTCGACGGCCCGATGCGTCAGCGCGCGGATGCCCTCGCGCGCGATGATCGTGATCGCCGCGTCGGCTATCTGCTCACGCCGCTCGGGCACGGTGTCTTCCTCCTCACATCGGCTTGTCGCCCGAGACTCTACATTCGTAGTGTTTCCTCTGTGGATGTAGAGGTTCTGTTGGACGACGCGCAGCGCGCGGCCGCGGCCGTCCTGCACGAGACCGCCGAGGGCCTGGGGCAGGGGAGGCCCGGAGTTCGCGGCGTGTACCTGTGGGGGCCCGTCGGACGTGGCAAGACGTGGTTGATGGACCGCTTCTACGGGTCGGCCGCGGTCCCGAAGCGGCGCGTGCACTTCCACTCGTTCTTCCGCCGACTCCACGCCGACGCGCACGCGCTGAGGTCCATCGACCTCGCGATCGACGCGGCACTCGGGGATGTCCGGCTGCTGTGCTTCGACGAGTTCCACCTGCACGACGTCGGGGACGCGATGCTGGTCGCGCGACTGCTGAAGGCCCTGTTCACCCGCGGGATCACGCTGGTGGCGACGTCGAACTATCCACCGGACGGGCTGTTGCCGAATCCGCTGTTCCATCACCTGTTCGCGCCGTCGATCGCCGTGCTGGAACAGAATCTGACCGTCGTGCGGGTGGCCGGTCCCGTCGACTACCGCACCGTGGCCACGGCGGACGCCGGGTTCGCTTCCGGACGTTTCGTCCGTGCCTCCGACACCGAGCCTCCGGCACTGTCCGAGCGCGTCGCCTTGACCGTCGGGACCCGCACGGTGACGGCCTCCGCGGTGCGGGACCGCACGGTCTGGTTCGAGTTCGCGGTGCTGTGCGGCACCCCGACCGCACCCGCCGACTACCTCGACCTGTCCGAGCGGTTCGGATGCTGGGTGGTCACCGGTGTGCCCCGATTGCGGGAGGCAGGCGTGGAGACCGTGCGGCGGTTCGCGAACGTCGTCGACGTGCTGTACGACCGGGGAACCGCGCTGACCCTGGTGGCCGAAGCCTCGTGGGACGACGTGTTCGCCGGGCTCGACGACACCCTCGACTTCGACCGGCTGGTGAGCAGGCTGTCGACGCTGAGCCGGTGACCACCGAGGCAGACCCGTACGTGGGTCTGCCTCGGTGAATCGATCAGACGTACCGGCTGTACGCGGGGAGGTCCAGCTGGCCGTTGCCGGACAGTCCGATGACCACGACCTCCGGCTCGGTGACGGTGCGGGCGTGCTCGATGGCCGCGGCCACGGCGTGCGTGGATTCCGGCGCCGGGATGATGCCTTCCGCGCGGGCGAAGAGCAGGCCCGCGGCGAGTGCGTCGTCCTGTTCGATCGCGGTCGCGTCCATCAGCCCGAGGGCGACGGCGTGCGAGACCATCGGTGACATGCCGTGGTACCGCAGGCCACCCGCGTGGATGGCGGGCGGAACGAAGTCGTTGCCCAGCGTGTACATCTTCAACAGCGGCGTCAGACCGGCGACGTCGCCGAAGTCGTAGCGGTATTCGCCCTGCGTCAGCGACGGGCACGCCGCAGGCTCGCAGGCGACGAGGCGGGTGGTGGTGCCCTCGCGCAGATTGCGACCCAGGAACGGGAAGGTCAGGCCCGCGAGATTGGAACCGCCGCCGGCGCAACCGAATACCGTGTGCGCGACAGGCTCACCCGCCTCCTCCAGCTGGACCATCGCTTCCTGGCCGATCACGGTCTGGTGGAGCATGACGTGGTTGAGGACGCTGCCCAGCGAGTAGTGCGCGCCGGGATCGTTGGCGGCCATCTCGACGGCCTCGCTGATCGCCATGCCCAGCGAACCCGTGGTGTCGGGATGCTCGGCCAGGATGGCCCGGCCGGCTTCGGTGAGGTCGGACGGCGACGGATGACAGATGCCGCCGTAGGCCTCCATCTGGAGTCGACGGTACGGCTTGGCGTCGAACGAGGCGCGAACCTGCCAGACCTCCACCTCGAGGCCGAGCAGGGCGCCGGCGAACGACAGCGACGCGCCCCACTGACCCGCGCCGGTCTCGGTGGTGAGCTTGGTGGTGCCCTCGAGTGCGTTGTAATAGGCCTGTGCCACAGCCGTGTTCGGCTTGTGCGATCCGACCGGGCTGACACCCTCGTACTTGTAGTAGATCCGTGCCGGTGTGCCGAGCACCCGCTCGAGGCGGCGTGCGCGCACCAGCGGCGACGGCCGCCACATGCCGTAGATCTCGCGGACCGTCTCGGGGATCTCGATGTACCGTTCCGTCGCGACCTCCTGCTCGATCAGGCTCGCGGGGAACAGCGGTGCCAGGTCTTCCGGTCCGAGCGGCTCACGTGTGCCGGGATGCAGATGCGGCGGAACGGGTTCCGGAAGATCGGCGGCAAGGTTGTACCAGTGCGTGGGTACGGCCGAGGGGACCGCAACCCCCAGAGGTTCCAGCGAGCGAGCCAGTTCGGCTCCGGTTACCGGGGACGTGGTCAAGTAGAACTCCTTCGTGGATGGATACGTCCCGAACATGCTGCGCTGTCCGCCGCCGTGAACGGGTGATTTTCCCGGTCCCCGCGTGTCACGATGGAGGGGCAACTCGGGAGTGAGGATGCCGGACCGTCGCGTGCGAAGCAGGGTCGTCCACACGGTCGCCCTGCTGGCGGCCGTCGTGACGGTCACCCTTGCCGTCCGGGTGGTCCCCGCGCCCGACACCCCCGCGACACCGTCGGAGCCGGGCGCCGGTGCGACGCGCGCTCTCATCATCCTCTCGGCGATCGCCGTCGTCGTCGCGGTGGTGGCGCTCGCGTCCGCCTTTCGCAGCGGTCGGCCGAGGGTCGCACCCGACCCGCCGCCGGTCGGGCTCACCGGAAACACCGGGTCCTCGGTCTCGCGCCGGCACATTCTCGGATGGGCGGCGTTCGCCGCGCTTCTCGTGACCGCGGCATTCCTCCTCGGGTCCGTCGGCGGTGACGAGCCGCTCGACCGTCAGCGGTCGACGGCAAGCCCGACCACCGACGACGGGGCCGACCGAACCGACGCGTCCGTGCCCGCCGACACACGCCCACCGCCCGACATGGTGGACGAGGCCCGCGAGGACCTGACGGAATTGTGGACCGCGGCAGCGATTGCCGGTCCGATACTGGTGACCGTGCTGATCCTCGGCGCCGTGGCCCGGCGCCCCCTCCGGGCCCGGGTCGGCGGCTGGACCGCGGCGAGTTCCCCCGACGATCCGGCTGCCTCGCAGTCGCTGGCCCGGGCGGCGGAGGAAGGTCTCGCCGTGGTCGTGGCCCCGAGCCTGCCGCCGCGTGAGGCCATCATCGCCAGTTACGCCGCCATGGAGGATGCGCTGCGCGAGGCGCCGGGCGCGGAACCGCGGGAGTCGGACACCCCATCCGAAGTGCTGGCTCGCGCAGTGCAACTCGGAGCGCTGCGCTTCGAGGCGGCGGCGCCGCTGGTGCGGCTGTTCACCGAGGCGCGGTTCAGCCTGCATCCGATGGGCGAACAGCACCGTGACGAGGCCGCCGATCTGCTCCGGCGCGTGCTCGACGACCTGGGGAGCGACGCGTGCTCGCCGTCGCCGTAGCCGGTGTCGGGGCCGTGCTGGCCGTGGAGGTCCCGCTGGTTGCCGCCGGCCGGTACAGCGCGGCCGTACTGGTCGCGGGAGCGGTGACCGCGCTGGTGCTCTTCGAGATTCGACGACGCCTGGCACCCGGGGACGTCGACGACCAGCCGCTGGGCACGGAGGCCGAACGAGCCGAGGCGACCGCCCGCTGGATGGCGCGGACGGAATCACTGATCAGCTGGGCGGACGGCACGCGCGGCGACTGGGACCACCATCTGCGTCCGCTCCTGGCGCGCGAGTTCCAGCAGTCCACCGGACACCGGCAGGGACTCGACCCCGCCGACACCGCGGCCGCGGGTGAGGTGTTCTTCGGCGACTTGTGGCAGTGGGTCGATCCCGAGTGCGTGCAGCGCTCCGACAGGGCCGCACCCGGTCCGGGCCGGGACGTGCTCGACCGGATCCTGCAACGGCTGGAGCAGCTGTGACGATGCCCGCCGAGGTCACCACCGCGCGCGCCCACGCGGTGCTGGCGGAGGTCGAACGGGCGGTGGTCGGCAAGCACGACGAACTCACGTCGATCCTGCTCGCGGTACTCGCCGGCGGGCACGTGCTCATCGAGGACTTGCCCGGGCTCGGAAAGACTTTGGTGGCACGATCGTTCGCTGCCGCGCTCGGGCTGGACTTCACGCGGGTCCAGTTCACCCCCGACCTGCTGCCCGCCGACCTGCTCGGCGCCACCATCTACGACATGCCGTCGGGTCGCTTCGAATTTCGTCCGGGCCCGATCTTCACCAACCTGCTCCTCGCCGACGAGATCAACCGCACCCCGCCCAAGACCCAGGCCGCACTGCTCGAGGCGATGGCGGAGGGGCAGGTCAGCGTCGACGGCACCACCCGGATCCTGCCGCGTCCCTTCATCGTGCTCGCCACCGACAACCCCATCGAGTACGAGGGCACCTACCCGCTACCCGAGGCGCAGCTGGACCGGTTCGCGCTCCGCCTGCGACTGGGGTACCTCACCGAGACCGATGAGCACGAGATGCTGCGCCGGCGCCTCGACCGGGGATCCGCCGCCGTCGTCGTCGAGCAGGTGGTCGATGCGGCCGACCTCCTGGCGATGCGCGAATCGCTCGAGCAGGTCAGTGTTCATCACGACGTCCTCGGGTATGTCGTCGCGCTCGCGAATGCCACCCGGCATCACCCGCAGGTGGAGGTCGGGGCCAGCCCCCGCGCGGAACTCGACCTCGTACAGCTGGCACGGGCGCGCGCCCTGCTCTCGGGCCGCGACTTCGTCATACCCGAGGACATCAAGGCCCTGGCCGTTCCCGCTGTCGCGCATCGCATCAGCCTGCGACCGGAGATGTGGGTGCGCCGCATCCGCAGCGACGACGTCCTCGCGGAACTGTTGCGCCGTCTCCCCGCGCCGAGGGCCCGATGACGGAGCACCAGTTGACGTGGCGGGCGTCGCCGGCAGCCCTCGCACTGACGACCTGCGCGGCCGTGGCGCTGACGGCGGGTGTCGTGGGGCGGTGGTGGGAACTGATCGTGTTCGCCGCCCCGATGCTGGGAGCGCTCGGCACGGTGACGTGGTTGCCCCGTCCGGCCACCGGCATCCGCGTCGAGGCGTCGGCGCGCACGCTGCGGTGTTTCGAATCCGAGTCCGTGCACTTCTCGGTGGACGTGACGGTCTGCGGTGGTGCGGCGGAACTCCAGGTGGCACCTACGCCGTCCGACGGCTACACGGTCGAGCAGATCGGCGACGGCGACTACGTGGTATCGGCGGACCGGTGGGGCCGGTACGAACCCGCACTGACGGTCACGGCACGTGCAGGCGGCGGCCTGCTCACGGCGTCGCTGCCGGTTCCCGTTGCGGAACTGCGAGTGTTCCCGTTGGCGCCGCCGATGCCGACTCCGTTGCCCCACGCCACACTTCCGGACCGGATCGGCGCGCACCGCACCCGCCGATTCGGTTCGGGCGTCGAGTTCGGGGACATCCGGCCGCACGCGCCGGGGGATCCGTTGCGCAGCGTCAACTGGCCGGTGAGTGCCCGGCGCGGCCGGTTGCACGTCACCGAACGGATCATGGACCGCGCCGCGGACGTCGTCGCCGTACTCGACACCACCCCGCAGGCACCGGGCCCGGCGTCGGAGAGCCTGCACCGGACCGTGCGCGGGGCCACGCAGGTGGTGCAGACGGCCCTGCAGCGCGGCGACCGCGCCGGGGTCGTCGCCCATGGGCTCCGGCTGCGATGGCTCGGCGCCGACATCGGACGCAGGCAGTTCTACCGAATCCTCGACACCGTCCTCGACTCCGACGCCGGCGCCGCCGAAGGCACACTCGTCCCGCGGGTCGCGTTGCCGCCGCGGGCGGTGGTCATCGCGTTCTCCACCATGCTGGACACCAACTTCGCGCTGTCGCTGCTGGAGTTGAGGCGTCGCGGTCACGTCGTCGTGGCCGTCGACGTGCTCCGCGGCCCGCCGTTCGAGTACGAACTCGATCCGATGACCGGCAGGATGTGGCGGCTCGAGCGGCGGAACATGTACCGGAACATGGGCGTTCTCGGGGTCCCGGTGGTGGCGTGGGACGACGATTCCGCACTGGATCTGGCGCTGGCCCTCGTCGATCGTGCCCGCCGGCCATCGGGGGCATTCCGATGAGATGGATTGCGATGGTCGCGGTGCAGGCAGCGTTGATCGCGCTCGTCCTGGGCGCCGCGTCCGCGTTCGCGGCCGCCGCCGCGGGTGTCGGGGCGACGGGACTGCTGCTCGTCGCGTACACCGGTCTCGCACCGGGAATCTCGACGCTGCTGCTGGGCGCGGTCGTCACCGGCGCCGCGGCGTCTCTGGCAGCGGCACTGCCGGACGGGCCGGCATGGGTGTCCCTGCGCGGGCCGGTTGCGGTGGTGGTGCTGTTCCTCGTCGCGGTGTGGCCGTACGTCGGCAGACGCACGACCGAGAGTCAGAACCGGCGGATGCTGTAGATGTGGAACTGCGACAGCGGTGCCAGACCCACGGGCACGCCGCGCCCGTACGCATTGAAGACCTGGCCCAAGCCCGCGTAGATACCGATGTGCGACGCGTCCGGGTTGAGCACCACGATGTCGCCGGGAGCCAGCGCCCACAGCGGAATGGGTGCGCCGACCTCGGCCTGCTCCCACGTGGTGCGTGGCAGATTCACCCCCGCCTGACGGAATGCCCACTGCACCAGCCCCGAGCAGTCCCACGCGTCCGGACCCGTCCCACCCCACAGATAGGGCTTGCCCGTCTGGGTCGTCGCGGCCGCGAGCGCGGCCAGCCCGGTCGGGGTGGGAATGGGTGTCGGGAGAACAGACGAACCCATCGAACTGCCGCCGGTGCTGCCGCTGTCGGAACTGCCCGCCACAGGCGCGGCGTTCGCGGGGACAGCGACGAGGGCGGTCGCGCAGAACGCGAGAGCACCGGCAACGGCGGCGCGCCGCACGGGACGGAGATGTCTGCGCTGGGACACGAGGTCCCCCCTTTGTTCGCTACTGCTCGTGGAGAGCCGTGGAACCGCCCCGACCATCGGTTGACACGTCTCGATGAGGTCACGGAAAGCGTACAAAGTGTTGCGGCATCGTGCCTGATATTCGCGAATATCCGCCCGAACTGGGCACATTCGGTCAAATGTCGGTAACTGTCACCCCTGGGCCAGGGTCAGCACCACGTCGGCCAGGGCCGGAGCATGATCACGCTCGGGAACCGTGGCCGAGATGAGGAGCCTGCCCTCGTCCCGCCAGATCCGCGTGTGCAGCGTCTCGCCGGGAAAAACTACGCCCGCGAACCGCCCTCGGAAGCCCGCGACCTGCGACGCGTCCGAGTCGAGCACTGCGTCGACGGCCGCTTTGCACACCATTCCGTAGGTGCACAGGCCGTGCAGGATCGGGGCGGGAAACCCTGCGGCGGAAGCGAACTTCGGGTCGGAATGCAGGGGGTTGCGGTCGCCGCACATCCGGTACATCAGCGCCTGCTGCGGAAGGACGGGCGTGTCGACCTCGACGTCGGCAGGCCGGTCGGGTAGTTCGACGGACTGGGACGGCCCGCGCTCACCGCCGAAACCGCCTTCCCCGCGGGCGAAGATGGACGACCGCCCGGTCCACAGGGGGGTGCCGTCGAGGTCGGTGGTCGTCGACTCCTGCACGATGACGGCGGCCTTGCCCTTGTCCCACACCTCGGCGATGCGGGTGGTGGTGCGGGCCTTGCCCTCCGGGGGAATCGGCTGGTGCACGGTCACTTCCTGGCTGCCGTGGACCACCTTGGCGAGGTCGATCTCGACGCCCGGGAACGACACTCGCGGGGCTTCGGTGGCGTGGAAAGTCGCGGCCACCGTGGCGAACGTGGGGAGCACCTGCGGCTTCCCGTCGGTCAGGTACCGCAACTCCCTCTCGTCCAGCGGACGGGATCCGGCACCGAGAGCGAGGTGGTAGTGCTGCACGTCGGAACTGGTCCAGGAGAACTCCTGAACGGGCAGTTCGGCTCCGATGGCGATGTTCGGATCAATGGGCATTGGTGGTGTCTCCGGTGAGTGACGTCGGGGAATCGGCCTGCGAGGTCTTGTCGAGGATATCGAGTACCGCGAGATAGCCGAACGTCATCGCCGGGCCGATGGTTGCGCCGGGTCCGGCGTAGGTGTGGCCCATCACCGGGCCGCTGGCATTGCCCACCGCGTAGAGGTTCTCGATGGTGCTGCCGTCCTCCCGCAGCACGCGGGCGTTGCGGTCGGTGCGCAGACCGCCCTTGGTGCCGAGGTCGCCCGGGACCATCTTGACGGCGAAGAACGGCGCCTTCTCGAGCGCCCCGAGGCTCGGGTTGGGCTTGTTGCGGGGATCCCCGTAGTAGTGGTCGTACCCGCTCTCACCACGGCCGAAGTCCTCGTCCTTGCCGTTGCGGGCGAAAGTGTTGAAACGTGAGACCGTTTCGGTGAGCGCGTCGACCGGCACGCCGATCTTCCCGGCCAGCTCGGCGACGGTGCCCGCCTTGACGATGACACCGGCCTTCAGCCAGCGACCGGGGAACGGGGACCGTGGGGTGACTCCGGCGAACGCGTACCGGTCGCGGTAACGCTGGTCGAGGACGAGCCAGCACGGAACGTTCTCGCCCGGTCCGTCGCCCTGGCCGTGCGTGCCGCCGTACATCGCGTGCGTCGCCTCGACGTACGGTGCGGATTCGTTGACGAAGCGTTTGCCGGATTCGTTGATCATGATGCAGCCCGGCAGGCTCCGCTCGGACAGCGCGAACCACGGGCCGCCGGTGAGCGGGATGGACGGTCCCCACCAGGCGTCTTCCATCAGATCGAGCGCGGCGCCGAGCTTTTCGCCCGCCCAGATGCCGTCGCCGGTGTTGGCCTTCGCGCCGACGGTCCATTCGGTGCCGATCGGTGCTCGCTGGTACTTCTTGCGGGCCTCGTCGTTGTGCTCGAAACCGCCCGACGCGATCACCACGCCGCGGCGTGCCCGGAACACCTGCGGCTGTCCGTCGACCGTGGCGTTGACGCCCTTGACCACGCCGTCCTCCACATACAGGTCGGTGAGCGGGGTGTCGAGCAGGATCGGGACGCCGGCGGCCTTCAGCCCGGCCTGCAGTCCCGCGACGAGCGCCTGACCGCGGACGAGCAGCCGCTTCCCGGTGAGCTTGGCGCCGAGGAAGCGGAGGCCGACCCGGGCTGCGCGCAGCGGACCGCGCGGGTTGCGCATCAGCAGGTTCAGCCAGCGGTAATCGGCCTGGGTGATCACGAAATTCGACGGCGCCTTGACGTAATCGGGTTCGAGCTGCGCGAGGTCGGCGCCGAGTTTCCTGCCGTCGAACGGTGTCGGCTCGACGGACCGTCCGCCGAGCCGTCCGCCGGGGGCCTCGGGGTAGTAGTCGGAGTATTCGGGCACCCACTGCAGTTTCAGTGGGCTGTTCTTCAGCACGAACGACAGCATCTCGGGGCCGCGGTCGATGTAGGCGTCGATCCGGTCCTTCGGGACGACGTCGCCGATGATGCTGTGCAGGTAGGTCCGCGCGGCGTCTGTGGTGTCCTCGACCCCCGCGGCGATCAGCGCCTCGTTGTTCGGGATCCACACGCCACCGCCGGAGCGCGCGGTGGAGCCGCCGAAGTGCGGCGCCTTTTCGAGGATGACGACGCTGAGTCCCTTGTGGGCCGCGGTGAGGGCCGCGGTCATTCCACCGGCACCGCTGCCGACGACCACGATGTCGTATTCGTGCTTGCTCATGTAGAACACGTTATAGAATGATGGGGTTGTCAGTCCATCCTTTCTGCCAGGAAGTATTACTGACGCCAACAAACAAGAACGAAACACGTTGCAGTGGAAACCGGTGGGCGTGCGCACGCAAACGAACTTCAGGGAAGGTCCTCACACCATGCTCTCGACGCAACTACGCACCGAGTTGGCGAATCAGCTCGACGCCGCGGAACGTGGCCGCGCTCCCATCGGCCCCCTGACCGCGGACCATCCCGACATCGACGTCGTCGACGCCTACGAGATCCAGCTGATCAACATCCGCCGCCGGCTGCAGGACGGCGCAAAGGTCGTCGGGCACAAGGTCGGCCTGTCGTCCCTCGCCATGCAGCAGATGATGGGCGTCGACGAACCCGACTACGGCCACCTGCTCGCCGACATGGAGGTCTTCGAGGACCAACCCGTCGACACGGCGCGGTTCTGCTTCCCGCGCGTCGAGGTCGAGGTCGCATTCGTGCTGGGCGCCGACCTCCCCGGCGCAGGCTGCACCGAGCAGGACGTCCTCGACGCCACCGTGGCGTTCGCACCGTCCATCGAGCTGATCGACAGCCGGATCACCGACTGGAAGATCACGCTGCCGGACACGATCGCCGACAACGCCTCGTCCGCCGGGTTCGTGCTCGGCAAGAACCGGGTGCGGCCCGAGGACATCGACATCAGGTCCATCGACGCAGTTCTGACCAGTAACGGCGAGACCAAGGCCGAGGGACGCAGCGACGCCGTGCTCGGCAACCCGGTGACGGCCGTCGCCTGGCTCGCGCAGAAGGTCGAGAGCTTCGGCGTCTTGTTGAAGGCCGGCGACATCGTGCTGCCCGGCTCGTGCACCCGCGCCATCGACGCGCACCCGGGCGATCACTTCCGCGCCGAGTTCAGTGGGCTCGGCTCCGTATCCCTGCAGTTCAAGTAGGAGTTTGTTCATGACCAAGGCAAGTGTGGCGATCGTCGGTTCGGGCAACATCAGCACCGACCTGCTCTACAAGCTGCAGCGATCCGAGTGGCTCGAACCCCGGTGGATGATCGGGATCGACCCCGAGAGCGAAGGCCTGGCGCGGGCCCGCAAGTTGGGACTGGAAACGTCTGCCGAGGGTGTCGACTGGCTGCTGAACCAGCCGGAGAAACCCGATCTCGTCTTCGAGGCCACGTCCGCGTACGTGCATCGGGAGGCAGCACCGCGGTACGAGGCCGCCGGCATCCGCGCCGTCGACCTGACACCCGCCGCCGTCGGACCCGCCGTGGTCCCACCGGCGAACCTGTTCGAACACCTCGGCGCCCCCAACGTCAACATGATCACGTGCGGAGGGCAGGCCACGATCCCGATCGTGTACGCCGTCTCCCGCGTCGTCGACGTGCCGTACGCCGAGATCGTCGCGTCGGTGGCGTCCGTCTCCGCAGGCCCGGGCACCCGCGCCAACATCGACGAGTTCACCAAGACCACCAGCCGCGGCATCGAGACCATCGGCGGAGCGCAGCGCGGCAAGGCCATCATCATCCTCAACCCGGCCGACCCGCCGATGATCATGCGCGACACGATCTTCTGCGCGATCCCCGAGGACGCCGACCGCGCCGCCATCACCGACTCCATCCACCGCGTCGTCGCGGACATCCAGCAGTACGTCCCCGGCTACCGGCTGCTCAACGAACCGCAGTTCGACGACCCGAGTGTCGTGTCCGGCGGGCAGGCGACGGTCACCACGTTCGTCGAGGTCGAGGGCGCAGGCGACTTCCTGCCGCCGTACGCGGGCAACCTCGACATCATGACCGCAGCGGCAACCAAGGTGGGCGAGGAGATCGCCCAGAAGCTCCTGAGTGTGGAGGCATGAGCACAATGGTTCATTTCGACGGGGCGAGCGGAGCGACGGGAAATATGAGCAGCAGCTGGGACATCCGCGTCACCGACACCTCCCTGCGGGACGGTTCGCACCACAAGCGGCACCAGTTCACCGGTGAGGAGGTCCGGGCCATCGTCGGTGCGCTCGACAACGCCGGGGTCCCGGTCATCGAGGTGACGCACGGCGACGGACTGGGTGGGTCCTCGTTCAACTACGGGTTCTCCAAGGTCCCGGAGCAGGAACTCATCTCGATCGCCGTCGACACGGCGAAGAACGCGAAGATCGCCTTCCTCATGCTGCCGGGGCTCGGCATCAAGGACGACATCATCGTCGCCCAGGACAACGGCGCCTCGATCTGCCGCATCGCCACGCACTGCACCGAGGCGGACGTGTCCATCCAGCACTTCGGGCTGGCCCGCGACCGCGGTCTCGAGACCGTCGGTTTCCTGATGATGGCGCATTCGATCGCACCGGAAAAGCTCGCCAAGCAGGCCCGCATCATGGCCGACGCGGGCTGCCAGTGCGTGTACGTCGTCGACTCCGCAGGTGCGCTCGTGCTCGAGCAGGTGTCGGACCGCGTCGAGGCGCTGGTGCAGGAACTCGGCTCGGACGCCCAGGTGGGTTTCCACGGTCACGAGAACCTCGGACTCGGCGTGGCCAACTCGATCGCCGCCGTGCGGGCAGGTGCCAAGCAGATCGACGGCAGCACACGACGATTCGGCGCCGGCGCCGGTAACGCGCCGGTCGAGGCGTTCGTCGGCGTGTGCGACAAGATCGGCGTCAAGACGGGGATCGACTTCTTCGCGATCGCCGACGCCGCCGAGGACGTGGTGCGTCCGGCGATGCCCGCCGAATGCCTCCTCGACCGCCAGGCGCTGATGATGGGGTACGCCGGCGTCTATTCGAGCTTCCTCAAGCACGCCGAACGCCAGGCCGAACGGTACGGCGTCTCGTCGGCCGAACTCCTCGTCCGCGCCGGCAAGCGCAAGCTCGTCGGCGGCCAGGAAGACCAGCTCATCGACATCGCGCTCGAGCTGCAGCGCGAGCGGGCTGCGGCTGCGCCGCCCGTGAGTTCTTCTTAACGTCGGGCGGTTGATAAGTACTCACGGGTCAGCGGGCGGTCTCCCACAGCCCGACGACGTTGCCCTCGGAGTCGGTGAAGTACGCGGCGAATCCCATGTTCCCGACGGGGGTCCGGCCGGTGACGGTCTTGCCACCGAGGGATTCGATCCTTTCGAGGGCGGATTCGATGCTCTCGACGTCGACGGTGACCACGGGAGTGGTCACCTCCCCGCGCTGCATCATGCCGCCGTTGATGTAACCGGGTTCGTCGGGCATGCCGCTCTCACCGACGGGTCCGGTGGTGACCATGCTGTAGTCCATGTCGGGGATCTCGGCGATGGCCCACCCGAATGCGTCCCGATAGAACGCTCGTGCGCGGTCACCGTCGTCGAAGGGGATCTCGAAGTGCACGATTCGGCCTGTCATGGCGCGCCTCCGGCTCGGCTGGAACCGCCGGATCCGACGGCACATCCAGCCTAAGCGCCCAATGTGACATCCGTGCAGCCTGACTGCACAAATGTCACATTGGGCGACGCATCCGCGTCACAGCGGTACCGACGACTATTCGACGCGATCTCGCACGTCGATGAACCCCTCCATCACCGCGTGGTTGATGCTGTCCCACAGTCGCGGGCACCCCTCGCGGAGCGCGGTGGACTGTCCCTCGCCGACGGCGTCCCGGAACGTCGGGCACGTCTTCGCAGGGTCGTCCGTCCACTGGACGCTCGTGTGCTTGAGGCTGTTCTTGCGCACCAGCACACAGGTTCCGCACGTACGGCACTCGACTTCGTTCATGCCGTCGTCGAGGTAATTGGCCTTGTCGGCCAACGTCTGCGCATGAATGGCCTCGAGCCGAGCAGGCTGCCCGGCGAAGTCGGGAGCTTTGGCCCATTCGATCGAGGCACTCATGATCAGACCTGCGCTTCCCGGTTCTCGGACCGCTCCGCAGTCGTGTTCTCGGACCGCTCCGCGGCCTCGCGTTCGGCCTTCTGACGGGCCAGGTTCTCCTCGACCTCGTGTTGCCAGGCCTCGTTGGCCTTGGTGGTGTCGACTTCGAACTCGAAACGCTGCGTCATCTTGTCGGTGACGTCGGCGACGTCGACGTAGAACTGGTCGTACCAGCGTCGCAGCTGGTAGACCGGACCATCCTCGTCGCAGAGCAGGGGGTTGTCGATCTTGGTCTTGTTCTTCCAGATCTCGACGTCCTGCAGGAAGCCCTCGGCGATGCCCTCGGTGAACTTCGCGGCCAGCTTGTCGGCTGTTTCGTCGTCGATGCCGGTCGGCTTCTTGACGGTCACGCCGTACTGGAGCATGAACGAATTGTTGGTCACCGGATAGTGGCAGTTGATGAGGACGCTCTCGACCTCGTACCCGCCGTAGCTGTTCCACAGCGGATTGATCATGTAGGACGGCCCGTAGTACGCGGCCTCGGAGCGCAGCAGCGATTCCATGCCGTACTGCGTCGCCATCCCGACGTCGGGGCGACCCTTCGTGTTGAGGTACTGCGTTGCGATGTGGCCTTCGAAGACGTTCTTGAAGTACGTCGGGAACGCGTAGTGGATGTAAAAGAAGTGCGCCATGTCGACGACGTTGTCGATGATCTCGCGGCAGTTGGACCCTTCGATCAGCATCGAGTTCCAGGTCCAGTCGGTCCACTCGTCGCTGTAGGCGCCTTCGATGCGGGGGATGGTCACGTTCTCCGGTGGGGGATTGCCCTCCGGGTCGTTCCAGACGAACAGCTG
The DNA here is from genome assembly GCF_048381435.1 of Rhodococcus mengyinensis. NCBI lineage: Bacteria > Bacillati > Actinomycetota > Actinomycetes > Mycobacteriales > Nocardiaceae > Rhodococcus > Rhodococcus mengyinensis. The sequence continues at coordinate 9,814 of NZ_JBLWIT010000031.1, read as the reverse complement.
ACCGTTCTGCTCGAGGGTGAGCCATGCCCGGGTGCGGGCGATCGGGGGAACCCGGCGTGCGTAGGGAATGCTGGTGCACTTGCCGTTGCCGCCCCAGCGCCAGTCGTGGAACGGGCAGGCCACGGAATCGCCCTTCACGGTGCCCTGAGACAGGTCGCCGCCCATGTGCCGGCAATACGCGTCCAGAACCTTCAGTTCGCCCTTGCTGTCGGCGAAGACGACGAGTTTGGTGCCGAATGCCTCGATCGAATGCGGTTTGCCGTCCTTGAACGTCTTGGTCAAACCGAGGCAGTGCCAACCACGCGCGAAGCGGGTCTGGACCGTGCCCACATCGATCTCGCGAATCTGCGCCATTGTGCCCTCACATCCCTTCATGCTGTTAGTAGAACACGTTATAGAACTTCGACACGATCCGCCAGATTTTCGGGGGCTTTCTTCCAGACCCGGGCCGTCAAACAGCGCCTTTGCCGGTATCTCGACATAAATGGGAACGTGTTCTAGTCTCAGAAGATAAATGAACCATCGAACGAGACAGGAGCGTCCTGTGGGTGACCATGACAGTCACGAGGTGATGCAGCGGCTCGACGCACTACTGCCGACGCTGCGAGAGCGTGCGCAGGAGACCGAGGATCTACGTCGTATCCCCGACGATTCCATGAAGGCGCTCCAGGAGACCGGATTCTTCCGGTTGCTCCAGCCCGAACAGTGGGGTGGTTACCAGGCGGATCCGGTGTTGTTCTACTCCGCGGTGCGGAAGATCGCGAGCGCCTGCGGTTCCACCGGCTGGGTCTCGTCGATCATCGGTGTGCACAACTGGCACCTCGCCCTGTTCTCGCAGCAGGCTCAGGAAGACGTGTGGGGCAACGACACCGACGTCCGCATCTCGTCGTCGTACGCGCCGATGGGCGCCGGGCAGGTCGTCGACGGCGGATACACGGTCAACGGCGCCTGGGCCTGGTCTTCCGGCTGTGATCACGCCAGCTGGGCGGTGCTCGGTGGGCCCGTCATCAAGGACGGCCGCCCCGTCGACTTCGTCAGCTTCCTGATCCCGCGTGAGGACTACCGGATCGACGACGTGTGGAATGTCGTGGGACTCCGCGGAACCGGCAGTAACACCGTGGTGGTGGAGGACGTCTTCGTCCCGACGCACCGCGTTCTCAGCTTCAAGGCGATGAGCAACCTCACCGCACCCGGGCTCGAGCGCAACACCGCACCCGTCTACAAGATGCCCTGGGGAACAATCCATCCCACCACCATCTCCGCGCCGATCGTCGGGATGGCCTACGGCGCCTACGACGCGCACGTCGAACATCAGGGCAAGCGCGTCCGCGCGGCGTTCGCCGGCGAGAAGGCGAAGGACGACCCGTTCGCCAAGGTTCGCATCGCAGAGGCCTCGAGTGACATCGACGCAGCCTGGCGCCAGCTGTCCGGGAACGTCGCCGACGAATACGCACTGCTCGTCGCCGGTGAGGAAGTCCCGTTCGAGCTGCGGCTGCGGGCTCGCCGCGACCAGGTGCGCGCCACGGGCCGCGCCATTTCGTCCATCGACAAACTGTTCGAGAGCTCGGGGGCCACCGCGCTGGCCAACGGGACGCCGCTGCAGCGTTTCTGGCGGGATGCGCACGCCGGACGCGTCCACGCGGCCAACGATCCCGAGCGCGCCTACGTCATGTACGGCACAGGCGAATTCGGTCTGCCCATCACCGACACGATGGTCTAGGAGAACACGTGACGACTACCGAAGAGGCCCTCACGTTCGAGTCCACCTCGAAGTTCGCGCAGGTCCGGCCCGACCTGAAGTTGCACTACCACGAGGCCGGCGTCGGCAACGACACCACGATCGTGCTGCTGCACGGCGGCGGACCGGGCGCTTCGTCGTGGTCGAACTTCGCCAGGAACATCCCGGTTCTCGCCGAGAAGTTCCACGTGCTCGCCGTCGATCAGCCGGGATACGGGTTGTCGGACAAGCCGACCCAGCACCCGCAGTACTTCGTGCACAGTGCGTCCGCGTTGAAGGACCTGCTCGACACCCTCGGCGTCGGCGGGCGTGTCCACCTGCTCGGCAACTCGCTCGGTGGCGGTGCCGCGGTGCGTTTCGCGCTGGACTACCCCGACCGCGCGGGCCGGCTGGTGCTCATGGGTCCGGGCGGGCTGAGCGTCAACCTGTTCGCCCCGGACCCGACCGAGGGCGTCAAGAACCTCGGCAAGTTCGGCTACCAGCCCACCCGGGAGAATCTCGAGGCGTTCCTGCGCATCATGGTGTTCGACCAGAAGTTGATCACCGACGAACTGATCGACGAACGTTTCGCCGCGGCGAGCACACCCGAGTCGCTCGCGGCCGCCAAGGCGATGGGAAAGTCGTTCTCTTCGGCCGACTTCGAGCTGGGAATGCTGTGGCGCGACGCGTACAAGCTGCGCCAGCGGGTGCTGCTGATCTGGGGTCGCGAAGACCGGGTCAACCCGCTCGACGGTGCGCTGGTGGCGCTGAAGATGATTCCGCGGGCGCAGTTGCACGTCTTCGGCGGGTGCGGACACTGGGCGCAGCTGGAGAAGTTCGACGAGTTCAACCGCCTGGCCACCGATTTCCTTCTGGACGGGGGTAAGTGATGAGTATTCGTTCACTGGCATACATGCGCATCGAGGCCACCGACATGGCCGCGTGGCGCGAATACGGTCTCAAGGTGCTCGGCATGGTCGAGGGCAAGGGCTCCGACCCGGACGCCCTGTATCTGCGGATGGACGACTTCCCGGCTCGCCTCGTGATCTTCCCGGGGGAACAGGACCGGCTGTCGGTGTCGGGCTGGGAGACGGCCAATGCCGCGGAGTTGCAGGAGGTCCGGGACAACCTGTCGGCGGCCGGCGTCGCGTTCAAGGAGGGGACGGCCGAGCAGCTGCAGGACCGCAGGGTCGACGAGCTGATCACGTTCGAGGACCCGTCGGGTAACACGCTCGAGGCGTTTCACGGCGCGGCCCTGGAGCACCGGCGCGTGGTCAGCCCGTACGGGCACAAGTTCGTCACCGGTGAGCAGGGCCTCGGGCACGTCGTGCTCTCGACCACGGACGACGAGGCGTCGCTGCGCTTCTACCGCGACGTCCTCGGTTTCCGCCTGCGCGATTCGATGCGGTTGCCCCCGCAAATGGTCGGGCGGCCGGCGGACGGCAAGCCGGCGTGGTTGCGGTTCTTCGGCTGCAACCCGCGGCATCACAGTCTCGCGTTCCTGCCGATGCCGACGCCGAGCGGCATCGTGCACCTGATGATCGAGGTCGAGAACTCCGACGACGTCGGATTGTGCCTCGACCGCGCGCTCCGCAAGAAGGTCAAGATGTCGGCCACGCTCGGCCGCCACGTCAACGACCTGATGCTGTCGTTCTACATGAAGACCCCCGGCGGCTTCGACATCGAATTCGGTTGCGAGGGACGTCAGGTGGAGGACGAGAGCTGGATCGCGAGGGAGAGCACGGCCGTCAGCCTGTGGGGTCACGACTTCAGCGTCGGGATGCAGCCGTGAGCGAGGTGACCGGGGACGGGGCCGTCGCGGCCGAGGCGATCGATCCGCGACGGTTCCGGACGGTGCTCGGCCAGTTCTGCACCGGCGTCACCATCATCACGACGATCGACGACGGCGTGCCGGTGGGGTTCGCATGCCAGTCGTTCGCCGCGCTGTCGCTCGAACCCCCGCTCGTGCTGTTCTGCCCGACCAAGACGTCGCGGTCGTGGGCGGCGATCGAGCGCAGCGGCATCTTCTGCGTCAACGTGCTCGCCGAAGAACAACAGTCGACGTGCGCCCGATTCGGTTCCCGCGACCCGGACAAGTTCGCCGGGATCGACTGGACGGAGTCGCCGCTGGGCTCGCCGATCCTCACCGGCTCGCTCGCCCACATCGACTGCTCGCTCGAGAGCGTGCACGACGGCGGCGACCACTGGGTCGCGTTCGGCCGGGTCTCCTCCCTGAGCGAGATCAGGGAGGAGCGACCGTTGCTGTTCTACCGCGGGCAGTACACCGGCATCGAGCCGGACAAGACGGTGCCTGCGCCGTGGCGCGACGACCTCGAGGCGTTCCTCACGACGTCGTCGGAAGACACCTGGCTCTAGTTCCTAGACCGCGACACCGATGTATTTGGTCTCGAGGTATTCGTCGATGCCGGTGGTCCCGCCTTCGCGTCCGAGCCCGGATTCCTTCACGCCGCCGAACGGCGCGGCCGGATTCGACACCACGCCCTGGTTGAGGCCGACCATGCCCGACTCCAGCGCCTCGCACACGCGGATGCCGCGCTTGAGGCTCTCGGTGTACACGTAGGCCACCAGCCCGTACGGGGTGTCGTTGGCCCGCTCGACGGCCTCGGCCTCGGTCTCGAACGTGCTGATCGCGGCCACCGGGCCGAAGATCTCGTTGTGGCACATCTCGGCGTCGTCGGGCACACCCGTCAGGACCGTCGCCGGGTAGAAGTTGCCCGGGCGGTCGAGTGCCTCGCCGCCGGTGAGCACCGAGGCGCCGCGGTCGACCGCGTCCGCGACGAGACTGCTCACCTTCGCGACGGCCGCCTCGTCGATCAGCGGTCCGACCACGACGCCGTCCTCCGTGCCGCGCCCGACGGGCAGGGCCTCCATCCGCTGCGTGAGTTTGCGCGTGAATTCCTCGGCGACCGAACTGTGCACGAGAATCCGGTTGGCAGCCGTGCAGGCCTGGCCGATGTTGCGCATCTTCGCCGCCATGGCCCCGTCGACGGCGTCGTCGAGATTCGCGTCGTCGAAGACGAGGAACGGCGCGTTGCCGCCCAATTCCATGGATGTGCGCATCACCGTGCGCGCGCACAGTTCGAGCAGATGCTTCCCGACCTTGGTCGAACCGGTGAACGACAGCTTGCGGGCCCTGCCGTCGAGGATGAGGGGAGTGATGACCTCGTCGGGGCTGGACGTGGTGACGACGTTGACGACGCCGTCCGGCAGCCCGGCCTCGGTGAGGATGTCGGCGAGCGCCAGGATCGACAGCGGCGTCTGGGCCGCCGGCTTGATGACGGACGTGCATCCGGCGGCGATCGCGGGCCCGATCTTCCGGGTGCCCATCGCCATCGGGAAGTTCCACGGGGTGATGAGCAGGCTCGGCCCCACGGGCTGACGGGTCACGAGGAACCGCGACCCGCCGCCGGGCGCCGTCATGTAGCCGCCGTCGATGCGGACGGCCTCCTCCGCGAACCAGCGGAAGAACTCCGCGGCGTAGGCGATTTCACCCCGCGCCTCGGTGAGTGGCTTGCCCATCTCGAGCGTCATGACCAGCGCCAGCCGGTCGACGTTCTCGAGCAGGAGTCGGTGTGCGTTCATGAGGATGGTGCTGCGTTCGCGGGGTGTCGTGGCCGCCCACGACGGTTGCGCCGCCACCGCCGCGTCGAGCGCCTCGCGGGCCTCCGCGGCGTCGGCGTCGGCGACCGTGCACAGGATCTGTCCATTGGACGGGTCGTGGACCGGCATGGTGCGGGCGCTGTCGCGCCATTTGCCGCCGATGAACAGGCCGGTCTGCACCGATGCGATTGCTGCTTCCTCGAGCATGATTTTTCCCCATTCTCCATTGCCGAAGGGACGCTCCCCATGTTATACAGATTGTCAACAATCTGACAATGCACTTGCCGACATTCGCCGGCATCTACGCGTGGGAGGGTTCTCGTGACTCGGCTATCTCCACTGCTCGCACAGGCCACACCCGTGACGGTCGATCACGGTGAAGGGTGCTACCTCTACGGCACCGACGGCAGGCGCTATCTCGACTTCACCGCGGGCATCGGCGTCACCAGCACCGGGCACTGCCACCCGCACGTCGTGGAGGCCGCGCGCAGGCAGGTCGGCTCCCTGATCCACGGCCAGTACACGACGGTCATGCACCAGCCGATGCTCGAACTGGTCGATCGGCTGGGGTCGGTGCTGCCCCCGGGGCTCGACTCGCTGTTCTTCGCGAACTCGGGGAGCGAGGCCGTCGAGGCGTCGCTGCGACTGTCGCGGCAGGCGACCGGCCGCCCCAACGTGATCGTCTTCCACGGCGGATTCCACGGGCGCACGGTCGCGACGGCGACGATGACCACGTCCGGCACCCGGTTCTCGGCCGGCTTCAGCCCGCTGATGGGCGGGGTGCACGTGGCACCGTTCCCCAACGCCTACCGCTACGGCTGGTCCGAGGAGGAGGCGACCGCGTTCGCGCTGAAGGAACTCGACTACATCTTCGCGACGCTCACCGCGCCGAACGAGACGGCGGCGTTCGTCGTCGAGCCCGTCCTCGGCGAGGGCGGATACGTGCCCGGCAACACCGCGTTCTTCCAGGGGCTCCGCGAGCGCGCCGACCGGTACGGCATCCTGCTCGTCATCGACGAGATCCAGACCGGTTTCGGTCGCACCGGCAAGTTCTTCGGGCACCAGCATTTCGACGTCCGGCCCGACATCATCACCATCGCCAAGGGTCTGGCCAGTGGTTTCCCGTTGTCGGGCATCGCGGCGTCCGAGGAGCTCATGGCCAAGGGTTGGCCGGGGTCGCAGGGTGGAACGTACGGAGGCAATGCCGTGTCCTGCGCGGCCGCGGTCGCGACGCTCGAGGTGATCGAGAAGGAAGACCTCGTGGCCAACGCCGCCGCGCGGGGCGTCCAGTTGCTCGACGGTGCGCGCACGCGTGCCATCGACGGGATCGGCGACGTCCGTGGTCTCGGACTGCTCGTGGGTAGCGAGTTCACGGCCGCCGACGGCAGTGCGGACCGTGCGAAAGCGGCTGCGGCGCAGCAGCTGGCCGCGAAGAAGGGGCTGCTGCTCTTGACCTGCGGCGCCCACATGAACGTGGTACGGATGATTCCACCGCTCATCGTGACGGCGGAACAGATCGAGGACGCCCTGAAGATCTGGTCCGAAGTACTCGACGAGGTGTGACAAGCACCCGTGAGTACTTGTTAACCGCGGGCGGTTAACAAGTACTCACGGGCTCCGAAGGAGGACCTGTGGCTCGCTACATCACCATCAGCCTGGACAAGCGCGGCGTGACCTGCCGTGCCCGGCTTCTCGATGAGGACGCACCACTCACGTGCGACGCGGTGTGGGACGTGCTTCCACAGAGCGGCGACGCGTACCACGCCAAGTACGCACGCAACGAGGTGTACACGCTGATCCCGCGGATCACCGCGGCGCCGCGGCGGGAAAATCCCACCGTCACACCGATTCCCGGTGACGTGTGCCTGTTCGACTTCGAGCCCTGGGAGATCGGCAACTCCGCCTACGGGTACGAGCCGGGATCCGAGGCGCACGCCGCACAGGGCGCCACCGACCTCGCGATCTTCTACGGCCGCAACAACCTCCTGCTCAACGGCGACGTCGGCTGGGTGCCGGGCAACGTGTTCGCCGCCATCGAGGAGGGACTGCCGGAACTGGCGGCCGCGTGCAACGACCTGTGGATGCGCGGCGTCGAAGGCGAGACGATGAGCTTCGCGCGGGCCTGACGCCGGCTGGACCGGTCCAGAGTGTGTGCGATGGCCCTCGACGGGCGCCGGACCGTCCACCACCATCGGACGCTATGAAGCTGGACATCTATCAGATCGACGCATTCGCCGCCGGGCCCTTCGAGGGCAACCCGGCGGCGGTCATGCCGCTGACCGACTGGCTGGACGATTCGGTTCTTCAGCAACTCGCCGAAGAGAACAATCTGTCCGAGACGGCGTTCTACACCGCTCGGCTTCCCGTGGACGCGGGGCCCCACGACCGGGAACACCCGGCATATCACCTGCGGTGGTTCACCCCTGCCGTCGAGGTGGACCTGTGCGGCCATGCCACCCTCGCCACGGCCGCGCAGATCTTCGAGGACGTGCACCCGGACGCCGACCGCATCCAATTCTGGACGCGCAGCGGCTGGCTGCACGTCGACCGTGGACCGGACGCGACGCTGGTGATGGATTTCCCGGCGGAGCCGCCGGCGCCGACCGCGGCCGATCCCCGGATCGTCGCCGCACTCGGCATTCCGGTGCGGGAGTGCCTGAAGGCCACCGACCTCGTGTTCGTCGCGGAATCCGAACACGACATCGCGTCGATGGCACCCGACTTCGCCGTGATCAGCCCGCTGGAGGTGCGGGGAATCGTCGTCACCGCAGCATCCGACGTCGAGGGACTCGATTTCGTGTCGCGATGGTTCGGCGCCGCGGCCGGCGTTCAGGAGGACCCGGTGACGGGGTCCGCGCACTCGCAGATCGCACCGTACTGGGCTGACGTCCTGGGCCGAGACAGCCTTGTCGGACGACAACTGTCGGCGCGGGGAGGAACGGTGCACTGCGAGGTGCGCGGCGACCGCGTCCATCTGTCCGGGGCGTACCGGCGGTACCTCAGGGGCACCGTCGAGTTCTAGCGCTGGCTGAAGACCTCCGAATACAGCGTCTCGATCTGGTCGGCGGTGGGCACGACCGGATTGTTGCCGGGCGATCCGGACGCCAGCGCCTGCTCTGCCATCAACGGAATGAGGCCGTCCCAGGCGTCGCGGTCGATCCCGTAGGCGAGCGGCGTCGGAACCTTCAGGTCGTGACACAGCGTGGTCAGGGTTTCGACGAGGAACTGCGCGGCGACGGAATCGCCTGCCGATTCCGGTGCAGCGCCGAATGCACGCGCGCAGTCGGCGTAGCGGCTCTCCGCTCCGTTCACGGAGAACGCCGTGATCGCGGGAAGCAGCATGGCATTCGACAGTCCGTGTGCGACATGGAAATGCGCACCGATCGGCCTGCTCATCCCGTGCACCAGCGCTACGCTCGAGTTGGAGAACGCCATACCGGCCTGCATGGACGCGACCATCATCGCTTCCCTCGCGGTGCGGTCTTCACCGTCCGCGTACGCCGTGCCGATGTGCTTACCAATCGTGCGGATCGCGGAGAGCGCGAGTCCGTCGGTGAACGGCTGGGCCTTCTTGCTGACGTACGCCTCGATGGCGTGGGTGAGCGCATCGATTCCGGTGTCGGCGGTCAACCGCGGCGGCATCGACATCGTGAGTTCGAAATCCACGATCGCGGCGATCGGCAGGAAGGAGAGTCCCGGGCACAGCATCTTCTCGTCGGAAGCGCTGTCGCTGATGACGGTGAATTGCGTCGCCTCCGAGCCGCTTCCGGCGGTGGTCGGTACCGCGATGATCGGCAGCGCCTTCCCGGTGTACACGTGAGGCGCCTTGTACGACCGCATCTCGCCGCCGTTCGCGGACAGCACGGCCAATGCCTTCGCGGTGTCCATCGGACTACCGCCGCCGAACCCGATCACCGAATCCGCGTTGTGCTCGGCGACGATCCTCAGCCCCTCCTCCAGGGAATCGGTGGTGGGGTCGGGCACGGTGCCGGAGAACAGTGCCGGCTCCTTGCCCGCGGACTTGAGGAGGCTCATGATCCGGTCGGCCGCGCCGGTGCCGGTCAGATAGGAGTCGGTGACGAGAACCGGCCTCTGCAGACCCAATTGGTCGACAACCGAGCCGATCTCGTCGACTGCTCCGGCCCCGATCCTGGCGAAACGGGGGAGTGAGAGATGTGCGGTCATGGGAGAGGTTCCTTAGTTGTTCTGGGGGAAGCCGAGGTTGAGTCCGCCGTGGCTGGGGTCGAGCCAGCGGGTGGTGACGACCTTGCCGCGGGTGAAGAAGTGCACGCCTTCGGTGCCGTGGGCGTGGGTGTCGCCGAACAGGGAGTTCTTCCAGCCCCCGAAGCTGTAGTACGCCATGGGGACGGGGATGGGGACGTTGATGCCGACCATGCCGACCTCGACCTCGTTCTGGAACCGTCGGGCGGCGCCGCCGTCGTTGGTGAAGATGGCGGTGCCGTTGCCGAACTGGCT
>NZ_JBLWIT010000030.1:0-6470 GCF_048381435.1 Rhodococcus mengyinensis | reverse complement strand
GTTCGCGTCATCCGTGAGGGTGTTGCGTCTTATCTGCCGGATATCGACCCGGACGAGACCACGGAGTGGTTGGAATCGTTCGACGGACTGTTGGACCGGTCCGGACCGACCCGTGCCCGGTATCTGATGTTGCGGATGCTCGAGCGGGCCGGGGAGAAGCACGTCGCGTTGCCGGCGTTGACGTCGACCGATTATGTGAACACCATCCCGACGGAGAACGAGCCGTGGTTCCCCGGTGACGAGGAGACCGAGCGCCGGTATCGGGCGTTCATCCGGTGGAACGCGGCGGTGATGGTGACCCGCGCGCAGCGCCCGGGCGTCGGGGTCGGTGGTCACATTTCGACGTATGCGTCGTCGGCGGCGCTGTACGAGGTGGGGTTCAACCACTTCTTCCGCGGCAAGGACCATCCCGGGGGTGGGGATCAGATCTTCATCCAGGGCCACGCCTCGCCGGGCATCTACGCCCGCGCGTTTTTGGAGGGGCGGATCCCGGCGGAGCGGATGGACGGGTTCCGGCAGGAACACTCGCACGCCGATCAGGGCGGCGGGTTGCCGTCGTACCCGCACCCGCGCCTGCTCCCGGATTTCTGGGAGTTCCCGACCGTGTCGATGGGGTTGGGCCCGATGAACGCGATCTACCAGGCCCGGTTCAACCACTACCTGCACGACCGCGGCATCAAGGACACCTCCGATCAGCACGTGTGGGCGTTTTTGGGTGACGGGGAGATGGACGAACCCGAATCCCGCGGCCTGGCGCACGTGGCGGCCACCGAAGGTTTGGACAACCTGACGTTTGTGGTGAACTGCAACCTGCAGCGCCTCGACGGCCCGGTCCGCGGCAACGGCAAGATCATCCAGGAGTTGGAGTCGTTCTTCCGCGGCGCCGGCTGGAACGTGATCAAGGTGGTCTGGGGCCGCGAGTGGGACGCACTGTTGCACGCGGACCGGGACGGTGCCCTGGTCAACCTGATGAACGTCACCCCCGACGGTGACTACCAGACGTACAAGGCCAACGACGGCGGGTACGTGCGGGAGCACTTCTTCGGGCGGGATCCGCGGACGAAGGAACTGGTGAAGAACCTCTCGGATCGCGACATCTGGAACCTCAAGCGCGGCGGCCACGATTACCGCAAGATCTACGCCGCGTACGCGGCGGCGATGGCGCACAAGGGGCAGCCGACGGTGATCCTGGCGCACACCATCAAGGGCTACACCCTGGGCAAGCACTTCGAGGGCCGCAACGCCACCCACCAGATGAAGAAGCTGACCCTCGATGATCTGAAGAATTTCCGGGACCTGCAGCGGATCCCGATCTCCGACGAAGAGTTGGAGAAGGACCCGAAGATGCCGCCGTACTACCACCCCGGCCCCGATGCCCCGGAAATCCAGTACATGCTCGACCGGCGTAAGGCGTTGGGTGGGTTCCTGCCCGAGCGGCGCACCAGCCCGGCGCCGTTGCCGCAGCCGGCGGACTCGACCTACGACGTGGTCCGCAAGGGCTCCGGGAAGCAGCAGGTCGCGACCACCATGGCGTTGGTGCGGATCATGAAGGAGCTGTTGCGGGACAAGGAGATCGGCAAGCGGATCGTGCCGATCATCCCGGACGAGGCCCGCACCTTCGGGATGGACTCCTGGTTCCCGTCCTTGAAGATCTACAACCGCAACGGGCAGCTGTACACCGCGGTGGATGCGGAGCTGATGCTCGCCTACAAGGAATCGGAGATCGGGCAGATCCTGCACGAGGGCATCAACGAGGCCGGCTCGACCGCCTCGTTCACCGCGGTCGGCACCTCGTATGCCACCCACGGTGAGCCGATGATCCCGCTGTACATCTTCTACTCGATGTTCGGGTTCCAGCGCACCGGCGACGGCCTGTGGGCGGCGGCCGATCAGATGGCCCGCGGGTTCGTCCTCGGCGCCACCGCCGGCCGCACCACCCTCACCGGCGAAGGACTGCAGCACGCCGACGGGCACTCGCTGCTGCTGGCCTCGACCAACCCGGCCGCCGTCGCCTACGACCCGGCGTTCTCCTACGAGATCGCGCACATCGTCAAGGACGGGCTGCGCCGGATGTACGGCGGCACCGACGGCGTGGACGGGTTCGGTGGCGAGGACATCTTCTACTACATCACCCTCTACAACGAGCCCTACTCCCAGCCCGCCGAACCCGCCGACCTCAACGTCGACGGACTGCTCAAGGGCATGTACCTGTTCAAGAAGTCCGAGGCATCGGGCCCGAAGGCGCAGATCCTGGTCTCCGGTGTCACCATGCCGGAGGGCCTGCGGGCCCAGGAACTGCTCGCCGACGAGTGGGGTGTGGCCGCCGACGTGTGGTCGGTCACCTCCTGGGGTGAACTGCGCCGCGACGGCATCGAACGGGAGAAGCAGGCCCTGCGCGACCCCGGCACCGACGCCCCGCTGCCCTACGTCACGCAGGCCCTGTCCGACGCCGCCGGCCCGTTCGTGGCGGCCTCGGACTGGATGCGCGCCGTCGCCGACCAGATCCGCCAGTGGGTGCCCGGCTCGTACACCACCCTCGGCACCGACGGGTTCGGCTTCTCCGACACCCGCCCCGCCGCCCGCCGGTACTTCAACGTCGACGCCGAATCCATCGTCGTCGCCGTGCTGTCCGCCCTCGCCGGCGAAGGCACCCTCGACCGCTCCAAGGCCGTCGAGGCCGCCAACCGGTACCGCATCGACGACGTCCGCGCCGCGGCCGTCTCCTACGCCGACACCGGCAGTGCCTAGAACGGAATCGAAAATCCGATGACAGCAACAGTTTCCGAATACCTCGGCACACCCGGCCGGGAGGCGCCCGCATCGGCGAGGCGCGCGAAGATCGTGTGCACTCTCGGGCCCGCAACGGCAACCGGCGACCGCATACGCGAACTCGTCGACTGCGGAATGGATATCGCACGGCTCAACTTCAGCCACGGCGAACATTCCGATCACGAGGAGAACTACCTCCGGGTGCGGGGCGCGTCCGAACGCACCGGCCGGGCGGTGGGTGTTCTCGCCGATCTCCAGGGCCCGAAGATCAGGTTGGGGCGCTTCGCCGAAGGCAGCACCGTCTGGTCGGACGGCGACCTCGTGCGGATCACCGTCGACGAGTGCGACGGCACCCACGACCGGGTGTCGACCACCTACAAGCAGTTGGCGGAGGACGCCGAGCCCGGTGACCGGTTGCTCGTCGACGACGGCAAGATCGGATTGGTCGTCACGGACGTCGACGGCAACGACGTGGTGTGCCGGGTCACCGAGGGCGGTCCGGTCAGCAACAACAAGGGTGTGTCGCTGCCGGGGATGAACGTGTCGGTCCCGGCGCTGTCGGGCAAGGACATCGCCGATCTCGAGTTCGCACTGCGTCTCGGTGTCGACCTCATCGCCCTGTCGTTCGTGCGATCGGCGGCAGACATCGAACTCGTCCATGCCGTGATGGATCGGGTCGGCCGCAGGGTCCCGGTGATCGCGAAGCTCGAGAAGCCGGAGGCGATCGACAACCTCGAGGCCATCGTGCTGGCGTTCGACGCGGTGATGGTCGCCCGCGGCGATCTGGGTGTCGAACTTCCCCTCGAACAGGTGCCGCTCGCGCAGAAACGGGCCATCCAGGTCGCCCGCGAGAATGCGAAGCCCGTGATCGTCGCGACGCAGATGCTGGAGTCGATGATCGAGAACTCTCGGCCGACCCGGGCCGAGGCGTCCGACGTGGCGAACGCCGTCCTCGACGGCGCGGACGCCGTCATGCTGTCGGGCGAAACGTCCGTCGGGAAGCACGTGATGGAGACGGTCCGCACCATGGGCCGCATCATCAGCGCGGTGGAGGAGAAGTCCACGCACGTTCCGCCGCTGGCGCACGTACCCCGGACGAAGGGCGGAGTGCTGTCCTACGCGGCGCGCGACATCGGGGAACGATTGGGTGCGGCGGCGCTCGTCGCGTTCACTCAGTCCGGGGACACCGTGCGCCGGCTCGCGCGGCTGCACACTCCGCTGCCGTTGCTGGCGTTCACCCCGCTCCCGGCGGTGCGCGCTCAACTCGCGCTGACCTGGGGGACCGAGACGTTCCTCGTCGACCCCGTCGAGTCGACCGACCAGATGATCCATCAGGTCGACCACGCGCTCCTCGGCCTGGGCCGGTACAAGCGGGGCGACCTCGTCGTCATCGTCGCGGGATCGCCTCCGGGCACCGTCGGCTCGACCAACCTGATCCACGTCCACAGGATCGGCGAGGAAGACCGCTGATCGGATGTGACGCTGTAACCGTACGGCCGTCCGCTATTGACAGAACTCGATGGACACGGTTTTCTTAATGTCAAGATACGAAACTGTGTTTTCGCATCGTGGAAGTTTTGCCAAGTGCGGAAGGTGAGTCATTTCATGACTGAGCGTGTTGAGGTCGGCGGTCTGCAGGTCGCGAAGGTGCTCTACGACTTCGTGAACGAGGAGGCGCTGCCGGGGACCGGGGTGGACGCCGACGGGTTCTGGTCGGGTGCGGCCAAGGTGATCGACGAGCTGGCGCCGAAGAACAAGGCCCTGCTCGCCACCCGCGACGACCTGCAGGCCCGGATCGATTCCTGGCACCGCGACCGGGCCGCCGCCGTGATCGACCCGGCCGAGTACCGGGCGTTCCTGACCGAGATCGGGTACCTGGTGCCCGAACCGGCCCCGTTCGCGGTGTCGACGGCGAACGTGGACACCGAGATCACCTCGACCGCCGGCCCGCAGCTGGTGGTCCCGGTCCTCAACGCCCGCTTCGCGCTGAACGCCTCCAACGCGAGGTGGGGGTCGTTGTACGACGCCCTGTACGGCACCAACGCCATCCCCGACGACGGCGGCGCGCAGGCCGGTGCCTCCTACAACAAGGTCCGCGGCGACAAGGTCATCGCCTGGGCCCGCACCTTCCTCGACACCGCCGCCCCCCTGACGACCGGGTCGCACGCCGACGCCGCCCGCTACACCGTCGACGGCACCGCCCTGACCGTGCAGCTCGCCGACGGCACGATCACCGGCCTCGCGGAGCCGGGCAAGTTCGTCGGCTACCTCGGCGACCCGGCCGCCCCGACCAGTGTGCTGCTGCGCAACCACGGGTTGCACGCGGAAATCCAGATCGACCCCACCTCCCCGATCGGCCAAACGGACGCGGCCGGGGTCAAGGACGTGGTGCTCGAGTCCGCGGTCACCACCATCATGGACTTCGAGGACTCCGTCGCCGCCGTCGACGCCGACGACAAGGTGATCGGCTACCGCAACTGGCTGGGCCTGAACCGCGGCGACCTGACCGAGGAGATGACCAAGGGCGGCAAAAGTTTCACCCGCCGCCTCAACGGCGACCGGGTCTACACCGCCGCGGACGGGTCCGAGCTCACCCTGCACGGGCGGTCGCTGCTGTTCGTCCGCAACGTCGGGCATCTGATGACCACCCCGGCGATCCTGCACGGCGACGGCACCGAAATCCCCGAGGGCATCCTCGACGCCCTGATCACCTCCCTGTGCGCCGTCCACGGACTCAGCACGGGCGATCAGACGGGGCCGTTGGTCAACTCCCGCACCGGGTCGATCTACATCGTCAAACCCAAGCAGCACGGCCCCGACGAGGTCGCGTTCACCACCGAACTGTTCGGCCGGGTCGAGCAGGTGTTGGGGCTGCCCGCCAACACCCTCAAGGTCGGCATCATGGACGAGGAACGCCGCACCACCGTCAACCTCGCCGCCTGCATCCGGGAGGCGTCGGAGCGGGTGGTGTTCATCAACACCGGGTTCCTCGACCGCACCGGCGACGAGATCCACACCTCGATGGAGGCCGGGCCGATGATCCGCAAGGCCGAGATGAAGAAGCAGACCTGGATCACCGCCTACGAGGACTGGAACGTCGACACCGGTCTGGCCTGCGGGTTGCAGGGGCGGGCGCAGATCGGCAAGGGCATGTGGGCGATGACCGAGCTGATGGCCGAGATGCTCGAGCAGAAGATCGGCCACCCCAAGGCCGGCGCGAACACCGCATGGGTGCCGTCCCCGACCGGGGCCACCCTGCACGCCACCCACTACCACCAGGTCGACGTCGTCGCCGTCCAAAACCGGCTGACGGGCACCCGGCGGGCCACCCTCGACGAGATCCTCACCATCCCCCTCGCCCCGAACACCGACTGGTCCGAGGCCGAGAAGCAGGAAGAACTCGACAACAACTGCCAGTCCATCCTCGGCTACGTGGTCCGCTGGATCGACGCCGGCGTCGGCTGCTCCAAGGTCCCCGACATCCACGACGTCGCCCTGATGGAAGACCGCGCCACCCTCCGCATCTCCTCCCAGCTGCTGGCGAACTGGATCCGGCACGCAGTGGTCACCGCCGACCAAGTCGTGCAGTCGCTGCAACGGATGGCCCCGGTCGTGGACCGGCAGAACCAGAACGACCCCACCTACCGGCCCCTGGCCCCCGACTTCGACACCAACATCGCCTTCCAGGCCGCGAAGGAACT
>NZ_JBLWIT010000029.1:2243-36451 GCF_048381435.1 Rhodococcus mengyinensis | reverse complement strand
CCTGGATACACCGATCCGGATGAGTCCTTGGGTGGGTCGTAACGGCGAAATGCCCTGCCGTGGTGGAAGAATTGAACTTCTCACAGAAACAATTCGGCCACGACGAAGGGCATCTCGTAGGTGCAACTATCTCACACTCGACCCGTCTCGGCGGCGAGGTTCGACGACCCCAATCTGGTGGCGACCGCGGGGCTGGTCCCGGTGATGGCATTGGCGCAGGCCAGCGGCCTGCTCACCCTCGCCGACGAACACCTGAGCGTCCCGACCGACAAAGGCGCCCACCCGGGCCGCAAGATCGGATCCCTGATCGGTGGGATGGTCGCCGGCGCCGACAGCATCGCCGACCTGGCCATTGTGCGACACGGGGCGATGGGAACGCTCTTCGACCGACCCTATGCCCCGTCGACGCTGGGATCGTTCCTCCGCCAGTTCACCTTCGGACACGTCCGGCAACTCGACGCCGTCGCCTCACGGTTCCTGGGCAACCTCGCCGAGAAGACCCCGCTGGTCACCGGGATCGACACCGGGCGGGTCTTGGTCGATATCGACGATTCGATCATCGAGGTCCACGGCCACGGAAAGCAAGGGTCCGGATACGGCTACTCCGGCGTGCGCGGGCTGAACGCACTGCTCGCCACCGTCACCACGGAGACCGGTACGCCGGTGATCCTCACCCAACGCCTGCGCCGCGGAGCCTGCGGCTCCCCGCGCGGGGCCGCCCGGCTGGTCGCCGACGCCCTGGCCACCGTCGACCGGCTGCGCACCCAGGCCGGCGGACCGAGCGGTGGCGGCCCGCTGAAACCGCTGGTCCGGTGCGATTCGGCGTTCTACGGATATCCCACCGTCGGTGCGGCGATCCGCGCGGGCGCCGACGTCTCGGTCACGGTGCGCCTGACCGCCACCATCAAACAGGCGATCGCCTCGATCGACGTGGACGAGTCCGCGTGGACGCCGATCGAGTACACCGACGCCGTCTACGACGAGGGCGCCGACACCTGGATCTCGCGGGCGGAGGTCGCAGAGATTCCGTTCACCGCGTTCACCTCCCAGAAGAAGGCCCACCAGATCCCCGGGCGGCTGGTCGTGCGCCGCATCCCCGACCTGCGACCACCCAAAGACCAGGGACAGGGCACATTGTTCGACATCTGGCGGTTCCACGCCTTCTTCACCACCACCGACCCCGACCATGTAGACACCGTCGCCGCCGACAAAACCCACCGTCAGCACGCGATCATCGAACAGGTGCACGCGGACCTGAAGAACTCCGCCCTCGCGCACCTGCCTTCGGGCCGGTTCACCGCGAACGCCGCCTGGCTCGTCTGCGCGGTAATGGCGTTCAACCTCACCCGAGCCGCCGGCACCCTCACCGGCGATCCGAAGCTGACGCGGGCGACCACCGGCACCCTCCGGCGCACCCTCGTCTCGGTCCCCGCACGCATCGCCTCCTCGGCGAGGCGACTGACCCTGCACCTCCCTCAGGATTGGCCGTGGGAAACGGCGTGGCACACGCTGTTTGACAAAACCTTCGGCCGCAATCACCCGGCCATCGTCTAACACCCGCGACTCCTGCCCGACCTCGACGCGAAAGCCCCAGTGGAACAACCCGACACGAGAGGTCGGACGCTCAACCACGCCCACACACCGCCCACTGCTGCACACTGAAACTCACCCCGACTGGATCAACGAATCGGTGCATTCGGGTTAATAAGTACTCACAGGTGAAGCTACCAGCGGTATCCGAGCAAGCCGAGGACAAATTCGAGCCAGTCGGGAAGTCCGGGGTCGCGGAACATCGAGGGCCTCCTCAGCACGGTGCAACGGTGTCGACCTCTCTATCGGCAGCGAAGACCCCGGCGTTAAAGCACTACACCTCGCGGGATTTACAAATCTTCATATTTGTCTAGACCCTGGATCAAAGTCCGTGTACTGTCCAAATGAGAGTGAGCTGGTTCATACCGGCACGGCCACTGGACGAGGAGGTTCGGATCGTGACGACGTCGAATATCAGCAGGATGGCAGAAGAGGCACCACCGGAAGCGTGGCGTGACCGCAAGCGCTACCTGTGGTTGATGGGATTGATTCCCCCGACCGCACTGTTTCTCGCTGCGGGGCTCGTGTGGGCCTTCAACCAATGGGGATGGTCGGCGGCGGCTCCGGTGTGGTGGTGGATCGGCGCCCTGCTGTTGTTCGGACTGCTTCCACTCCTCGACAGGTTCTTCGGGCCCGACGGCCAGAACCCTCCCGAGGAAGTGATGGAACAGCTCGAGAACGACAGGTACTACCGGTACTGCACCTACGTGTTCATCCCGTTCCAGATGGCGAGCCTGGTGTTCGCGTGCTACCTCTGGTCGGCGGACAACCTCTCCTGGCTCGGCATCGACGGCGGCCTCGGGCTGGTGTCGAAGGTCGGCGTCGCGTTCACCGTCGCCGTCATGGGCGGCATCGGCATCAACACCGCACACGAGATGGGCCACAAGAAGACCGAGCTCGAACGGTGGCTGGCCAAGATCACTCTCGCGCAGACCTTCTACGGTCACTTCTACATCGAGCACAACCGTGGCCACCACGTCCGGGTTGCCACGCCGGAGGATCCGGCGAGTTCACGCTTCGGCGAGAGCTTCTGGACGTTCCTGCCCCGCAGCGTCTGGGGAAGCCTGAAGTCGTCCTGGGAGCTCGAGAAGACGCGGATGCAGCGACTCGGCAAGAGCACGTGGAGCATTCACAACGATGTGCTCAATGCCTGGCTCATGTCGGTGGTGCTGTTCGGTGTGCTCATCGCCATCTTCGGTCCGGTCGTCATCCCGTTCCTGATCATTCAGGCGGTCTACGGTTTCTCTCTCCTCGAGACGGTCAACTACCTCGAGCACTACGGCTTGATGCGTCAGAAGACCGCCAGCGGCCGCTACGAACGCTGCGCTCCCGCACACAGTTGGAACTCCGACCACATCGTGACCAACATCTTCCTGTACCACCTGCAGCGTCACAGCGACCATCACGCGAACCCGACCAGGCGGTACCAGACGCTCCGGAGCATGGACGGCGCCCCCAACCTGCCCAGTGGCTACGCCAGCATGATCACGCTCGCGTACTTCCCGCCGCTCTGGCGCAAGGTGATGGATCACCGCGTGCTCGACCACTACGACGGCGACATCACCCGCGTGAACATCCAACCCGGCAAGCGCGAGAAGGTGCTGGCCAAGTACAGCGGCGGAGTTCGGTGATGGCCGCCTACCAATGCCCGGTCTGCGACTACGTCTACGACGAGGCGTCCGGCGCACCGCGTGAGGGATTCCCCGCCGGCACCGCGTGGGCCGATGTGCCCGACGACTGGTGCTGCCCCGACTGCGGGGTCCGCGAAAAGATCGATTTCGACCCGAAGGTGGCGTGACATGAGTACTGATTTCAAGCTTTACCGCTGCGCCCAATGCGGATTCGAGTACGACGAGGCCGAGGGTTGGCCGGAGGACGGCATCGAGCCCGGCACCAGGTGGGACGACATTCCCGAGGACTGGTCGTGCCCCGACTGTGGGGCTGCCAAGGCGGACTTCGACATGGTCGAGGTCAGCCGGGCATGAGCGCAATGCCGAATCTCTCCACGGAACTGTCGACGGTGGTCATCGTCGGGTCCGGTATCGCAGGGGCGAGCGCCGCGCAGACGCTCCGGTCGGAAGGCTTCAGCGGGCGCGTCGTCCTGATCGGAGACGAACCCGCACCGCCGTATCGGCGTCCGACGGTGTCGAAGGACCTCCTGTCGGGTGCCACTGCCCCGGAGAAGGCCGCGCTGAAGCCGGACTCTTTCTGGAAGGAAAGAGATATCGAATTGATCACCGGTGCAACGGCAGTCGAACTCGACACCCGGCGGAAGTTGCTGACGCTCTCCTCCGGCGAGACACTGCAGTTCAGTGCCCTGCTGCTCGCGACCGGTGGCCGGGCCCGAAAACTCGAGGGTGTCTCCGGTGCGCACGTCTTCACTCTGCGGTCGATGGCCGATGCAGATTCCCTTCGCGAGTCGATTCGGCGCACCGGTTCCCTGCTGGTGATCGGCGGGGGTCTCATCGGATGTGAGGTCGCGGCCACGGCGAGGTCGCTCGGCGCGGAGGTCACCGTCCTCGAACGAGACCCGTCGCTCCTCAGTCGAATTGTGCCCCCGGACATCTCGACGATGATCGCGTCGCTGCACTCCGAGAACGACGTCGACGTCTGCACGGATGTCGCACTGTCGTCGCTCGACGTGAGCGACGACGGCTCCGTCCGCGCCACCGCAGACGACGGTCGCAGTTGGAGTGCAGGTACCGTCCTCGTGTCGGTCGGCACCGTCCCCGAGGTCACGCTCGCGGTCGCGGCGGGACTGCGCGTCCACAACGGCATCACCGTCGATGGGCAGTTTCGCACCTCGGCCGACGGCGTCTACGCGGCCGGAGACGCGGCCAACATCCCCGGTGCGCGTGACTCCGAGCGTTACCGTTCCGAACACTGGAACGGCGCTCAGGCACAGGGAATTGCCGCCGCGCACTCCATACTCGGGAAACCCACGCCGTTCACCGACGTTCCGTGGGGATGGTCCACGCAGTACGGCCACAACGTGCAGTTCGCCGGCGCGACCCGTTTCGACGACGACTACGTAGTCCGCGGTTCGATCGACGATCGCGATTTCACAGCGGTTGCGGTCCGTGGGAGCACGCCGGTCGGGGTCATCGCCGTGGGCCGCCCGAAAGACCTCCGAACCGTGCGCACCATGATCGCCCGGGGCGGCACGGTCGACCGCGCCGCATTGGCGGACGAGTCGGTTGCTCTGACCGACGTGCTCGCCGGCGAGCGGGAAGGTCGGGTCGCGGCCGCCCGCTAGCATCGAGGTCATGTCCGCAGACGACCGCACCGAGCGACAGAGTCGATACCGGCTGGCCGCGACGTCGCTGATGCGGGAGACAACCCTCGATGCGCTTCGGGAACTGCTGCTCGAACGTCCCTGGCCGACAATCACCATGACCGACGTCGCGGTCGCCGCGGGGCTGAGCAGGCAGACGATCTACAAAGAGTTCCGCTCGCGGCGTGGCCTGGCGGAGGGGTACGCACTTCGGCTGACCGACAGCCTCGTCACCGTCATCGAATCCGCTCTGTACGAGAACCCCGGCGACGCGACAACTGCTCTGCGGGAAGGTTATGCGACGTTCTTCGAACTCAGCGGAGCCGATCCCCTGGTGATGTCGCTGCACCAGGGGAAGGCACCCGAGGATCTGCTGCGCCTGATCACGACGGACAGCAACATCATCATTCGTCCCGCGGCCGATCGGCTCGCACTGACGTTGCAGCGGTCGTGGGTGAACTCCTCCCCGGACGATGCGGACATCATCGCGCACGCCATCGTCCGGCTCGCCTTGAGTTTCATCGCCAACCCACCCGAGGACACCGCGGCGGCGTCGGCGAACACCGCGCGGCTGTTCGCCCCGTTCGTTGCGGCTCCGCCACCCGTGAGTACTTATTAACCGCCCGACGTTGATAAGTACTCACGGGGTGTCAGCCCAGCGGGGTGCCGACATAGTTCTCGGCGATGAGGGTGCGGCCGGCGACGGAGCGGGTGACCATGTCGAGTTCGGCGACCTGCCGCTTGTGGCCGAATCCGGTGTCGTCGGGGAGTCGGTGCAGCATCGAGGACATCCACCAGGAGAAGTGCTGGGTCCGCCACACGCGCGGGAGGACGCTGTCGGTGTATCCCTCGAGCCCGGCCCGGCTGCGGGTGGCGAAGTACTCGGCCATCGCCTTGGACAGGAAGTACACGTCGGCGATCGCCAGGTTCATGCCCTTCGCGCCGGTGGGGGGCACGGTGTGGGCGGCGTCGCCGGCGAGGAAGAGGTTGCCGTGCTGCATGGGTTCGCACACGAAGCTGCGGAACTGCAGGATCGACTTCTGGAAGATCGTGCCGTCCTTGATCTCCGCGCCTTCGCCGTCGACGCGGGCGTGCAGTTCCGACCAGATTCGGTCGTCGGACCAGTTGTCGACGGAGTCGTCCGGGTCGACCTGCAGGTAGTGCCGCTGGACCTCCGGGGTGCGGGTGCTGATGAGCGCGAAGCCGCGGGGGTGGTTGGCGTAGATCAGTTCCTCGGATGACGGCGGGGCCTCGGCGAGGATGCCGAACCAGGCGAATGGGTACTGGCGGAAGTGGTCGGTGCGCACGGTGGTGTCGGGGATGAGACCGCGGGTGGTGGTCCGCGAGCCGTCGCAACCGGCGACGAGCGCACAGGTGAGTGTCTGCTCGTTGCCGTCGGCGTCGAGGTAGGTGATCTTCGGGTTGTCGGACGTGTGGTCCAGAACCTGCACGTCGGAGACGCCGAAGCGGATGTCGCCGTCGTCTTCGAGACGCCGGGCGATGAGGTCTTTGAGGACCTCGTGCTGCGGGTAGACGGTGACTGCGCGGCCGCCGGTCAGTTCGTCGAAGTCGATGCGGTGGCCGCGGCCGCCGAACCGCAGTTCGATGCCGTGGTGGGTGAGTCCTTCACGCTTGACGCGGTCGCCGAGTCCGGTGTCGACCATCAGGTCGACGGTGTTCTGTTCGAGCACACCGGCCCGGATCGTGCCCTCCACCTCCTCGCGGGTGCGGCTTTCGAGCACGACGGAATCGATGCCCTTCAGGTGCAGGAGATGGGACAGCATCAGTCCTGCGGGACCCCCGCCGACGATCCCGACCTGTGTGTTCATGAGCAGACTCCTCGCGTAGTTCGTGACACCAGTCACTGTGCTGCCCGCCGTGTGATCGCAACACCCCCTCTTTCACTGAGTGAAAGACGAGCTACGCGACGCCGCGGGAAATGCCGCGCGCGGCCGCCCGCACCGCCGGGATCAGGGGCGCGGGATCCTTTTCCGCCGGAACCACGACGGACACCGCTGCCACCACTTCACCCGTCGACCGCGACACCGGCGCGGCCACGGCCAGCGTTCCGACGTTGAGGTGTTCGCGGCACGTGACCCACCCGGTTCGGCGGATGTCGTCGAGGGTGCTGCGCAGGCGATGTTCGGTGGTGATGGTCGACGGGGTGAAGCGTTCGAGGCCCGCCGCGAGGACCTCGTCGAGCAGGTCCTTGCCGCCGAACGCCAACAGCACGAGGCCGCCGCTCGACGCGTGCAGCGGCAACCGGCCGCCGGCCCTCCCGACGACGGTCACGGCACCGCGCGCCGACAACCGTTCGATGTAGAGCGCCTCGAGATCTTCCCGGACCACGAGCTGGACGTTCTCACGCGTCGCCTCGTACAGGTCCTCGAGGTAGGGCAACGCCACCTGCCGCAATCCGTGGGCGCGGGGCGCGAGCGCACCCAACTCCCACAGCCGCACCCCGATCTCGTAGTGCCCGTCGTCGACGCGTTCGAGGGCGCCGTTGTCGACCAGTTGACGGCACAGCCGGTGCACCGTCGGCAGCGGCAGTCCGGTGCGCCGGCTCAGCTCCGACTGCGACAGCCGAGGGCGCTCCGAGGTGAATGAACCCAGCACCAGGAAGGCACGTCCCAGCATGCTGCGGTCGTCTTCGGACATGCCGCCAGTATCCCCGGTCACCACCAGCGGGTGGCGACGCCGATCTGCCGGTCGAGTTCGGGGACGAGGCTCCGGACGTACGTCGCCGAGAGGTGATGCGAATCGTGGTACACGAGGATGTTTCCCTGCACCGCACGGCAGATCGACACGTCACACACGGCGTCCGTGAGGTCGAGCGGATGCACCGACGGCAGGTCGCGGGCCGCCTCGAGCGTCGGGTTGTCCGGGGCCAGCACGTCGTCCCGGGGCATCCCGCAACTGTCGGCGTCGCCGCCGTCGGCGAGGCAGTCGACGACCGAATACGGGACGCCGTCGTTGTGCAGCCACGGCGTGTCGCGCATGCCGAGGAACGGGAGCCCGAAATCCGCCAGCCGCGCCCACAGGCCCACGTAGTCGTCGGGGGTGATGTCGCCGGCGCCCTCCTCGTTGGGGCGCGAGGACGTCGAGAACACCCAGTCCGGTCGGTGATCACGGAGACGGTCGAGGACGTCGCGGGACCAGTCGCCGCAGTCGGGATACGGTTCGCCGGCGAGCAGCGGAACGTCCGCGACGGTCAGCGGGCACCCCATCTTGAGGTACGTCTCGACCCGGATGCCGCGCTGTTGCCCGATGCGGTCGAGCGCGGGCACCCAGTGCTCGGCGTGAGAACTGCCCACCACGGCGATCGTCCGGTCGGCGGCGAGGTCGCCGTACACGCAGGTGACGACGTCGCGGGTGCTCAGATCGGAGATGCAGCCGTCGAGGGTCGGCTGCGGAAGATCTCCCGACGCCTCGAGCAGGGTGGGTCGCATGTCCGTGCGCGGCGCGAACGCGCCGTCGGTCAACGACGCCGCGCCCGGGTACAGCCACGGGTCCAGCTCACCGACCCGCGCGGTCGTCTCGGGGTTGCGGACGAGATACACGTGCCAGCCGGACGCGGTCCCCACCACGGCGACGCCGAGGATCGCGACCAGCGCGGTCAGCCCCCGCCGCGGACGGGCCGACCCCGCCTGGAACCCCGCTTCGATCAGCCGCTGGGTGAGCCACGCCAGCACCAGCGACACGAGGATCACCGCGAGTCCGCCGAGCGCTCCGACCGCGGGCCGCTCCCGCCACGTGAGGAAGAAGATGAGGATCGGCCAGTGCCACAGGTACAGCGAATACGCCAGGCCACCGAGTTCGACGAACGGCCGCGACGCCATCATCGTCACGATCCCCGGCTGCTCGGACCGCCCGGCGCCCGCGAGGATCAGCGCCACCGCCGCACCGACCGGGATCAACGCCGCCGGTCCGGGGAACAGGGCGGCGCCGTCGACGAGAAACCCGCATCCGAGGACCGCGGCGAACCCCGACACCGCGAGGACGGTCCGCGACCACCGGGGCAGCGCGACCCGATGCACGACGAGCGCGAGCAGCGCCCCCGCGAGCAACTCCCACAGTCGCGCGAACGTGTCGAAGTACGCCCACGACTGCCGATCCTGCGACAGCACGGCCGCGTAGGCAAAGGACGCCACGAACCCCGCACCGAGCACACCGCCGAGGATGGGACGCACGAGACCGATCCGGCGGCGGCAGATCCAGGCCATACCTGCCACCACCGCGAGGGCGAGCACGTAGAACTGCCCCTGAACGGACATCGACCACAGGTGCTGCAGCGGACTGACCGATGCGTCGGCGGCGGCGTAGTCGGACGCCGTCCGGGCCAGCTGCCAGTTCTGCACGTACAGCAGTGACGCGAGGAGTTGGTCCGCGATCCCCGACCACTGCGTGAACGGCCGCTGGATCACCGTCACGACCGCGGTCGCGGCCGACACCACCACGAGCGCGGGCAGCAGCCGGCGGGCGGTGCGCCGCAGGACGGCGGGAATCGACGGACCCGAATCCGCCCCGGCGCGTCGCACGAGCATGCCCGTGAAGAAGAACCCGGAGAGGACCAGGAAGATGTCGACGCCGCCGGACACCCGCCCGAACCACACGTGATAGACCACGACCAGCGCGATCGCGATTCCGCGCAGACCGTCGAGGTCGTACCGGTAACCACTCACGGCCGACGGTGGCGCCGCGGCGTGGCTCGGACGGCTCGCAGCCACCTGGGGGTTGGGTCTCACAATCCGTCCTGGCTCATCGACTCGGTACCCGATCGATTATCCACACGGGTTTACCAGTTCTTGACCAACCGGGGCGTGGAGTAGCCGATGTTTGACAGGCAACTATGGCGCGCCACACAATAAGTCCGCGTATAGAACCAGGGTTCGCATCGCGAACGCCCGCGCACATCACCGCCGAACGTCGAGGACACCATGACCACTTCCCAACGAAGCGCCGCCCGCGTCTCCACCGCCCTCTGGGCAGCGCCCCTCTGCTGGGTAGCCGTACTGCTCGACGGCTTCGACCTGGTGGTCCTCGGTGCCGTCATCCCTTCACTCCTCGACTACGAGGACTGGGGTCTGACCACCGGAACGATCACGTTCATCTCGACATTCGGCCTGGTCGGCATGACGATCGGCGCACTGGTCATCGGGACGCTGACCGACGTCATCGGACGCCGGCGCGCCCTTCTGTATGCCGTTGCGGCGTTCTCCGTTCTCACGCTCCTCTGCGCCGTGGCGCCCAATCCGTTCTTCTTCGGACTGTTCCGCTTCCTCGCCGGAGTCGGACTCGGCGGCGCACTGCCGACGGCGCTGGCCCTGGTCAACGAGTTCTCGAGGAGGCAGGGCGGCGGTTCCGCGTCGACGCTGCTGATGACCGGATATCACGTGGGTGCCGTCGCAACCGCTGCGCTGGCGATCGTGCTGATCGAACCGTTCGGCTGGCGTTCGATGTTCGTCGTCGGCGCCCTGCCCGCCGTGGTCCTGATTCCGCTGATGCTGCGCTACCTCCCCGAGTCCCCCTCGTACCTGCTGGCACACGGCAAGCGCGCCGAGGCCGAGGCCGTCGCGAAGCAGTACGGCCTGGAACTGGAGGCTGCACCCGCCGCCGACGCTCCCGTCGCGGCCTCGGCCAACCCGGTGCGCGCCCTGTTCTCGCGCCCGTTCCTGCGCAACAGCATCGCCATCTGGGTCACGTCGTTCATGGGACTGCTGCTCGTCTACGGTCTCAACACGTGGCTGCCGACGATCATGCGCGAGGCGGGCTACAACCTCGGCGCGTCACTGACGTTCCTGCTGATCCTCAACGCGGGCGCGGTGGTCGGACTGCTGATCGCGGGCGGCGTCGCCAACAAGATCGGCCCGCGCACCGCAGCCATCATCTGGTTCGCGGGCGCCGCGGTGTTCCTCGCCCTGCTCAGCGTCAAGGTGTCGTTCGGCATCTACGCCCTGGTGTTCCTCGCCGGCTGCTTCGTGTTCAGCGCACAGGTTCTCGTCTACGCGTTCACGAGCGCGAACCACCCGCCGCAGATCCGCGCCACCGCGCTCGGCTGGTCGGCCGGTGTGGGCCGGGTGGGCGCGATCTGCGGTCCGATCCTCGGCGGCGTCCTGCTGGGCGCCGGCTACGCCGTCCCGTGGGGCTTCTACGCATTCGCCCTGGTAGGGCTGTTCGGAGCGATCGCCATCTCCTCCACCCGGACGGTGCGCTGAACTCCTGACAGCCGTTCGATGAGTTTCGGGCGTGGGCGCGGTCTATATCGGCGAGGATGAATCGACGAGGACCTGCGAGAGGAACTGCGCCATGAAACCGATCACCCCCTGCCTCTGGTTCGACACCGAAGGTGAAGAGGCCGCGAAGTTCTACACGTCCCTGTTTCCGAATTCGCGGATCACGGAGGTCACCCACTACGGTCCGAACACTCCCGGGCCGGAGGGGGCGGTGTTGACGGTGTCCTTCGAGATCAACGGGCAGCCGTTCATCGCGCTCAACGGCGGCCCGCAGTTCACGTTCGACGAGGCCATCTCTTTCGAGATCCTCTGTAAGGATCAGGCGGAAGTGGACCGGTACTGGGACGCCCTCACCGGCGACGGCGGCGAGGAAAGCCAATGCGGTTGGGTCAAGGACCGTTTCGGCGTCTCCTGGCAAGTGGTGCCCGAGCGGCTGTACGAACTCATGCGCGACCCGGACACCGAGAAGGCGCAGCGCGCCATGCAGGCCATGCTGCAGATGCGCAAACTCGACGTCGCCGAACTCGAGAAGGCGTTCGAGCAGGCGTGACGCCTGCCGACGAGGAGGTGGACGGCATGGCCGAGGACGGCAAGACGCACATCAACGGGGTGCACACCGTGGCGGTCCCCGTGACCGATCAGGATAGGGCGCTCGAATTCTATGTGGGCGCACTCGGTTTCGAACGCCGCATGGATGCGGAGTTCAGCCCCGGACAGCGGTGGGTGGAGGTGGCGCCACCGGGATCGGCGACGTCGATCGCGCTCGTGCCCGCCCGCGACGGCGTCCCCGCGGGCGTCGAGACGGGCATCCGCCTCACCACCTCGGACGCCGACGCCGACCATGCGACCCTGTCGGCGAACGGCGTCGACGTGGACGCGGAGGTGCTGCGGATGGGCGACTACGTGCCGCCCATGTTCTACTTCCGTGACCCGGACGGCAACAAACTGGTCATCGTCGAAGTGGGGTGAGCTGCACCCCCGACGACAGGGTCAGCACCTGGTCGGCGCGTTCCGCGTCGTGGGATTCGTGTGTGGCCACGACGACGGTCGCACCGCGCGCGGCCTCTTCGCCGACGACGTCGCCGATCACCGCGCGGGCTTCCGCGTCGAGACCGGTGGTCGGCTCGTCGAGGAGTAACAGGTCGCCGCGTTGCACGAGCGCCTGCGCGAGCAGGGCACGTTGACGCTGGCCGCCCGACAGTGTGCCGATCCGCCGCCGGCCGAGGTCTGCGAGACCGAGCCTGCCCAGCGCCTCGTCGACGGCCTCCCGGTCGCCGGGGGTGAGCCGTCGCCACAAGCCACGCCGGCGCCAGGCTCCCATGGCCGCCACCTCGCGCACGGTCAGCGGTAGCTGATCGCTCACCGCATTGCGTTGCGGCACATATGCCGTGCCCAACCCCTTCGTGCCGTCGATCCGTCCCGCCGTCGGTCGCGCGATGCCGGCCAGGCACTGCAGGAGCGTCGACTTCCCCGAACCGTTGTGCCCCACGACGGCCGTGACCGTACCCGGCGCGAGCCGGGCGCTCACACCGTTCAACGCCGGGGTCTGGCCGTACCGAACCTCGATTTCGCTTACGACAATCATTATCGTTAGATTAGCAGAGTGCAGTGGCTACTCGACCCCCTGATGGTGTCCTTCGTCCGGCGTGCGCTCTTCGCGGGAATGCTGGTGTCCGTGCTCTGCGGGCTGGTGGGCACGTGGGTCGTGTTGCGCGGCATGGCCTTCATGAGCGAGGCCATCTCGCACGGCATGCTGCCCGGCGTGGCCGTCGCCTATCTCGCCGGCGTGAATCTCCTCGTCGGCGCGGCCGCGAGTGCGGTCGTCATGATCCTCGGCGTCGCCTGGGTGTCGAAGAACTCGCGACTGTCCGAGGACACCGGGATCGGCCTGCTGTTCGTCGGCATGCTCGCGCTGGGTGTCGTGATCGTCTCGCGTGCAAGGTCGTTCGCGGTCGATCTCACAGCCTTCCTGTTCGGTGACGTCCTGTCGGCGACACCGGGAGACCTGATCTGGCTCGCGGCGGCGGCCGCGGTCGCCGGGATCGTCTCGGTGATCGCGTACCGCCCGTTCGTCACCCTCGTCTTCGACGAACGCAAGGCCCACACCCTGGGCCTGCAACCACGGTGGGCGCACCTCGCACTGCTCGCTCTGGTGGTCCTCGCGGTGGTCGCGTCGTTCCGCATCGTCGGCACCCTCCTCGTGTTCGGTCTCCTCGTCGCCCCGTCCGCCACCGCAGCACTGTTCGGCAGGTCGATCGGCGCGACGATGACGATTGCCGTGCTCCTCGGCTGGTCCGCCACGTTCGCCGGGCTGATCGTGTCGTGGAATGCCGACACCGCCGCGGGCGCGACGATCGCCGGAATCGCCGTGCTCCAGTTCTTCGTCGCGGCCCTGGCCCGGTCGGCGGCGCGACGACTTCGGCCTGCCCTTCGGCCCACCCCGACACCCGTTCGATAGATGGAGACCACGAATGCCGAACACCACCCTCGCCCGCGCAGCAATTGCCGCGGTCGCCGCGCTGGCCCTCGGAGCCTGCGCATCTCCACAGGAGGAGGCCGCGTCCCCCGACCGCCGGAGTCAACCGGGTAGCGACCTTGCCGCCGAGACCGGATCCACCGAGGTCGAGGGGCCCGAACCCCGGCTCGTCGTGTCGGACGCCGACTCCGGCCGCGTGGACGTGCTCGACCTCGCGACCGCCGAGACTCTCCATTCGTTCGAGTTCGACAACCCGACGCGGGTGACGACGGTGAAGGACCGCTACGCGTTCGCCGTAGACGGCGCCGGCGGCGCCGTGCACGTCGTGGACGCCGGTTCCTGGACCATCGACCACGGGGACCACACCCACTCGTACACCAAGCCACCGGTCGAACTCGGCGCCCTCGAGGGCGGCACGCCGGCGCACGTGGTCGAAGGCGACGACAAGGTGGCGACGTTCTTCGACGGCGACGGACTCGCCCGCGTGATCGACTTCGCCGCCCTCCGCAAGGACAGCATCGACGTCGAGGCCGTCGTGGACGCCGACGCACCGCACCACGGCGTCGCCCTGCCGATCGCCGACGGTTTCGTGGTGTCGCGCTCGGCCGCGGACGGAAGCGATTCCCGCCCCGGCACGTTCGAGGTCCACACGGCGGACGGGCAGGTCGAGCAGAGCTTCGCCACCGCCTGCCCGAACATACAAGGCACGGCCGTGTCCGACACGGGCGTACTGGCCGCGTGCGACGACGGACTGTTCCTCGCGACCACCGCCGCCGGGGCGTGGACGTCGGAGAAGGTTCCGTACCCGGCAGGCATCGGCGCCGCCACCCGACCCACGTCGTTCCGCGGACACGACGGCCTGCCGATCCACGTCGCCGCCGCCGGACCCGCTGCCACCAACGACGGGGTGCTGGTCTTCGATGCCCGCACCCGCGGGTGGAGGCACGTCCGGACGCCGGATCGCGCGCTGAGCGTCGCACTGGCGGGCGACGGTCGCTCCGTGTTCGCGGTCCTCGCGGACGGCACCTTCCGCGTGTACGACACGACGACCGGCGCGGAGACCGCGTCCTCGCACGTGCTGGCCGCCCCCTACGACGGGAGCGACGAGTCCGCGACCCTGCCTGCCGTCGTCGTCGGCGGCACCCGCGCATACGTCTCGGATCCCGCATCGAAGACGGTGACCGAGATCGACTTCCGGGACGACGCGCGGGTGGCGCGGACTCTCGACGTCGGAGTCGCCGCGTCCACCCTCGGCGTGGTGGGGCTGTGACCGGGATGCGGTGCCTGCTGCCGCTGACCCTGCTGGCCGCACTCGTGACGCTGTCCGTGACGGCGTGTTCCCCGGACGCCTCCGACGGACCGGTCGTGGTCGTGACCACGAACATTCTGGGTGATGTGGTGCAGAACGTCGTCGGCGACGAGGCCGACGTGATGGTGCTGATGCCGAGAGGCGCCGATCCCCATTCGTTCGAGATCTCCGCGTCGGACGCCGCGCGGGTGGAGCGCGCCGACCTCCTCGTGTCGAACGGTCTCGGACTCGAGGAGGGAATCGGCAAGACCGTCGACACCGCACACTCCGAGGGAGTTCCGATCCTGCAGGTCGGTGAGGCCGTGCGGCCGATCGAGTACCGTTCCGGAAAGTCCACGGGCACCCTGGATCCGCACATCTGGACCGACCCGGACCGGGTACGCGAGGCCGTTGCACTGATCCGCGACGCGGTGATCGACCACGTGCCGGAGATCGACGCGGGGGCCGTCCGCCAGAACTCGGACAGCTACGCCCGGCAACTCGAAGAACTCACCGCCCGGATGACGGACAGATTCGCGGCCGTCCCCGCAGACCGGCGAAAGCTGGTGACCAATCATCACGTCTTCGGTTATCTGGCCGAACGTTTCGGCTTCGTCACCGTGGGGGCGGTGATTCCCAGCGGGACCACCCTGGCGTCGCCCAGCGCGTCGGACCTCTCGGACCTCGCCGCGACGATCACCGCGTCGCG
Source organism: Rhodococcus mengyinensis (assembly GCF_048381435.1). Classification (NCBI taxonomy): domain Bacteria; kingdom Bacillati; phylum Actinomycetota; class Actinomycetes; order Mycobacteriales; family Nocardiaceae; genus Rhodococcus; species Rhodococcus mengyinensis. The sequence goes on along the minus strand of NZ_JBLWIT010000029.1, from coordinate 20,881 downwards.
GGTTCCCGCGATCTTCGTCGACTCCTCCCAGCCCGATCGGCTCGCGCAGGTCTTGGCCTCGGAGGCCGGTGTTCCCGTCGACGTCGTCTCGCTGTTCACGGAATCACTGGGCGAAAACGGCTCGGGCGCGGGCACGTACATCGAGATGATGGATTCGAACTCCCTGGCGATCGCGGAGGGGTTGAAATAGCGATGCATTCACACATGCACACTTCCGACTTTGACAACCGTTTGCAATAAGAGTTAATTCTCCTGGGTGACCCTTACGCGTAGACCTCTCCCCACCGCCGTTGCCGCCGTGGCACTCTCGGCGACACTGCTCACGTCCTGCTCCACCGACTCCGGCACGGCCGAAGCGACCACCACCGACTCGGCCACACCGCGGCTGGCACTGAGCTACGACGGCGGCGTGCTGGTTCTCGACGCGCAAAGCCTCGACGTGGTCGGTTCGGCCGAGGTGGACGGATTCACCCGGCTCAACCCCGCAGGCGACGACCGGCACGTGCTGGTCAGCACCGGAAACAGTTTCACCGCCCTCGACACCGCCGAACCCGCCCTCACCGACGTCGCGTTCGAGGCGAAGACGCCCGGACACGTGGTCCGGCACGACGGCAAGACCGTGTTGTTCGACGACGGCACCGGACTGGTGCGCGTGTTCGATCCGGCCGGACTCTCCGAAGGCACACCCGACACCACCGAGTTCACGACGCCGGAGGCGCATCACGGAGTGGCCGTGGAACTCTCCGACGGCAGCCTGCTCACCACCGTCGGCAACGAGGACGAGCGCACCGGCATCGTCGTACTCGACCGCGACCGCAAGGAGATCGCGCGCAACGAGGACTGCCCCGGTGTGCACGGTGAGGCCGTCGCCGCCGGCGAGACGGTGGTCGTGGGATGCCAGAACGGCCTGCTGATCTACCGGGGCGGCGTCATCACCAAGGTCACCAGCCCGGACCCCTACGGGCGCATCGGAAACCAGGCCGGCGACGAGAATTCACCGATGATCCTGGGCGACTACAAGACCGATCCCGACGCCGAACTCGAACGCCCCGAACGGGTCTCGCTCACCGACACCGCCACCGGACAACTCTCCCTCGTCGACCTGGGCACCAGCTACACGTTCCGCTCGCTCGGTCGAGCCCCGCACGGTGAGGCCCTCGTCCTCGGCACCGACGGCGCAGTGCACGTGATCGACCCGAACACCAAGGCGGTGAGCCGCACCGTCGACGTCCTCGATCCGTGGACCGAGCCGGACAAGTGGCAGTCGCCGCGGCCCGCGCTGTACGTGCAGGACCACACCGCCTACGTGACCGACCCCGCGAACAAGAAGATCCACGCGATCGACCTCGACACCTGGACCGTATCCGGGCAGGCCGACCTGCCGGAGACCCCGAACGAGATCACCGGCGTCACGGGCTGATTCGCGTAGCCCGGCGTCAGCCTTCGGCTTCCAGCGGTCCCAGTTCCGCGTCGAGCGCCTCCTGCACCACCGCCATCGCCGACAACCCGGCGGGGGCGCCGCAGTAGGCGCTCGCGTGGATCACCGCCTCGACGATCTCGGTGCGGGTCAGACCGTTTCGCAGTGCACCCCGCACGTGGCCCTTCAGTTCACCGTGCGCACGCAGCGCGATGAGCATGCCGAGGTTGAGGAGGCTGCGGCTGCGCCGGTCCAGCCCCGGCCGGTTCCACACGGCGTCCCAGACGTGCTCGGTGACGAACTCCTGGAGCTGCTCGCTGTCGGTCCCCGCCGTGCGAGTGAGTGCCCGCTCGACGAAGTCGGGGCCCATCACCTCACGCCGCACCGTCAGCCCCGCCTCGACGGCCGGACTCCGCTTCCCGGGTTCTTCACTGGTCATGGGTTCACTCCTCTTCACAGCGCCTACGTGTTCGGGAGTCACTCTACGATTCGACGACGGAGCGCCCGCCTGCCTCGGACCATCGCGTCTCCGCGCCCACCACGGTCCGGGCTGTCGGTGATCCGGGATATAAAGGTCCCGGACCACCGACCCGCTGCCCAGGAGCTGTGATGCCCACCGAACACGACGTGCGCGCGATGATGCTGGCGTTGCCGGAGGCGCACGAGGTGGTGATCGCCAACTGGGGCGACCAGCCGACGTTCCGCGTCCGCAAGAAGATGTTCGGTCTCGTCGGTTACGGCGCCCCCACCGTCTGCCTCAAAGCGACGAAGGAAATGCAGGCGGCTCTGCTGCAGGAGGATCCCGACGTCTTCCTGGTCGCACCGTTCTTCGGGCGGTGGGGCTGGATCGACGTCGTCCTCGACCGCGTCGACGCCGAAGAACTGGCCGAACTCGTCGAGGAGGCCTGGCGTCTCACCGCCCCGAAGCGGGTCGTGGCGGCGTACGACGCCGCGGCGGGCCTGCATTTCAGGACATGATGGCTGTCGTCACGTCGCCGACCACCGCCCTCGTGTGCCGCTGACACACCAGCCACGTCGTCATTGCCAGCGGCAGCTCGGTCAGCGGGTGCCAGGGCCACCCCGGCATCTGTTTCTCCGCCGTGTACCGGCTCACCAGCACAGCGTCCGCCTTCGCGGCAGCCGCACCGGCGAGCGCGTGCTCGACGAACTGCGCGAACTGCCAGTACGGCCGGATACCGGCCTCCACCGCCGCGCCGATCAACCCGTCCTGCTGCGTGGGGACCTGGTCGCGGGAATGGACGAGCACCCGGAGCCCATCGAGATCCCGCAGCGAGCAGGATTCTGCAGACGCCAGGGTGTGGCCGGGGCGAACGGCGAGCCCGAACGGCTCTTCGCGGAGTTTCCACGACGAGCAATCACTGGGCGGTGATTGGTGCACCATGCACAGGTCGAGTCGCCCTTCCCGGAGCATCCGCAGTTGGTTCGTGCTGTTCGCCTCGACGAGTTGTAGCGCGCATCCGGGCACCTCGTCGTCGAGGCGGCCGACCATGCTCACGAGCCATTCGCTGGACGTACCCGGTGGGACACCGATCGTGACGACTTCCCGGATCTCGGTCGCGCCGGACACCACTTCCTGGGTTGCAGCCTCGAGCGCCAGCAGTTGTCGTGCGTGCTGGAGGAGTGCCTCGCCCGCGACGGTCGGAGTGGCGCCACGTGCCGTTCTGTCGAACAACGCCTGGCCGAGTTCCCTCTCCAGCGCCTGCACCTGCCGGCTGAGGGACGGTTGAGAAATCCGCAACCGCTCCGCAGCGCGGTTGAACGATCCTTCTTCGGCTATAGCCAAGAAGTAATGAAGATGGCGAAACTCCACGGTCGGTTTCCTCCACTGCAGGCGTTCGACCAGGATACGACACCGGCTATGCCTACTGCGTATAGCTGGTGTGCTCAACAGGGCTTGGACAATCCCTGTGAGGGCGGTCTCTAATGGAACGAAGTCGAGGGCGAGTCACCCTCATATGCCGCTCACACTCAAGGAGACCGATGAAGCTCGGGGTCTACTCAGCTTGCCTACCTTCCCTGGTTCCGTCCGAAGCGATCGATGCGGCGGCAGCGGCGGGCTACGCAGGCATCGAATGGCGCGTCGCGAGTGACATCGGTTCCTCCGGCCACCCGCATTTCCTCACCAACAATCGTTGTACCGTCGCTCCCGACAGCCGGTCCGTCGCGGACATCTGCACGCGGACACGTGCTGCGGACTTGGAGGTCGTCGCGCTCAGCCCGTACATCGACTCCGGCGACGTTGCGGGGGTCGAGGAGATGATGCGGTTCGCGCGAGCGAATTCGGTGCCGAGCATCCGGTTGCGCGCCCCGTGGATGGATGACCGCGGGTTTCACCGACTGTTCGCGGAAGCGCGGGAGTTCTTCGACCACGTGTCTACCCTGGCCGGGCACTACGGGGTCCGGGCGCTCCTCGAGATCCACCAACGCTCGATCTGCCCCAGTGTCTCGCTCGCGCATCAACTCGTCGGCCACTTGCCGCCCGATCGAGTAGGAGTGATCTACGACGTCGGAAATCTCGTGGTGGAAGGGTACGAAGACCATCGCATGGCCCTGCAGATTCTCGGCGACCACCTCGCCCACGTCCACGTCAAGAACGCTCACTACGTCAGGCCGGCAGGCGGCGGGGTATGGACCCACCGGTGGTCGCCGATGGACGACGGCGTCGCCGACATCCCCCGGGTTCTCCGCCTCCTCACCGAAGCCGGCTACCGCGGGTGGGTGTCCGTCGAAGACTTCAGCGATTCCCGGCCCGTCCACGAACGACTGCGCTTCGACGCGCAGTTCCTGCGGCAACATGCCGACTTCGAAACTCCAGTCCCCCAGCCACTCTGATCCACACATCACATCTCGACAGGACGATCATGATCGAATACCACAACACCCCGGTTTCAGTTGTGACCGGAGGCGCAGGGGCCCTCGGCTCGGCGATCAGCCGCCGATTCGCGCAGGGCGGTGACACCGTGATCCTCCTCGACAACAACGCGGATGCCGTGCGGACCGTTGCCCGGACGCTGTCGGACGAGACCGGCGCACAGGTTCTCGGATGGGTCGTAGACATCGCCGACGAGGAATCGATCCGCCTCGCCGTCAAGCGAATCGACGAAGAGTTCGGGCGGTTGGACCGCCTCGTCAACAATGCGGCGATCAACCCGCGCGCACGGCTCGCGAACGTCGACGACGCCGAATGGGACACGGCGATGGCAGTGAACCTTCGCGGTCCGATGTCGCTGTGCCGGAGTGCCGTTCCGATCTGGTCTCGCACCGGGTCGGGACGGGTCGTCAACATCACCTCACGAACCTGGCTGAGCGGCGGACCCACCGCCTATGTCACCTCCAAGGCCGGAGTCGTCGGCCTCACCCGCTCCCTGGCAGTCGAGCTCGGTCCCCTCGGTGTCACCACCAACGCCGTCGCGCCCAGCATGGTTGTCACGCCCTTCACCCAGGGTGGGCGCACAGACGACGAATTCGCGCTGTTCGTCGACAGACACACCAGGATGTCGCCTCTCGGCCGTCTCGCGACGGCCGACGACATCGTCGACGCCGTCGAGTTCCTCACGTCCGACAGGGCCACGTTCATCACCGGCGAAGTGCTGCACGTGTGCGGCGGCGCCCAACTCGCGGCGGCGCCGTGACGGGCTCGCCTCAGTACCCACACCACCCCTGCCTCGCCTTCACCGGGTAACAAGCCAAAGGAACACACTCCACATGCCCTCACCCGAACGCCCCCACCCCGACGATTCGACTCCCCAGCCCAGCAAGAAGATGGCCCGCAGGGCAGCACTCGGAAGTTTCCTCGGCAGCGTCGTCGAGTACTACGACTTCTTCGTCTACGGCACGGCCGCGGCCCTGGTCTTCGGCAAGATCTTCTTTCCCAACAGTGATTCCGCTGCCGGCACACTGGCATCGCTCGCCACATTCGGGGCCGCCTACATCGCGCGACCGCTCGGGGCCCTGCTCTTCGGGCACGCCGGCGATCGGATCGGCCGCAAGAACGTCCTCCTCTTCACATTGCTCCTCATGGGCGCGTCGACCTTCGCCATCGGGCTGCTGCCCACCCATGCGACCATCGGCGCCGCAGCGCCCGCCCTCCTCGTCGTATGCAGGCTCTTGCAGGGAATTTCTGCCGGCGGCGAGCAGGTCGGGGCCAGCCTGCTCACCATGGAGCACTCCCCCGAGAAGAGTCGCGGCTTCTACACGAGTTGGCTCCTCAACGGCGCCGCCACCGGTTCGATCCTGGCGACCTTGATCTTCATCCCCGTGGGAGCGTTGCCGGAGGAGCAGCTTCTCACCTGGGGATGGCGTATCCCGTTCCTCCTCAGCTTCGTCATGGTGTTCATCACCCTCCTGGTGCGGCGCGGGGTGGACGAGTCCCCCGAGTTCGTCGAAGCCGAAAAGGAGGATGCTGTATCGGAATTCCCCGTGACTACCCTTCTCCGCACTCAGCTGCGCGCGACCGTGATCGTCTTCGTCGCGGCCTTCAATACGGTCATCTCGACGATCGTGATCGTCTTCGGCCTGTCGTACGCGACACAGGAACACGGTGTCGATCGGTCCACGATGCTCGCGGCGATCGCCGCCAGCCAAGTGGTCGCGCTGTTCTTCCATCCGCTGTTCGGATTCATCGCGGACCGGATCGGCCGGAAAGTGGTGTACGTCAGCGGCTGTCTGCTGTGTGCCGTGGGGGTCTTCGCGTTCCTCGGCGCGATCTCCACCGGCAGTACGGTACTCATCGTCATCGCGACGGTGGGACTCAAGGGCGTTGTGTACTCGGCTCCCAATGCCCTGTGGCCGTCGTTCTTCGCCGAGATGTTCACGCCGAACGTCCGTTACACCGGTGTCGCTGTGTCAACCCAATTGAGCTTCCTGCTCACCGGCTTCGCACCCGCGATCTGCTACGCCCTGATCGGCGGCGACGACAACTGGGTCCTTGCCGCCTCGGCAGTTGCGGGTATCTGCGTTCTCGCCGCGGCGGCGGCCCGGATCTCCACCAAGGCCCGAGTGGAGAGCCGGCAGGTACTGGCGCACACCTGATCCACGCGCGGTTGCGCTGCGTCACCCCTCGTCGGTCTTGAACCGCCCGAGCTGGTGGCGCAGCGCCGTGTCGAGATCGGGGCGCCGGAACCGGTGGCCGCGGTCGAGCAGCTTGCCCGGGGCGACGCGCTGATCGGCGAGGGCGAGTTCGCGCGCACCCTGCTCTCCGAGCAGGAGCTTCGGCCCGAAATCGGGGACCGGGAGGAAGGCCGGGCGGTGCAGTACCGACGCCAGAACTGCGGTGTACTCCTCGTTGCGAACCGGATTCGGCGCCACCGCGTTGACCGGACCGCTCAACCCCGAATCGACGACGGCGCGATGGTAGACGTCGATCAGATCGTCGATGTCGATCCACGACAGCCACTGCGTTCCGGCACCGAGACGACCTCCGAGTCCGACCTCGAACAGCGGCCGTTGCAGGCGCAGCACGCCACCGCTCGGCGACTGGACGATCCCGGTGCGGACGTGCACCACTCGCAGTCCGGCGTCGGCGGCAGGCTTCGCGGCGTCCTCCCAGTCCGCCACGACGTCGGCGAGGAAGCCGTCGCCCCGCGGGTCCTTCTCGTGCAGCACCTCGTCGCCGCGGTCGGGGCCGTAGTACCCGATCGCCGACGCACCGACGAAGATCTTCGGTCCCTGCCCGGACGCTGCCGCCACTTCCGCCAGCCGACGGGTGGGCTCGATGCGACTGTCCCTGATCGCCCGGCGGTGACCGTCGGTGAACCGTCCCGCGATGGACGCGCCGGCGAGGTGGATCACGGCGTCGACTCCGTCGAGCAGGTCCGCGGCAGGAGCGTCCGGGTTCCAGCGCCGCTCGTCGGGTGTGCTGGGCGCGCGGCGCACGAGCCGGATCACTCGGTGCCCGCCGGTGCTCAGGAACGCAGTGAGGGCGGAGCCGACCAGACCGGAGCTCCCCGTCACGGCGATGGTGAGGGGGCCGGGCAGGAGTGTGGACGCCCAGTGGTGCCGGTCCATGTCGTCGGCGAGCTGGCGGTGCCGGTAGACGAACGTCGAGCGGAGGAAGTGGCCGGGCACGATGGTGTCGACCTGGTCGGTGACCCGGGTCCGGCCCTCGGACACGACGTCGAACGTGTGCGTGTGCCGCCACGGCACCAGCAGGCGCAGCGGCAGCGCGGCCGAATAGTCGACGAACCGGTGCGGGGGGTCGTACTCCTTGGCGTCGTGCTGCGCGATCCACGTCAGTCCGCCGGGTAGACGCAATTCTGCACGACCCGATTTCAGAGACTCGGACTCCTTCGCGAGGCTCAGTGGCTGCCAGGGCGGTGAGAGACGGGTGAACGCCCCGGCCCTCGTGTGCCAGGCGAACAACTCGTCCCGCGAGGCCTCGACCACGCTCGAATGCACGATGCCCATGACCCGACCTTAGTCGCGATAGCGGGCGAGGCGGTGACAACGACGGGTAGCGTGTGGGAATGACGCAGTTACGTGTACTGGTCACCGGTGCCACCGGATACATCGGCGGACGCCTCGCCCCCAGGCTTTCGCAAGCCGGCTACCGGGTGCGGGTGCTGGTGCGTTCACCCGAGAAACTGACCGACGTTCCGTGGGCGTCCGACGTCGAGATCGCCCGCGGCGACCTGAGCGATCCCGAATCCCTTTCTGCCGCTTTCACGGACGTGGACGTCGTCTACTACCTCGTGCATTCGATGGGTGGTTCGGACGAGTTCGAGGAGGCCGAACGCGTCAGCGCGGAGAACGTGGCCGAGGCTGCCCGCACGTCCGGTGTCGGCCGGATCGTCTACCTCGGCGGGCTTCATCCCGACTCGGTGGACCTCTCTCCGCACCTGCACTCCCGCACACAGGTGGGGCAGATTCTCGTCGACTCCGGTGTTCCCACAATGGTTCTGCAGGCCGGGGTCGTCATCGGCTCCGGTTCTGCGTCGTTCGAGATGATCCGCCACCTCACCAACCGGCTCCCCGTGATGACCACCCCGCGGTGGGTGAACAACAAGATCCAGCCGATCGCGGTCCGCGACGTGCTGCACTACCTCGTCGCCGCAGCGGAGGCACCGTTGCCGCGCAGCCGCACCTTCGACATCGGCGGCCCCGACGTCATCCGCTACGGCGAGATGATGCAGACATACGCCGAGGTCGCCGGTCTCCGTCAGCGTCGCATCCTCGTCCTCCCGGTGCTGACCCCGAAGCTCGCCGGTCTGTGGATCGGTCTGGTCACCCCGATCCCCCGCTCACTCGGGCGGGCCCTGATCGAATCGCTGCAGAACGATGCCGTCGCCACCGAGCACGACATCGACGACGTCATCCCACCACCGAAGGCAGGCCTGACGACGTACCGGGACGCCGTGCGACTGGCGTTGCGGCGCATCGACAACGGCGAGGTGGAGACGACCTGGGCCAGTGCGTCCCCGGTCGGCGCCCCGTCCGATCCGTTGCCGTCCGACCCGGATTGGGCCGGTGAGGTCGTCTACACCGACGAACGCACCAAGGACTGCGAAGCGGACGCCGGAACGCTGTGGAGCGTCGTGGAGAGCATCGGCGGTGAGAACGGCTGGTACTCGTTCCCCCTCGCGTGGTCGGTGCGCGGCTGGCTCGACCGCGTGGTCGGCGGTGTCGGTCTCACCCGCGGACGCCGGAACCCGAAGCAGCTCAACACCGGCGACCCCTTGGACTTCTGGCGTGTCGAACGCATCGACCGGGGGTCCCTGCTACGACTGCGCGCCGAGATGCGGGCACCGGGCGGGGCGTGGCTCGAATGGCGCGTCCACAGTGTGGATTCCGACCGGTCCCGACTCGATCAGCGGGCCATCTTCTTCCCGAAAGGCCTCGCCGGACGGCTGTACTGGTACTCCATCATGCCGTTCCACGGAATCATCTTCAAAGGCATGATGGAGAACATCACCGGCTCCGCTGCCCGTCAGACCGTGCAGAGCGGCTGAATAGCCTCTCGGCCACCGGTGGTCGGGGACGTCAGCAGCAGGCACGAGTTGTAGCCACGCGATTCCACCACCTGCCGGATCTGCTTCCATCCCGCGTCGTCGACCGCCGGGTTGCGGGAGAGGACGAAACCCGAAGCCCGTGCCGGGTCACCGACGAGCGCCCACGAGTAGTCGTCGGCGATGTAGGTGACCACATAGTTGGTGGGACCGTCCGGTGAACTCTGGAACGGCACGTCCGGGAAACTCACGTGGAGTTGCGCATTGGTGACCGTGTCGGTGACACGCGCATTGCCGTTGATTCCGTTCGTCCCTCCCGCCCAGGTGGTGCACGAGTTGGCGACGCTGACGTTCGACGAGTCCACGAGCCCGTACGTCGCCCTGGTGTCCCGCGCGCAGTCCAGGTTGAACGGCTGTGGCACAGCAGCCAACTGATACCACGTGCCGAGGTACCGCGGCACGTCGAGGGACGGGACTGGTGCGAGCGCACCGGGCTGAGCCTGTGCCGGGCTCGCCGCCAGCACCACGGCCGCAGCGGCGGTCAGCAGCCCTGCGGCGAATCCACGAGCCTTCGAGAGTGTCATCTCGGGTCCTTTCACGATCATGCGTCGACGAAACGGGCAGCCTGAACAGAGGGCCTGTGCAGCACCCTCTCTCGGGGCATTCGACGCCACTTCCGGATCGGATGGGTCGATCCGGGACAACCTTCGACCCATCCGTTCCGGAGACCGCTCCGAATGCCTGTCGATGGTGCGCATCCGCACCCACACCGGAGAGAGGCAATAACCCATGAACATCACCACACGAGTTCTGGCAGTCGCAGCGAGCACGTCCCTCGTCCTGCTGGGCGCAGCGTGTTCGTCGGACGACAGCGACTCGTCGAGCAGCGGCTCCGCCTCGGAGGCGATGACGTCCGAGTCGATGTCGTCCGGTTCGATGACCTCGTCCGCGATGGCCGATCCCGCCGCCAACCTGGTCGGTCCGGGCTGCGCCGAGTACGCGAAGACGGTGCCCGACGGTGCCGGTTCGGTCAGCGGCATGGCGCAGGATCCGGTCGCGACGGCCGCGTCCAACAACCCGCTGCTCACCACCCTCACCGCCGCCATATCCGGTCAGCTCAACCCGCAGGTCAACCTGGTGGACACGCTGAACAGCGGACAGTTCACGGTGTTCGCGCCGGTGGATGCCGCGTTCGCGAAGGTCGACCCGGCCACGATCGAGACCCTCAAGACCGACCCGGCGCTGCTCACCAAGGTCCTGACCTACCACGTGGTCCCCGGCCAGATCGCGCCGAGTGACATCGACGGCCAGCACACGACCGTCGAGGGTGGCACGGTCACCGTCACCGGTTCGGGCGACGACCTGAAGGTCAACGACGCCGGCGTCGTCTGCGGTGGCGTCCAGACCGCCAACGCCACGGTGTACCTGGTCGACACCGTCCTGATGCCCCAGTAAGCACCCTCGTCGCATAGTTCTCCGCACCCGGCGGCATCGGTCCCACACCGATGCCGCCGGGTTCTTGCGTGCTCCCACGTGAGTGCCACGGTGTGCTCGAGCACGCTTCGCCACTCACGTGAGCGGGTGCGGGTCCGCCCATCCGACGCAAAGTCAGCTCCGAATAACGGTTATGGAGAAAGGCTCACCCACCGCCCCGGCGTACGTGCTCGTACTGCCCGGCGGCAAACCACGCAGTCAGGCACCCTCGCGGTGCTGGCATCTGTCGAATCTGCGCATGACCTGGATGGCCTGGTCTCTGAGGTCGAGGCTCGGGCGGCACGGAATCGTCGTGGAGCGGTTGCAGTACCGGGTCCGCGGATGGAACGCCCCCGAGGCCAGCCCGGTGCACGACGCCCGGGTAGCCGTCGAACGGGCCCGGCTGCGGTTCGGGGACGTCCCCGTCGCCGTCGTCGGGCATTCGATGGGCGGCCGCGTCGCCGCCCACCTCGCCGCCCTCGACAACGTCCGGGCGATCGCCGCGCTCGCACCCTGGTGGCCCGCGTCCGACGGCGAACTGGTGCCCGCCGACCGCAGCCTGATGGTCGCGCACGGAACCGCCGACCGCTGGACGGATCCCACCGCTTCCCGGGTCCAGACCGAGCAGGCGCTGGCTCGTGGGGTGAACGCCTCGTGGATTCCCCTGACGGGAGCCGGACACTTCATGCTCACCCGGCCACGCTGGTGGCATCGCATCACCGCCGATTTCGTTCTCGACGCCTTCGCTACGGAAGGTGTCGTCGCCGCACCGACTGACCGGAAAGCAGGTCGCCATGCATGATTCGGACAAGCTCGAACGCAGGAACGTCGCGGTGATCGGCAGCGGCGTCGCAGGGCTGACCGCCGCCTACGTTCTGTCCCGCCGCGACCGCGTCACCCTCTACGAGGCCGACGCCCGTCTCGGCGGTCACGCCCACACGCACCACCTGGCACTCGACTCGGGCGCAGAAGTGGACGTCGACACGGGCTTCATCGTGCACAACGACCGCACCTACCCCACGCTGCTGCGCCTGTTCGCCGAACTCGACGTGGCCACCCAGGGTTCGGACATGTCGATGTCGATCCGATCCGATGCGAGCGGGCTCGAATACGCAGGTGCGAAGGGGATCCGCGGGCTGTTCCCCACCGCCCGCACCCTGGCCCGGCCGCGGTATTGGCGGATGCTCGGCGAGGTCCTCCGGTTCCACCGTTGTGCCCGTGCCGTGCTCGACACCCCGGTCGACGAGGCCGGCGGGCAGGAACCGCTGGGCGAGTTCCTGAGCCGCAACGGTTTCAGCCCGTACTTCGTCGAGAATTTCATGACTCCGCTCGTCGCGGCGGTGTGGTCGTGCGATCCCACGACAGCCGAACACTATCCGGCCCGCTACCTGTTCACTTTTCTCGAGCACCACGGAATGCTCACCGTCTTCGGATCACCCACGTGGCGCACCGTGACGGGCGGCTCGGCCCGCTACGTCGAGAAGGTGGCGGCGCACCTCGACGAGATACTTCTCGGCACCCCCGTGCAGCGGGTGGAACGCACCCAGGACGGCGGCGCGTGCGTCGTCGACGGCAGCGGCGACGTCCGGTACTTCGACGCCGTGGTGGTGGCCGTTCACCCCCGTCAGGCGCTCGCCCTGCTCGGCGACGCCTCGGACCTCGAGATCGAGATCCTCGGCGACATGCCGTACTCGGTGAATCACGCCCAGCTGCACACCGACGAGTCGCTGCTCCCCCGCGCGGAGAACGCCCGGGCCTCCTGGAACTACCTGACTCCCGCCGACAGCACGGACGCGACGGGCGTCATCGTCACCTACGACATGACCCGGCTGATGCGCCTGAACACCGTGCACGACCGGCGGTTCCTCGTCACGCTCGGCGGGAAGCACCTCGTCGACCCGTCGACGGTCGTCGCCGAGATGACGTACGAGCACCCCGTCTACACTCCCGAATCCGTGGCGGCGCAGTCGCGGCTGAGCGAACTCGGCTCCGGCACATTCGCTTTCGCGGGCGCCTACCATGGCTGGGGGTTCCACGAGGACGGGGCACTCTCGGGCCTGCGCGCCGCCGAACGGATCGGCGGCTCGTGGGATACACATGCCGGACGACACCGCGACCGGGAGACGGTGTCATGACCGCGCCGGCGATCTACTCGACGACGATCCGGCACGCCCGCACCGAACCCGTCCGCAACAGTTTCGAGTATTCGAGCTACAGCTGGTACGTCGACGTCGACGACCTTCCACACCTGCCCGGGTGGCTCGGCCCGTTCGCCCGCTTCCGCGCCGAGGACCACTTCGAGCCGGTCCGCGGTGCCGGCGCGGACACGCTGCGCGCCAGGGTGGATGCGTTCCTCGCCACCCACGGAGTCGACCTCCGCGGCGGGACGGTGACGGCGCTCCTGAACGCGCGGGTGCTCGGGTACGTGTTCAACCCGCTCAGCGTGTACTGGTGCCACGACGTCGACGGCAGCCTCCGCTGTGTGATCGCCGAGGTACACAACACCTATGGTCAGCGGCACAGCTACCTGATCCGGCCCGACAGCCGCGACCGTGCCGAGGTGGACAAGCAGTTCTACGTCTCCCCGTTCAACGACGTGAGCGGCCGTTACGAGATGCGGTTCCCCGAGCCCGGCGACACGCTCTCGCTGAACGTGGTACTCCACCGGGACGGGCACGCCCCGTTCACCGCGACGGTGCGGGGAACGCGGCAGCCCGCCACCCACCGCACGGTCCTGAGGACCCAACTACGCACTCCCCTGGCACCTCTCGTGGTGTCGGTTCGCATTCGCATCCAGGGAATCACTTTGTGGGCCCGCGGACTCCCCGTCACGGCTCGGCCCGACGGCCGGCAGAAGGAGATAGTTCAGTGAGAAGGAACAAGGACACGGACATGGACGCATCGCCTGCCGTCAGTACCGCCGACCTCGCGTTCACCGTCGAGGATCCGCGGATCGACAACCGGATCTGGCCCGGCCTGGCCGACGTGCCGACCGGTCTGCGTGCCTCGCTGTCGGCGAAGATCGCCGACCGCCTGTTCCGCCGCGCGGCCGCCGACCTCGACGTCCGCATCGAGTACCCCGACGGCACCCTGGTGGGGGCGCGCCGGGAACAGGAAATCCTGCCGCGCATGATCATCCGCAACCCGGACGCGTTCGCCCGGCGGGTCGGGACGAGCGGTCTCATCGGTTTCGGCGAGTCGTACATGGCCGGCGACTGGACGTCGCCGGATCTCGCCGCGGTGCTGAGCGTGTTCGCCTCACGGATGGCGACCCTCGTTCCCCGCCCGCTGCAACGGTTGCGCGCACTCTATGTCGCCAAACACCCCGCCCAGGAACGCAACACCGAGCAGAACACCCGCTCCAACGTCTCCCGGCACTACGACCTGTCCAACGAGATGTTCGAGACATTCCTCGACGAGACGCTGACGTACTCGAGCGCACTGTTCGCGTCGACCCCGACCCGGGTGGGGCAGGTCCGGGACGTGACGGTCCTGCGGGCACCCGTCCCACAGATCACCCCGAAGTGGGAGGATTTCGCGGACGCGCAGCGCCGCAAGATCGATCGGCTGCTCGACGAGGCCGGCGTCGGTGCGGGCACCAGGCTGCTCGAGGTCGGGACGGGCTGGGGAGAACTGTGCATCCGGGCGGCGGAACGCGGCGCCGTGGTCCGCTCGGTGACGCTGTCCAGCGAACAGCAGCGCCTGGCCCGCCTGCGCGTCGCCGAGGCCGGCCACTCGGACACCGTGCAGATCGACCTGCTCGACTACCGCAACGTCGACGGCGAGTACGACGCCATCGTGTCGGTCGAGATGATCGAGGCAGTCGGACATGAGTACTGGGCCACCTACTTCCGGGTGCTCGACAAACTTCTCGCTCCGGGCGGAAAGGTCGCGCTGCAGGCGATCACCATGCCGCACGATCGGATGCTCCAGACCCGCAACACCTACACCTGGGTGCACAAGTACATCTTCCCGGGCGGTTTCCTCCCGTCGACCGAGGCGATCGAATCCGTCACCGCCGAACACACCGCGCTACGGGTGCGGGAGCGCCTGAGCATGGGACAGCACTACGCGGAGACGCTCCGGCTGTGGAAGGACCGGTTCGCCGCGCACAGCGCGCAGGCGGAGGAACTCGGATTCGACGAGACGTTCCGCCGCATGTGGCATTTCTACCTCTGCTACTCCGAGGCCGGGTTCCGCTCCGGCTACATCGACGTCCAGCAGTTCGTCCTCGACAAGACGGGAGCATGACCGTGACCGTTGCCGCCGAACTCGACAAGGCGTTGCGTCCGCTCGTCCGCGGGGAATTGCCCGTTCATCTGACCGCGTGGGACGGCAGTACCGCCGGCCCGGTGACGGCGCCGAAGGTGGTGCTGCGCAGTCCCGACGCCCTGCGCCGATTGCTGTGGAGCCCCGGGGAACTCGGGGCCGCACAGGCCTACGTGACGGGTGAGATCGACGTCGAGGGCGACCTGGGCGAGGCCCTGGCACATATGTGGGCGGTGGCGCGCGAGCGAGGTCTCAGCGGAGTCCGGCCGAGCCCGTGGACGGTCGCGAAGGTGTTGCGCGTCGCCGCGAAGCTGGGTGTCACGGGCGGGCCGCTTCCCGCACCCGCCGCACAGGCGAACATCCGCGGACGGCTGCACAGCATGCTGCGCGACCGCGCCGCGATCAGTCACCACTACGACCTGTCCAACGATTTCTACGCGCTGATCCTGGACCCGCAGATGGCCTACTCGTGCGCCTATTTCACCCGGAATGCGCCGGGAACGCCGCAGGATTCGGACTACGGACTCGAGGACGCCCAGCGGGACAAACTCGACCTGGTGTGCCGCAAGATCGGACTCGAAACCGGCATGCGACTGCTCGACGTCGGATGCGGCTGGGGATCGCTGAGCCTCCACGCCGCGGCCGAATACGGCGCACACGTCGTCGGTGTCACCATCTCCCGTGAGCAGAAAGTGTTCATCGACAAGCGGATCGCCGAGCGCGGTTTGCAGGACCGCGTCGAGATCCGTCTGCAGGATTACCGCGAGGTCCCCGACGGCCCGTTCGACGCCGTCGCGTCCCTCGAAATGGGTGAGCACGTGGGCGAGAAGAACTACGCCCGGTACGCGCAGGCCCTCTACGACAACGCGAAGCCCGGTGCGCGGGTGCTGATCCAGCAGATGTCGCGCACCGGACGCCATCCCGGCGGCGGCCCGTTCATCGAGTCGTTCATAGCTCCCGACATGACCATGCGTCCCGTCGGTGAGAGCGTCGCGTACCTCGAACGAGCCGGGCTCGAGGTGCGCGACGTGCACGGTCTCCGTGAGCATTACGTCTGGACCGTCGACGCCTGGCTGGAGAAGTTCGAGTCCCGCTGGGACGACGTCGTCGAGATGGTCGGGCTCGAGATGGCCCGGGTGTGGCGGCTGTACCTCGTCGGCGGCGGGATGAGCTTCGAGCAGGGCCGCATGGGTGTCGATCAGATCCTGGCCGTCAAGCCGACCGCGGCGGGTCGGTCGATGATGCCTGCCGTGCGGGTCGACTCCGCTGGATCCGGCGTGCTCCGATGAACGGGATCGACTGGTCGGACTTCGGCGCCGTCACCGCGGCGAGCGTTCTCGTGCTCGCCGTCCTCCAGGCCGCGACGTTCCTCGTCGGGCGGCGGATCGGACGCTACAACGTCGTCGATGTGTCCTGGGGCCTCGGTTTCGTCCTGGTAGCGCTCGTGGCCGCCGTCATCGGCGACGGCGACGCACTGCGCCGCTGGCTGGTGGTGGTGCTCGTCGCGGTGTGGGGTCTGCGGCTGACCTGGCACATGTACGCCAAGTCGGCGGGCAAGGGCGAGGACCCGCGCTACGTGGAGATGCTCGACCGGGCGGGCGGCGACTCGCCCTGGGTCGTCGTCAGGAAGATCTTTCTCACCCAGGGACTCGCGCAGTGGTTCGTCTCGCTGCCGCTGCAGATGTCGGCCGTACTCGGTCCCGCATCCGGCCTCGGCGCGGTCGTCGCGGTACTCGGAGTCCTCCTGTGGGTGGTCGGTGTCGTGTTCGAAGCGGTCGGCGACCACCAGTTGAGGGCATTCAAGGCGGACCCGTCCAACAAGGGCGTGATCATGGACGTCGGCCTGTGGGCGTGGACGCGGCACCCGAACTACTTCGGCGACTCCTGCGTGTGGTGGGGACTCTGGCTCATCGCGGCGAGCGTATGGCCCGGCGCCGTCACGGTGCTGTCTCCCGTGGTCATGACGTACTTCCTGGTGTTCGCGACCGGCGCGCGACTGCTCGAGAAGACGATGTCGCAGCGTCCCGGCTACCCCGAATACCAGCAGCGCACCAGCTATTTCCTCCCCTTGCCGCCGAAGCGGTGAGTGCCATGCCGGCATCGCTCGCATCCCCTCGGATCCCATCGTGGTCACACCGGCCGCAACCTGCTATTAGGCTGTGGATCGATGAACGGAATGGGCCGATGACCGGTGTCGACAGGGACACGGAGAACGTGACGCTGACGGCGTTGCTGGCGCGTATCGCGCAGGGCGAGCGGGATGCCTTCAGCGACTTCTACGAACGCACCAGCGCGCGGGTGTACGGCATGGTGCTGCGGGTCCTGCGCGATCCCGGATACAGCGAGGAAACCACCCAAGAGGTGTACCTGCAGGTCTGGAACAACGCGGACAAATTCGATCCGAAGCAGGGGTCGCCGCTGTCGTGGCTGATCACCCTCGCACATCGCCGTGCCGTCGACCGGGTGCGGTCGGAGCAGTCCGGCACCGAACGGGAAGCCGCCTACGGCGCCTCGAGTTGGTACGGACCGTTCGACGCGGTGTCGGAGGAAGTCACCCGACGCGGCGACACCAGCGACGTCGTCGACTGCCTCGGCACGCTCACCGAAGTCCAGCAGAGAACGGTGGTCCTCGCCTATTACGGAGGCCTGACATACCGAGAGGTGTCGGAACGGCTGTCCGTGGCGCTTCCGACGGTGAAATCACGAATTCGAGACGGATTGATCAGGCTCAAGCAATGTCTGGGGGTGCAGTTCGATGGATGAGTCCCAGCACGAGATCCTCGACCTCGCCCAGGTGTACGCCCTCGACGCCGTCGACGATCAGCAGCGCCGCGAGATCGACACCGCGGTGCAGAGCGCACCGCCCGACGTTCGCCTCGAATTCGACACCACCGTCCGCGGTGTGCACGAGACGATGGCCGCCCAGTCGGCGTCCACCGCGGTCGAGCCGCCCGCTCACCTGCTCGGGCGCATCCTCGATGCGCTGCCCGGCACCGCCGCTTCGCCCGCACCGATAGCACTGGACGAGGTTCGTGCGCGCAAGCGCAGGCGTCTCGTGGCGGCGTTGAGCGCGGCGGCCGCGGTCGTCGTCCTCGCCGTGGGTGGCATCACCGTCGCTCAGCAGTTGCAGAGCCAGGACGGCCAACCCGTGCCCGCTCAGATCCTCGCGGCCGACGACGTCCGCACGGCGGTCGCACCGATCGCCGGTGGCGGTTCGGCCACCGTCGTGTACTCCAAGGACGTCGACGCCGGAGTGCTGGTGATGAACGACGTCCCGCCGCCCGCACCGGGTTCGGTGTATCAGATGTGGCTGCTCGGACCGTCACACGAGCCGGTGTCCGCCGGAATCATGGAAGCCGATGACGTGTCACCGTCGACCACCGCGGTCGTGAGCGACATCGACCAGTCCACGGAACTTGGATTCAGTGTGGAACCGCCCGGCGGTTCCACCCAGCCGACCGGCGACATCTTCGCGACGGTGAACCTCACCTGACACGTGAGTGGCGAAGCGTCCC
>NZ_JBLWIT010000029.1:0-2217 GCF_048381435.1 Rhodococcus mengyinensis | reverse complement strand
TTCGCCACTCACGTGGGGAACTACCGGTCAGGCGTTGGCTGCTTTGTATTCGCGGCGGCGGCGGTGCAGGATCGGTTCGGTGTAGCCCGACGGCTGCTTGGTGCCGTCGAGGATCAGTTCCTTCGCGGCCTGGAAGGCGATGTTGGTGTCGAAGTCGGGGGCCAGGGGCCGGTAGGTGGGGTCGTTCTGGTTCTGCCGGTCCACGACCGGGGCCATCCGTTGCAGCGACTGCACGACTTGGTCGGCGGTGACCACTGCGTGCCGGATCCAGTTCGCCAGCAGCTGGGAGGAGATGCGGAGGGTGGCGCGGTCTTCCATCAGGGCGACGTCGTGGATGTCGGGGACCTTGGAGCAGCCGACGCCGGCGTCGATCCAGCGGACCACGTAGCCGAGGATGGACTGGCAGTTGTTGTCGAGTTCTTCCTGCTTCTCGGCCTCGGACCAGTCGGTGTTCGGGGCGAGGGGGATGGTGAGGATCTCGTCGAGGGTGGCCCGCCGGGTGCCCGTCAGCCGGTTTTGGACGGCGACGACGTCGACCTGGTGGTAGTGGGTGGCGTGCAGGGTGGCCCCGGTCGGGGACGGCACCCATGCGGTGTTCGCGCCGGCCTTGGGGTGGCCGATCTTCTGCTCGAGCATCTCGGCCATCAGCTCGGTCATCGCCCACATGCCCTTGCCGATCTGCGCCCGCCCCTGCAACCCGCAGGCCAGACCGGTGTCGACGTTCCAGTCCTCGTAGGCGGTGATCCAGGTCTGCTTCTTCATCTCGGCCTTGCGGATCATCGGCCCGGCCTCCATCGAGGTGTGGATCTCGTCGCCGGTGCGGTCGAGGAACCCGGTGTTGATGAACACCACCCGCTCCGACGCCTCCCGGATGCAGGCGGCGAGGTTGACGGTGGTGCGGCGTTCCTCGTCCATGATGCCGACCTTGAGGGTGTTGGCGGGCAGCCCCAACACCTGCTCGACCCGGCCGAACAGTTCGGTGGTGAACGCGACCTCGTCGGGGCCGTGCTGCTTGGGTTTGACGATGTAGATCGACCCGGTGCGGGAGTTGACCAACGGCCCCGTCTGATCGCCCGTGCTGAGTCCGTGGACGGCGCACAGGGAGGTGATCAGGGCGTCGAGGATGCCCTCGGGGATTTCGGTGCCGTCGCCGTGCAGGATCGCCGGGGTGGTCATCAGATGCCCGACGTTGCGGACGAACAGCAGCGACCGCCCGTGCAGGGTGAGCTCGGACCCGTCCGCGGCGGTGTAGACCCGGTCGCCGTTGAGGCGGCGGGTGAAACTTTTGCCGCCCTTGGTCATCTCCTCGGTCAGGTCGCCGCGGTTCAGGCCCAGCCAGTTGCGGTAGCCGATCACCTTGTCGTCGGCGTCGACGGCGGCGACGGAGTCCTCGAAGTCCATGATGGTGGTGACCGCGGACTCGAGCACCACGTCCTTGACCCCGGCCGCGTCCGTTTGGCCGATCGGGGAGGTGGGGTCGATCTGGATTTCCGCGTGCAACCCGTGGTTGCGCAGCAGCACACTGGTCGGGGCGGCCGGGTCGCCGAGGTAGCCGACGAACTTGCCCGGCTCCGCGAGGCCGGTGATCGTGCCGTCGGCGAGCTGCACGGTCAGGGCGGTGCCGTCGACGGTGTAGCGGGCGGCGTCGGCGTGCGACCCGGTCGTCAGGGGGGCGGCGGTGTCGAGGAAGGTGCGGGCCCAGGCGATGACCTTGTCGCCGCGGACCTTGTTGTAGGAGGCACCGGCCTGCGCGCCGCCGTCGTCGGGGATGGCGTTGGTGCCGTACAGGGCGTCGTACAACGACCCCCACCTCGCGTTGGAGGCGTTCAGCGCGAAGCGGGCGTTGAGGACCGGGACCACCAGCTGCGGGCCGGCGGTCGAGGTGATCTCGGTGTCCACGTTCGCCGTCGACACCGCGAACGGGGCCGGTTCGGGCACCAGGTACCCGATCTCGGTCAGGAACGCCCGGTACTCGGCCGGGTCGATCACGGCGGCGGCCCGGTCGCGGTGCCAGGAATCGATCCGGGCCTGCAGGTCGTCGCGGGTGGCGAGCAGGGCCTTGTTCTTCGGCGCCAGCTCGTCGATCACCTTGGCCGCACCCGACCAGAACCCGTCGGCGTCCACCCCGGTCCCCGGCAGCGCCTCCTCGTTCACGAAGTCGTAGAGCACCTTCGCGACCTGCAGACCGCCGACCTCAACACGCTCAGTCATGAAATG
>NZ_JBLWIT010000028.1:32386-42878 GCF_048381435.1 Rhodococcus mengyinensis | reverse complement strand
GTCCGGTAACGGATGCAGGTGACTGGTACTAATAGGCCGAGGACTTACCACAAAGAAGCTACGCGTCCACTGTGCAGTATCTGAAACAACACACAGATACTCATTTCAACCCCACCGGTCACCCAGCAGGGTGCCCGAGTTGAGGGAACAAAAAGAAAATGAGTGTGTGACAGTTTCATAGAGTTACGGCGGCCATAGCGGAGGGGAAACGCCCGGTCCCATTCCGAACCCGGAAGCTAAGCCCTCCAGCGCCGATGGTACTGCACCCGACAGGGTGTGGGAGAGTAGGACACCGCCGAACATCCGTTACCGAAAGGGGACCCAATATACTGGGTCCCCTTTCGTGGTTTGTGTGAAAGGAATGACTGTGTCGGAGAGTGACGACGGACGTCGATCCTTCCGCGGAGGCGGTGCCTCCAACAGCAATCGGGGCGGTGCCTCCAACAGCAATCGGGGCGGTGCGTCCGGCGGCGCCGGCGGTTCGGGTCGGGGTGGCTCGACCGGTGGTCCCCGTCGCGATTCGCGCGACAATCGTGGCGGCGCCGGTGGCGACCGTCGCGGTGGTGGACCCCGTCGTGGCGGCGAGGGCGGCTTCGCGCCTCGCGGACGTGAAGGTGACCGTCCGCAGCGGCAGCAGGCGCGTCCGGACGAACCGGATCTGCCCGAGAACGTCGAGGCCGGCGAGCTCGATCCCGCTGTACGCCGCGACCTGCTGAGCCTGGACAAGACAAACGCGAACACGGTTGCGCGTCACCTGGTGATGGCAGGCAAGCTCGTCGACGACGATCCGCGACTTGCGCTCGCGCATGCCCGCGCCGCGCGCCAGCGTGCGGGCCGCATTGCCATCGTGCGTGAGGCCGCGGGTATCACCGCGTACCACGCCGGCGAATGGGCCGAGGCGCTGTCGGAGTTGCGCGCCGCTCGTCGCATGGCCGGCGGTCCCGGACTGCTCGCGGTCATGGCGGACTGCGAACGCGGACTGGGCCGCCCGGAGCGTGCGATCGAACTCGGTCGGAGCGAGGAAGCTGCTGCGCTGTCCGGTGACGAGGCAGCCGAGCTGCGCATGGTGGTCGCCGGGGCGCGCATGGACCTCGGTCAGTTCGACCAGGCCGTGGTCACGCTGCAGACCCCCGATCTCGACGCCTCGCGGACCGGCCCCGGTGCCGCTCGCCTGTTCTACGCGTATGCGGACGCCTTGGTGGCTGCCGGCCGCATCGAGGACGGACTCAAGTGGTTCCTCAATTCCGCCGCCGCGGATCTCGAGGGTGACACCGACGCGGAGGAGCGTGTGGCCGAGCTGACCGGAGACGATCAGTGACGGCTCTGCGCGACGGCTACGACGCCCTGCTGCTCGACCTGGACGGCACCCTGTACCAGGGGTCGCAGGAAATCCCCGGCGCGCGAGAGGCTTTGGCGGCCGCGGAGCAGTCCTGCTACTACGTGACCAACAACGCCAGTCGCAGCCCGGGCGAGGTCGCGGAACACCTGACCGAACTCGGGTTCGACGCCGACGAGTCGACGGTGGTGACGAGTTCCCAGTCCGCGGCCAGGCTGCTCGCGGAGAACGTCGCCCCCGATTCGCCGGTCCTGATCGTGGGCACCGAAGCGCTCGCCGACGAAGTCCGGAAAGTCGGACTGCGCCCGGTGCGGTCGTTCGAGGACGCGCCCGCGGCTGTCGTCCAAGGACATTCGCCGACGACGGACTGGGCGATACTCGCCGAGGCGACCCTCGCGATCCGGGCCGGAGCGGTCTGGGTGGCGGCGAACCTGGACTCGACCCTCCCCACCGAACGCGGACTCGTCCTCGGCAACGGATCGATGGTCGCGGCGCTACGCACGGCGACGTCCCGCGAACCTCTCGTGGCGGGTAAACCGGCCGCGCCGCTGATGGAAGACGCGATGCTCCGCAGCGGGTGCTCGCGCCCGCTCGTCGTGGGCGACAGGCTGGACACCGACATCGAAGGCGCCAACAATGTCGGTCTCGACTCGCTGCTGGTGCTCACCGGAGTGAGCACCGCGGTCGACGTGCTGCGTGCCGCCCCGGAGCAACGGCCCACCTATCTGGCGTCCGAACTGGACGCGCTCAACCGCCCCGCCGAGGAATCCCTCATCGGCGAGGACAGCCGGTGGTCCGTCGAGTTCGACGGCACCGACCTGGTGATCGAACCGACCGCCGATTCCGCCGCGCCGGTGGATTCGGCCGCTCTGCTGCGGGCCGTGGCCGTTGCTGCCTGGAAGTTCCCCGACTTCGCGCGAATCACGTCGACGACGCCCGCGGTGAGTGCGGTCGCCTCCGGCTAGGGTGCCTGAAACCCGGCAGACCCGCGTTGTCCGTCACGCGATTCGCTGTATGCGTATCGGAACGCGATGGACTAGCGTTGTGCCCGATGAGCACGCCAATACCGCGCCCGGGAGCCCATCTACCTGGGCCTCCTCAGAGTGTCGACCCCGAGACGATCCACTCGGAGGTCGATGGATTGTTGTCGCGGCTCGGAGCCGTCGAACCGGATCCTGACGACGAGCACGGCGTCGGAGTCATCCCACGCAAAGCCCATCTTCTCGAGAAGGCGCACGACGTGCTGGTGGAGGCGCTGGCCACCGTGGACAAGATCTGACGTGGCCCGTCGAGCACGGGTGGATGCCGAACTCGTTCGGCGGGGACTGGCCCGGTCCCGCGAACACGCGCAAGAACTCATCGCCTCCGGCCGAGTACTGATCTCGGGAGCGGCAGCGACCAAACCCGCCACCGCAATCGAAGCGGGAACTCCGCTGCGGGTGGTCGAGGTCGACAACGAAGTGTCCTGGGCATCGCGCGGAGCCCACAAACTCCTCGGTGCGCTCGAGGCGTTCGGCCCCCGCGGACTCGAGGTCGAGGCCAAGCGCTGCCTCGACGCAGGCGCGTCCACCGGCGGCTTCACCGACGTGCTGCTTCACCACGGCGCGCGGGAGGTCGTGGCGGTGGACGTCGGCTACGGCCAGCTGGTGTGGCGGCTGCAGTCCGACGACCGCGTCCACGTCATCGACCGGACCAACGTGCGATCCATCGACGCCGAGCAGATCGGTGGCCCGGTCGATCTGGTGGTCGCGGACCTCTCGTTCATCTCCCTGAAGCTCGTCCTCCCGGCGTTCGTCGCCTGCGTAACCGACGGCGCAGATCTGATTCCGATGGTGAAGCCGCAGTTCGAGGTCGGCAAGGACCACGTGGGCTCCGGTGGTGTGGTGCGTGACCCGGAGTTGCGCGTCGCCGCGGTACTGGATGTCGCGAAGACGGCAGCGTCGCTGGGACTGCGTACCGTCGGTGCAGTGGCCAGTCCGCTGCCGGGACCGTCGGGGAACGTCGAGTACTTCCTGTGGCTCCGCGCGGATGTCACACCCGGGACGGATGATGTACCGGTCGAGTCGATAGAAGAGTTGATCCGCACCGCGGTGCAGGAGGGACCACAGTGAGCGGGGGAAGCAGCGGCACCCAGCAACGCGAGCGGGAAATCCTGCTCGTTGCGCACCCGGGCCGCGCCGAGATCACGGAGACCGCGCGACGCGTCGGCAAGATCTTCGAGCGGGCCGGGATCGGACTGCGCGTCCTCGTCGACGAGGTCGACAGCACCCGAATCGAACCGATGGACGGCATGGCGGCCGACGAATTCCTGGTTCCCGGGCTGGAAGTCACCATCGTCCAGGCCGGCCCCGACGCCGCCCTCGGTTGCGAGATGGTGCTCGTGCTCGGCGGAGACGGAACGTTCCTGCGGGCAGCGGAACTCGCCCAGGCCGCGTCCATTCCGGTTCTGGGCATCAACCTGGGCCGCATCGGGTTCCTCGCGGAAACGGAGGCCGAGCACCTCGACGAGGCGCTCGCCCAGGTGGTGCGTCGTGAGTACCGCATCGAACACCGCATGACGCTGGACGTGCTGGTCCGGGTGGACGACGAAATCATCGAACGCGGCTGGGCACTAAACGAGGCGAGCATCGAGAACCGGTCCCGGCTCGGTGTCCTCGAGGTGGTGCTCGAGGTGGACGGCCGCCCCGTGTCGGCCTTCGGCTGCGACGGCGTCCTCATCTCCACCCCGACCGGGTCGACGGCATACGCGTTCTCGGCAGGTGGCCCCGTGGTGTGGCCGGAGCTGGAGGCCCTGCTCGTGGTCCCGAGCAACGCGCACGCGCTGTTCGCGCGCCCACTCGTGACGAGCCCGAACTCGCTGATCGCGGTGGAGACGGTGGCCGGCAGCCACGACGGTCTGGTGTTCTGCGACGGTCGCCGGACCCTCGAGCTGCCCGCGGGCGCCCGCGTCGAAGTGGTGCGTGGCAAGGAACCCGTGCGGTGGATACGACTGGATTCGGCGCCGTTCGCAGACCGGATGGTGCGAAAGTTCGAGCTGCCCGTCACCGGGTGGCGAGGAAGGAAGCCCTAAACGTGCTGGCAGAGATCAGGATCGACAACCTCGGTGTGATCTCCGAGGCGTCGGCGCAATTCCACGAAGGTTTGACGGTGCTCACCGGTGAGACCGGTGCGGGCAAGACGATGGTGGTGACGAGCCTGCACCTGCTCAGCGGTGCGCGGGCAGACGCGGGCCGGGTGCGTCTCGGCGCGCCCCGTGCCGTGGTCGAGGGCCGGTTCATGACGGACGAGGGCTCGGAGCACGTCGAACGGGCCGTGACCCGGCTCCTCGAATCGACCGGCGCCGAGCGAGACGAGGACGGCACCATCATCGCGGTGCGGACCGTCGGCAGCGACGGACGGTCCCGCGCCCACCTGGGCGGGCGCAGCGTTCCGGCGGGTGTGCTGTCCGAGTTCACCGACCCACTGCTCACCGTCCACGGGCAGAACGATCAGCTGCGGCTGCTCCGGCCCGACCAGCAGTGCGCCGCCCTGGACAGGTTCGCGGACAAGACGGTCGGCCCGCTGCTGGCGCGGTACCGCAAGCACCGCGACGAATGGGTGACCGCGCGAACCGAACTGATCGAACGCACCGGGCGCACCCGGGAACTCGCGCAGGAAGCCGACCAACTGACGTTCGCCCTCAACGAGATCGACGGCGTCGCGCCCACCCCGGGTGAGGACGAGTCGATCGTGTCGGAGGTGCGCAGGCTCAGTGAACTCGACTCGCTGCGCTCTGCGGCCGAGGAAGCGCACGCCGCGCTCGCCGGCGGCGACGACATGGACGGCGACGGTGTCGGCGCACCCGCGTTGGATCTGTTGTCCGAGGCGCGGGCCCGGATCGAATCGGCCACCGACCCCGAACTGGACGGGCTCGGACCGCGCCTCGCCGACGCGATCGCGGTGATCACGGACGTCTCCGCCGACCTGACCACGTATCTCGCCGGGCTTCCCGCGGATCCGGGGGCACTGGACTCCTTGCTGTCGCGGCAGGCGGAACTGAAGAACCTCACCCGCAAGTACGCTGCCGACGTCGACGGCGTACTGGAATGGGCAGACAACGCCCGTGCGAGGCTCGAGAAGATCGACGTCTCCTCCGATGCTTTGGCGGCGCTGACGAAGCAGGTCGAGGAGTCGGCGGCGTCCACCGCGGAGGCCGCGTCGAAGCTGACCGCCGCCCGCGTCAAGGCGGCGGTCAAGCTCGCCAAGGCCGTCAGTTCCGAACTCGCTGGTCTGGCGATGGGCCGGGCCGCTCTCGAGGTGTCCGTCCGGCCCCGGATCGCCGGACCTCAGGACACGGCGCCGCTCACCGTCGACGGGACGGAACTGCACGCGGGTTCGTCCGGCGTCGACGAAGTGGAATTCCGGCTGTCGGCGCACAGCGGCGCACAGTCGCTGCCCATCAGCAAGAGCGCGTCCGGCGGTGAACTCTCGCGCGTGATGCTGGCACTCGAGGTGGTGCTCGCCGGGTCCGACTCAGGCGCGACGATGGTGTTCGACGAGGTCGACGCCGGCGTCGGCGGTCGGGCCGCGGTCGAGATCGGCCGGCGACTGGCCCGGCTCGCCCGGACACACCAGGTCATCGTCGTGACGCACCTGCCGCAGGTCGCGGCGTTCGCGGACACCCACCTGGTGGTCGACAAGGTCGACGACGCGGACGGCGTCGTCAGCAGTGGTGTGCACACGCTCACCGACGACGAGCGGGTTGTCGAACTGGCGCGCATGCTCGCCGGACTCGACGACACCGAGACCGGTCGCGCCCACGCGGAGGAGCTGTTGGCCACCGCCAACGCCGAGCGTTCCGCCTGACCGGCCCTGCGGACCGCCCGCACCCGTGGTAATGGTGTGACTGATGTGGTAAACGGTTCGGCGCGCCTCCACAGGTCGGTCCGGCTTCCGGTCCATCATCGAACTCATGAAGATGCCGGCACTGCTGTCACGTAACACCGAAACTTTGCCTGGGGTCAGCGGCATCGCCAGGGTGGATCGCAACACGGCCAAGTTGCTGCGACGCGTCGGACCCGGTGACATCGTCGTTCTCGATGAGCTCGACCTCGATCGCGGGACCGCGGACGCCCTGGTGAAGGCCGGCGTTCTCGCAGTGATCAACGCGTCGCCCTCCATCTCGGGGCGCTATCCCAACCTCGGACCGGAGGTGATCGTCGCCAACGGGATCCTCCTGGTGGATTCGGCAGGCACCGAGATCTTCAAGAGCATCAAGGACGGCAGCAAGGTCCGGGTGAACGGGGGAGGTGTCTACTCCGGGGAACGGCGCATCGCGAAGGGCGACGAACAGACCGAGGCGGAGATCTCCGACCGGATGATCGAGGCGAAGACCGGTCTGGTCGACCATCTCGAGGCGTTCTCCGGCAACACCATCGAGTTCATCCGCACCGAAAGTCCGCTGCTGATCGACGGAGTCGGCGTCCCCGACGTCGACGTCGACATGAAGGAACGGCACGTCGTGATCGTGTCCGACGGCCCGGACCACGCGTCCGACCTGAAGAACCTCAAGCCGTTCATCAAGGAGTACTCGCCGATCCTCATCGGCGTCGGGGCAGGCGCCGACGTCCTGAAGTCGGCGGGTTATCGCCCGGATCTCATCGTCGGCGACCCCGAGGACATCACCAGCGCGACGCTCAAGTCGGGCGCCGAGGTGGTGCTCCCCGCCGACCAGGACGGTCACGCCCCCGGTCTGTCACGGATCCAGGACCTCGGCATCGGAGCGATGACGTTCCCCGCCTCCGGGTCCCCGTCCGACCTGGCGCTGCTGCTGGCCGATCATCACGGCGCGTCGCTGATCGTCACGGTCGGGAGCACCGTCTCCCTCGACGAATTCTTCGACCGCGGCCGCCGCGACAGCAACCCGTCCGCGTTCATGACCCGGCTGAAGGTCGGGCCGAAACTGGTGGACGCGAAGGCCGTGGCGACCCTGTACCGGAGCCGGGTGTCGGGCGGCGCGATCGCGCTGCTCGTACTGGCCGCACTGGTCGCGGTGATCGTGGCCCTGGTGGTGTCGAACATCGGTGGTGAGGCACTGGACTGGGCCGTCGCGACATGGAACAGCTTCGCGTTGTGGGTCCAGGGGTTCTTCAAGTGATTTCTCTGCGTCACCATGCCATTTCCATTGCGGCGATCTTCCTGGCTCTGGCAATAGGCGTGGTGATGGGTTCCGGCCTGTTGTCGAGCGGTCTCGTCTCGGGGCTGCGCGACGACAAGGCCGACCTGCAGACCGACGTGGAGAAGGCGAACGAACGCAACAACCAGCTGACCGAGCAGCTGAACTCGGCGGACGGCTTCGATTCCGCCGTGGGCGGCCGCGTGGTGGCCGACACTCTGGCGCAACGCACCGTGATGGTCGTGACGACCCCGGATGCCGACCCCGCCGACCTCGACGGGGTCAACCGCATGATCGCTCAGGCAGGTGGGTCGGTGACCGGCCGGGTGTCGTTGACCGATTCGTTCGTGGACGCGACGGGCGGTGACCGGCTCCGGACGGTCGTCAACAATGTGATCCCTGCGGGTGTCACGTTGAAGACTGGGGCCGTCGACCAGGGCAGCCTCGCAGGCGACCTGCTCGGCTCGGTCCTCATGCTGGGTAAGGAGACGGGCCAGCCGCAGAGTTCCGCACAGGAGATGGCGCTCGCCCTCGAGACCCTCCGCGGTGCGGGATTTGTCAGCTACGACGACGGTGCGGTCCAACCGGCACAGGTCGCGGTGGTGCTGACCGGCGACCGCGACGTGGAGGACGGTGTCAGCGGCAACCGCGGTGCGGTGGTGGCCCGGTTCGCGGGCGCGCTGGATTCGCGCGGTGCCGGGGCGGTTCTCGCCGGGCGTCCGGCGTCGGCGCAGGGCAACGGTGCGGTCGCCGTCGCGCGGGCCGACGCGGCCCTCTCCGCGGCGCTCACGACGATCGACAACATCGACCGGGAAGCGGGCAAGATCACCGTTCCGCTCGCGCTGCAGGAGCAACTGAACGGCGGCGCCGGCCGGTACGGCACCGGGCCCGGCACGACCGGAGTCACCGTCGGGGCCACCCCGGCGTAGCGCGCGTCACATCGGGGCGGGCAATCGCGGCGCGTTGTTTCCGGGACGTACGACAAGGTGTTACCGTGAAGTCCCGTGGGTCGGCAGGCCCCAGCATTGCTCGAACAGACCAAGCCCTGCACAGTCGTCACGGGAGCCCCTTTGCCACAATCACGCACTCATTCGCGTACCGCTACCAAGCACATCTTCGTGAGCGGCGGCGTCGCCTCCTCACTCGGCAAGGGCCTCACAGCCTCGAGCCTCGGGCAATTGCTCACCGCGCGGGGAATGCGCGTGACCATGCAGAAACTGGATCCGTATCTCAACGTCGATCCGGGCACGATGAACCCGTTCCAGCACGGTGAGGTCTTCGTCACCGAAGACGGCGCCGAGACCGACCTCGACGTCGGCCACTACGAGCGCTTCCTCGACCGCGACCTGTCCGGTCAGGCGAATGTCACCACCGGCCAGGTGTATTCGACGGTCATCGCCAAGGAGCGGCGCGGCGAATACCTCGGCGACACCGTCCAAGTCATCCCGCACATCACGGACGAGATCAAGAGCCGGATCCTCGCCATGAGCGGACCGGACCTCCAGGGACACCAGCCCGACGTCGTCATCACCGAGATCGGTGGCACCGTCGGTGACATCGAGTCGCAGCCATTCCTCGAGGCCGCCCGTCAGGTGCGCCACGACGTCGGTCGCGACAACGTCTTCTTCCTCCACGTCTCGCTGGTTCCGTACCTGGCGCCGTCGGGTGAGCTCAAGACGAAGCCCACCCAGCACTCGGTCGCGGCCCTGCGGAACATCGGTATCCAGCCCGACGCGCTGATCCTGCGCTGCGACCGCGAGGTACCCCCCGCGCTGAAGAACAAGATCGCGCTCATGTGTGACGTCGACGTCGACGGCTGCATCTCGACCCCCGACGCGCCCTCGATCTACGACATCCCGAAGGTGCTGCACAGCGAGGGCCTCGACGCCTACGTGGTGCGTCAGCTGGGTCTGCCGTTCCGCGACGTGGACTGGACCGTGTGGGGCAACCTGCTCGAGCGCGTCCACCAGCCGCGCGAGACCGTGCGGATCGCCCTGGTCGGAAAATACGTCGACCTGCCGGACGCCTACCTGTCCGTCACCGAGGCGCTGCGCGCCGGCGGGTTCGCAAACCGCTCGAAGGTGGAAATTTCCTGGGTGCCGTCCGACGCGTGTGAGACGGAGGCGGGCGCTCAGGCCGCCCTCGGCGACGTCGACGGCGTGCTGATTCCCGGCGGCTTCGGAATCCGCGGTATCGAGGGCAAGCTCGGCGCGATCCGGTACGCCCGTCACCGGAAGATCCCGCTGCTCGGACTGTGCCTCGGCCTGCAGTGCGTCGTGATCGAGGCTGCGCGCAGCGTGGGCCTCGACGACGCCAACTCCGCCGAGTTCGAGCCCGAGACCACGCACCCCGTGATCTCCACGATGGCCGACCAGGAAGACGTCATCGCCGGCGAGGCGGATCTCGGCGGCACGATGCGCCTCGGCGCGTACCCCGCCGTCCTCACGAAGGGGTCCGTGGTGGCCCGCGCGTACGGCAGCGAAGAGGTGTCGGAACGTCACCGTCACCGCTACGAGGTCAACAACGCGTACCGCGACCGGATCGCGAAGAGCGGACTCCGGTTCAGCGGAACCTCGCCCGACGGTCACCTCGTCGAGTTCGTCGAGTACCCGGCCGACCAGCACCCGTTCTTCGTCGCGACGCAGGCGCACCCCGAGCTGAAGAGCCGTCCGACGCGTCCGCACCCGCTGTTCGCGGCGTTCGTCGACGCGGCGCTCAAGCACAAGCTCGAAGAGCGGCTTCCCGTCGACGTGCACGGTGAGGAGCGGGCCGCCGCCGTCGCTACCGATGACGAACTCGCCGACTCCGCCGACCGCGACGAGGTCGCGTCCGTCGACAGCGCGGGATAGGGCGAGACCGACCATGACCGACACCGGCCGGCACGAATTCGAGACTCTCGACTCGCGCGCCGTCTACAGCGGCGCGATCCTCGCCCTGCGCGTGGATCACGTCGCGATGCCGGACGGCCGGACGGCCGAACGTGAGGTCGTCGAGCACCACGG
>NZ_JBLWIT010000028.1:0-32356 GCF_048381435.1 Rhodococcus mengyinensis | reverse complement strand
CGACGACGAGGACCGGGTGGTCCTGATCCACCAGTACCGGCACCCGGTGGGGCGCCGGTTGTGGGAGATCCCGGCGGGCCTGCTGGACGAGCCGGGGGAGGACCCGGTCGACGCGGCCGGGCGTGAGCTGGCGGAGGAGACCGGGCTCGGGGCCCGTCGCTGGTCCGTTCTCGTGGATGTCGTTCTCTCACCCGGGTTCACGGACGAGTCGGTGCGCGTGTTCCTCGCCGAGGACCTGTACGAGGTGGACCGGCCCGACCCGGAGGACGAGGAAGCCGACCTCGAGATCGAGCGGATTCCGCTCGACGAGGTCGTGTCGATGGTGCTGAACGGGAGCATCGTCAACGCCACGGCCGTGGCCGGAGTGATGGCACTCGCCGCTGCCGGGTCCCGCCCGGGCGGTGTCGGCGAACTCCGCGACGTGACCGTGCCCTGGGTCGATCGCCCCGACAGGTTCAGCGCGAGGAAACGCTCGCGCGCCGGCGGGGACGAGGCCGCGCGGGCATGACATGGTGATTGCGCGGCAGGTGGATTCGTACCTCGATCACCTGGCCGTCGAGCGCGGAGCCGCCCGCAACACCCTCGGTTCGTATCGCCGCGACCTCGAGCGGTACACGCGGTTCCTCGCCGACCTGCAGGTCACCGACATCGGCCGGAT
Source organism: Rhodococcus mengyinensis (assembly GCF_048381435.1). Classification (NCBI taxonomy): domain Bacteria; kingdom Bacillati; phylum Actinomycetota; class Actinomycetes; order Mycobacteriales; family Nocardiaceae; genus Rhodococcus; species Rhodococcus mengyinensis. The sequence continues at coordinate 31,698 of NZ_JBLWIT010000028.1, read as the reverse complement.
CCGCGAACAGGATGTCAGCGACTTCGTGATCGCGCTGCGCACCGGCGATCCGAATCGTGAACTGCCGCCGCTGGCCGCGAGCTCCGCGGCCCGCGCCCTGATCGCGGTGCGCGGATTCCACCGGTTCGCCGCGGCCGAGGGGATGACCGCAGTGGACGTCGCCCGGGACGTGCGGCCACCGTCGCCGGCGAAACGGCTCCCCAAATCGCTGCCGGTCAACGAGGTGCTGGCGCTGCTGGAGGCGGTCGGCGGCAGCGGACCCGCCGACGGTCCGCGGGCGGTCCGCGACCGCGCGCTCCTCGAACTGCTGTATTCGACGGGCGCCCGCATCTCCGAAGCCGTGGGCCTGGACGTCGACGACGTCGACACCGAGACCCGGTCGGTGCTGCTGCGGGGCAAGGGCGGCAAGCAGCGGGTGGTGCCGGTGGGCCGGCCCGCCGTCGAATCCCTCGACGCCTACCTGATCCGGGGCCGGCCGGCGCTGGCATCACGCGGAACACCCGCGCTGTTCCTCAATGTCCGCGGCGGACGCCTGTCCCGCCAGAGCGCATGGAAGGTGCTGCAGACCGCGGCGGACGCGGCGGGCATCTCGTCGGCGGTGTCACCGCACACGCTCCGTCACTCGTTCGCGACGCATCTGCTCGACGGCGGCGCCGACGTCCGCGTCGTCCAGGAGCTGCTGGGGCATGCCTCGGTGACGACCACCCAGATATATACGCTGGTGACAGTGGGTGCGCTGCGCGAGGTGTGGGCCGGAGCGCACCCCCGGGCGAGGTGACGGAAAGCGTGTCGAGGGGAAATTTCACGGTACGAGGCGGTAGCGTTCGTATAACGATGTGGGATCGGCAGCGATCATCGAGAGAACAGGGGATCATCGGACCGTGGTGACACCGCAGCCGCCAGCGGCGGAGTCAGAGCACTCGGAACAGGAGGGCGACATGTTCGACGTGCGGCAATCCGAACCCGCAGCCTTGTTCGAGGACGCTGCCGTGGTCGTGGAGGAGGAGCTCGGGCCCACGGGACGGCCGACACGTGCGGTGCCGGAACCCGCCCCGCTGCCCTCGCACGGCCCGGCCAAGATCATCGCGATGTGCAACCAGAAGGGTGGCGTCGGCAAGACGACGTCGACCATCAACCTGGGAGCGTCGCTCGCCGAATTCGGCCGACGTGTCCTGCTCGTCGACCTCGATCCGCAGGGGGCGCTGTCCGCGGGGCTCGGCGTCGCGCATCACGACCTCGAACTGACCGTCCACAACCTGCTCGTCGAACCCCGCGTCGCGATCGACGACGTCCTGATGCGGACACGCGTCGAGGGCCTCGACCTCCTGCCGAGCAACATCGACCTGTCGGCGGCGGAGATTCAGCTCGTCACCGAGGTCGGGCGGGAACAGACGCTCGGACGGGTGCTGCATCCGGTGCTCGACCGGTACGACTACGTCCTGATCGACTGCCAGCCGTCCCTCGGTCTGCTCACCGTCAACGCGTTGGCCTGCGCGGACTCGGTGATCATTCCGATGGAGTGCGAGTACTTCAGCCTGCGCGGCCTGGCGCTGCTCAACGACACGGTCGAGAAGGTCCACGACCGGCTCAACCCGCGGCTCGAACTCGCCGGCATCGTCGTGACGATGTTCGACTCGCGGACCCTGCACGCGCGTGAAGTGATGGCCCGTGTGGTGGAGGTGTTCGGGGACCTCGTGTACGACACCGTGATCAACCGCACCGTGCGCTTCCCCGAGACCTCGGTCGCCGGGGAACCGATCACCACCTGGGCGCCGAAATCGACCGGCGCCGAGGCGTACCGTGCTCTGGCACGCGAGGTCATTCACCGGTCCGGCCGGTAAGTGGTGAATACGCAAGACATTTCGGCTCCACCGCAGACCGAGGACCCGCAGGCCCAGGTAACGCAGGCCGAGGATCAGCAGGCGCCCGCGGTCAAGCCCGGCTTCCGGGTGACGCTGCGGAATTTCGAGGGGCCGTTCGACCTGCTCCTGACCCTGATCAACCAGCGACAGCTGGATGTGACGGAGGTCGCGCTGCACCAGGTGACGGACGACTTCATCGCCTACACCCGCTCGCTGGGCACGGAGATGGGTCTCGATCAGACCACGGAATTCCTGGTGGTCGCGGCGACGCTGCTCGACCTGAAGGCGGCGCGTCTACTCCCGGCGGGCCAGGTGGAGGACGCCGAGGACCTTGCGCTCCTCGAGGCGCGCGACCTGCTGTTCGCCCGGCTGCTGCAGTACCGCGCGTACAAGCAGGTGGCGCAACTCTTCGGTGAGCTCGAGGCGGCCGCGTTGCGCCGGTACCCGCGTTCGGCGGCACTGGAGGACCAGTTCACGAAATTGCTGCCGGAAGTGTTGCTCGGGGTCGACCCGCAGCGGTTCGCGGAGATCGCCGCGACCGTGTTCACACCCCGCCCGAAGCCCACCGTGGGACTCGACCATCTGCACGACATGCACGCGGTGTCGGTGCCCGAACAGGCGGCGCGGATGCTGGAACTGCTCCGCGAACGGGGAGCCGGGGAGTGGGCGACGTTCGGCGACCTGGTCGCTGAGTGCGAGGTGACCACCCTGATCGTGGCAAGATTCCTCGCGCTGCTCGAGCTGTATCGCGAGCAGTCGGTGTTGTTCGAACAGCCCGAGCCGCTCGGGGAATTGCTGGTGAGCTGGACCGGGGAAGGCGCACACGCCCCCGTGACCGAGGAGGATTACGGATGAGTTCGGCCCCGTTCGACGAGTCGGACGACCTGGGCGCCGTCGACGCAGAACTCGAGCTGTCGGACACCGAACTCGAAGCTGTTCTCGAGTCGCTGCTGCTGATCGTCGACTCTCCCGCCGGAGCCGAACAGCTCGCCTCCGCGACCGGCGCTTCTGTGAATCGCATCACGGACGTGCTGAACCGCATGTCCGCCGAGCTCACCGCCCGTGGCAGTGGGATGGACCTCCGATATGCCGGTGACGGTTGGCGTCTCTACACTCGCACCGCGTACGCGCCCTACGTGGAACGACTCCTACTCGACGGTGCGCGGTCCAAACTGACGAGGGCGGCGTTGGAAACTCTGGCCGTGGTGGCATACCGTCAACCGTTGACCCGCGCACGGATCAGTGCGGTGCGCGGCGTCAACGTGGATGGTGTGGTGCGCACACTTCTCGCTCGCGGATTGATTGCCGAAGCCGGCGTCGATCCCGATACCAACGCCACGCAGTATTCGACGACGGAGCTCTTCCTGGAACGGCTCGGCTTGGCGTCTCTCGCCGATCTTCCCGCCTTGGCTCCGCTGTTGCCGGACGTGGATCTGATAGATGACATCAGTGACAGTCTGGAATCTGATCCACGATTTGCGAGAATGAATAAAGCTACGGCTTCCACAGCAGAGTTGGACACCGGGCTGGACACCGAAGACTGACAGGGATAGTACAAAAGTGAAGAAACCCGCTCGCCGAGATGGCACACCGGATCGCAACAACAAGAAGCAGCGCCCCACCAGGTCGGAGGCCGGGGGTCGCTCGGACAGGTCGGAAGCCGGAGGGCGACCGAGCCGCTCCGAGACCGATCGGCGTCCGTCCAGGTCGGACGCCGTCAAGGGGAAGTCGGGCAGGCCCGACGCCGCGGCCGCGAAGAACAAACGCGGCAAGCCCAAGTCGGCCAAGCCGCAGCGCGCCCAGGCCCACGCGCCCAAGATCAGCAATGCCAAGCCGGCCCGGCACCAGTACGCCGACGCCGCCGATCGGCCCGCGGGCCCGCCGCAGGGCGACGGCATGCGACTGCAGAAGGTCCTCGCCCAGGCCGGCGTCGCGTCGCGCCGTGCAGCCGAGGAACTGATCTCGCAGGGTCGCGTCGAGGTCGACGGCCGCATCGTCATCGAGCAGGGCCTGCGCATCGACCCCGAGAACGCGGTGGTGCGCGTGGACGGCGTCCGGGTCGTCGTGCAGAAGGACCTTGTCCACCTCGCGCTGAACAAGCCCCGCGGCTGGCAGTCGACGATGTCGGACGACCTGGGTCGCCCGTGCGTCGGCGACATCGTCTCCGAGCGGGTCGCCGCAGGTCAGCGGTTGTTCCACGTCGGTCGCCTGGACGCCGACACCGAGGGGCTGCTGCTGCTCACCAACGACGGTGACCTGGCGCATCGGCTCATGCACCCGTCCTTCGAGGTATCGAAGACGTACCTGGCGACCGTGTCGGGTGCCCTCGAACGCGGCGTCGGAAAGAAGCTCAAGGAGGGTGTCGAGCTCGACGACGGTCCGGCGAAGGTCGACACGTTCACGCTCCTCGACATCAACGAGGGCAAGTCGCTCGTCCGCGTCACCCTGCACGAAGGCCGCAAGCACATCGTGCGGCGCCTGTTCGACGCCGTGGGACACCCCGTCATCCGGCTCGTCCGGACGGACATCGGCGCGGTCGCTCTCGGCGACCAGCGTCCCGGCACACTCCGCGTACTCGGTCGAGGCGAGGTCGGCGGTCTCTACGGGGCGGTGGGCCTGTGAGTACCTCGAAGCTGGTCGTCGCGATGGACGGCCCCTCCGGAACCGGGAAGTCGAGCGTCTCCCGGATGCTGGCGCAGCGCCTCGACGCCCGCTACCTCGACACCGGCGCCATGTACCGCATCGCGACGCTGCATGCGCTGCGCAAGGGCGTGGACCTCACCGATCCCGCCGCGATCGCCGACGCGACCGCCGGTCTGCCGTGGTCGATCGGCACCGACCCGGCGGGTGAGCAGGTCCTGCTCGACGGGGAGGACGTGGGGGAGGAGATCCGCGGCGACGCGGTGACCAAGGCCGTCTCGGCTGTCTCCGCCGTACCGGCCGTGCGTGAACTGCTCGTCGCGGCGCAGCGTCGTCTCGCGGGCGAGGCAGAACGGATCGTCGTCGAGGGCCGGGACATCGGCACCGTCGTGATCCCGGACGCCGACGTGAAGATCTACCTCACCGCCTCGGCGGAAGCCCGGGCACAGCGCAGGAATGCGCAGAATCTCGCGGAGGGGCGAGGCGACGACTACGCGGCCGTGCTGGCCGACGTGCAGCGTCGTGACCACCTCGACTCCACGCGCGCCGTGTCGCCACTGCGGCCGGCCGACGATTCCGTGCTTGTCGACACCAGCGAACTCGGAATCGACGACGTGATCGGCAGGTTGCTGCTGGTGGTAAGCGAAAGAACTGGAGCAGGGCAGTGACCGAACAATTCACCACCGAGTTCGCAGGCGACGGCACCTGGAGTGAGGAATCCGACTGGGAGGTCCTCGACCTCGAAGACGGCGGCGACGGAGAGTCCCACGTCCCGGTTCCCACCCTCGCAGTGGTCGGGCGCCCGAACGTCGGCAAGTCGACGCTCGTCAACCGGATCATCGGCCGACGCGAAGCCGTGGTCGAGGACATTCCCGGTGTCACCCGGGACCGCGTCTCCTACGAGGCGAACTGGAGTGGCCGCCGCTTCATGGTGCAGGACACCGGCGGCTGGGAACCCGACGCCAAGGGTCTGCAGCAGTCGGTGGCCCGGCAAGCGGAACTGGCGATGCAGACCGCGGACGCGATCCTCCTCGTCGTTGACGCCGTGGTCGGCGCCACCGCAACGGACGAGGCCGTGGCCAAGGTGCTGCGCCGGTCCAAGACCCCGGTTCTGCTGGTTGCCAACAAGGTGGACGACGGCCGCACCGAATCCGAGGTGGCCGCACTGTGGTCGCTCGGTCTCGGACAGCCGCACTCGGTGAGCGCGACCCACGGCCGCGGCACCGGCGATCTCCTCGACGAGGTGCTCGCCGCGCTCCCGGAGACCCCGCGTGAAGGCATCCCCGGCGGCGGGCCGCGACGCGTGGCTCTGGTCGGGAAGCCGAACGTCGGAAAGTCGAGCCTGCTGAACAAGCTGTCGGGCGACGAGCGTTCGGTGGTCCACAACGTCGCGGGCACCACCGTCGATCCGGTCGACTCGATCGTGGAGCTCGGCGGCAGGCCGTGGCGTTTCGTCGACACCGCCGGTCTGCGCAAGCGGGTCAGCCACGCCAGCGGCGCCGAGTTCTACGCGTCGCTGCGGACGAAGAGCGCCATCGAGGCCGCCGAGGTCGCGATTCTGCTGATCGACGCATCCGAGCCGATCTCGGAGCAGGACCTGCGCGTGCTGAGCATGGTGGCGGACGCCGGCCGGGCCCTCGTCATCGCGTTCAACAAGTGGGATCTCGTCGACGAGGACCGGCGCCTCCAGCTCGACCGAGAGGTCGACCGGGACCTGGTGCGGGTGCCGTGGGCGCAGCGCGTCAACATCTCGGCGCAGACGGGGCGCGCGGTGCAGAAGCTCGTCCCCGCCCTGGACACCGCACTGGAGTCCTGGGACAAGCGCATTCCCACGGGCCGGCTCAACACCTGGCTCAAGGAAGTCATTGCCGCCACTCCGCCGCCGATGCGTGGTGGCCGGCTGCCTCGCGTGATGTTCGCCACGCAGGCCGGAACACGCCCGCCGACGTTCGTGCTGTTCACGACCGGGTTCCTCGAGGCGGGCTACCGCCGGTTCCTGGAGCGGCGTCTGCGCGAGGAGTTCAATTTCGACGGCAGCCCCGTCCGCATCTCGGTGCGGGTGCGGGAAAAGCGTGAGCGGCGAAACCGCTGATCCGACAGAATGCGCTCTGACCAGGCGATTAGCGTTACGGACTGCCCCTGATGTAATCTCATCGAGCACCTGAACGAGGGTGTGGACGGGCTGTGGCGCAGCTTGGTAGCGCACTTGACTGGGGGTCAAGTGGTCGCAGGTTCAAATCCTGTCAGCCCGACCAGATGATCAGAAGAGGCGGTTTCCCGGAAACGGGAAGCCGCCTTTTCTGTGTCTCCGGCCCGCTACTCAATCGGTGACGATGACCGGGTCGCCGATCTTCGCGTTGTCGTAGAACCACCGGGCGTTCTCGGTGCTGAGATTGATGCAGCCGTGGCTGACGTTCTCGAAGCCCTGAGAGTTCACCGACCACGGTGCGGCGTGCACGAAGATCCCACCCCACGTGATGCGGGTGGCGTACTCGACGTAGAGGCGGTAGCCCTCCTCGTCATCGATCGGGACGCCGTACGTCGACGAATCCATGACCATGTCGCGGAACTGTTCGATGACGGGGAACGTCCCGAGCGGTGTCTCGTATCCGGGTTTGCCCATGGACGCCGGCATGGTCTGCACGACCTGATCGTTGATGCTGACCGTGAACTGGTGGGTCGTCGTGTTCGCGACGGCGACGAGTGCGTCACCCACCTGGAACTGCGACCTCGCGCCCGCGGCCTCGACGGTCACCCGGGTCTGGGCCGGCCAGAAGTGCGCCGGCGTCCACTGCACGGTCCGGTCGTCGATCCAGGAGAACTGCCCGGGCACCGCTGTCGACGGAGTGATCCGGACACCACGCTCGGCGAGCACGCGATCGGGCACCGGCGACGTGAACCGGACGACGACAGGATGCGCGATGCCGACGACCTGTCCACTCGCGGGGGAGAGTGTCGGCGCGACGACCTTCCCGGTGACTGCCGGGGCGTGCGCTGACGCGGTGGCGCTCACCCCGCACACGGCCAGTGCCGCGAGTACCGAGACGAGAAACAGACGTCCGACCTGCTGCGCTTTCCACATGCCGTCCAGCCCTTCAGAGACTGTGAGCGTCATTTCAGTTAACCACGGCCCTATCGGACAGCGGAACCAGGGAAACTGGATGCATTGCGCGCATCAGAGGGACACGGACGACGCGCCGTCGTCACATCGGCCGCGTTTCGCCGGTCACACAGTTGACGGACCGAGACCGAGGGGATGTGACCGATGAACGAGAACGACGTGCTGGCGCAGCAGTTCGAGGCCCATCGCACGCGCCTGCGTGCAGTGGCCTACCGGATGCTCGGCTCGATCGGCGAAGCCGAGGACGCCGTGCAGGAATCCTGGCTGCGACTGAGCCGCACCGACGCCGACACCGTCGAGAACCTGGGCGGCTGGCTGACGACGGTGGTGGCGCGGGTGTGCCTGAACATGCTGCAGTCACGCAGGACACGGCGGGAAGATCCCCTGGACGCGGCGGTGCCCGACCCGATCGTGACCCGGGCGGACGGCGGCGACCCCGAACAGGAGGCGGTGCTGGCCGATTCGGTGGGTCTTGCACTGCTCGTCGTTCTCGGCACGCTCGCCCCCGCGGAGCGACTGGCGTTCGTGCTGCACGACATGTTCGCGGTGCCCTTCGAGGACATCGCCCCGATCGTGGAACGAACCCCCGCGGCCGCCCGGCAACTGGCCAGTCGCGCACGCCGGCGTCTGCAGGGAGCCCCGGTTCCCGACACCGATCCGGTCCGTCAGCGTGCGGTCGTCGACGCGTTCCTGGCGGCCGCGAGGAGCGGCGACTTCGACGCGCTCGTGGCGGTGCTCGACCCGGATGTCGTGCTCCGCGCCGATACCGGAGCATTGCCTGCAGGCGCCTCCACGATGGTGCGCGGCTCGGAGACCGTCGCGGGCCGGGTCCTGGGGTTCGCCCGGTTGGCTCGGTTCGCGCATCCGGCGCTCGTCAACGGTGCCGCCGGAGTGGTCGCGATCGCCGACGGGCAGCTGCTGTCGGTCATGGGCGTCACGATCCGGCGCGGGAAGATCGTCGAAATCGACATCCTCGCCGACCGTGAGCGCCTCGCCGGGCTCGTCGTCGAGAACCTCGACTGACGAGCCCGCCGGGGTCAGTTCGTGCGGTGTTCGCCGTCTCCGTGTGCGTTGCCGGTGCGCAGGCCGATCACGGCCGCGGCGACGAGGAAGATGCTGCCGGTCAGCAGTGCTCGCTGGAAGCCGAGGGTGAGTGCCTCGGGCACAGGCGAATTCGCCTCGAGCAGATGCTGGGAATGCGAGGTGGCGATCGCGGCGAAGATCGCGAGACCGAGTGCGCTGCCGACCTGCTGGGAGGCGTTCAGCAACGCTGCCGCGAGCCCTGCCTCGCCGGCAGGCACACCGGCGTTGGCCGCGGTCGTGACGCCGACGAAGACGGCGCCGAGACCGAACGACACGATCATCAGTCCGGGCAGCAGATCGCTGAGATAGGAGCCGTCGACGGGGATCCGGGACAGCAGGTACAGGCCGGCCGAGGCCACCAGCGCTCCCACGACGACGACGGGACGGGTTCCGGTCCGGGTCAGCAACTGGGAGCACACCCCGGCGGCGACCCCGACCCCCAGGCAGAGCGGGAGGTAGGCCGCACCGGTCTGGATGGGGGAGTAGCCGAGAACGTTCTGCATGTAGAGGGTGAGGAAGAAGAACATCGCGATGAGACCCGCAAAGGCGATCAGTCCTGTGACATTCGCGGCGGCAAGGCCCCTGACGCGGAAGATCGACAGCGGCAGCAGGGGGTGCGGGCTGCGCTGCTCGTTGATCACGAACGCCACGATCAGCACGAACGCACCGGCGAACCCGGCGATCGTGCGAGCGCTGCCCCATCCCTGGTCGGGTGCCTCCACCAGGGCGTAGACGAGCAACAGCATCCCGCCGGTGCCGAGCACACTGCCGGCGAGGTCGAAGTTCGCGAACCGGGCGCGGCGCCGGTCGCCGGGAATGAGCGCGAAGACCGCCGGAAGCACGAGCGCGCACGCGACAGGGTTGACGAACAGCACCCATCGCCAGCCCGGTCCCTCGGTGAGCACGCCGCCGAGAAAGACACCGACGGCGGAAGCGAGACCGCCCACCCCGGCCCAGACGCCGAGTGCGGTGTGCCGTTCGGGGCCCTCCTCGAATGTCGTCGTCAGAATCGACAGCGCGGCCGGAAGCATCAGTGCCGCACCGACACCCTGCGCGAGTCGTGCGCCGATCAGGACCTCCGCGCTTCCGGCGAAACCGCCGATCAGCGATGACAGCCCGATCACGACGGTGCCGGTGACGAGCACGCGACGGCGACCGAGCAGGTCGGCCAGGCGGCCGCCGAGCAGCATGAAACCGCCGTAGGTGAGGAGGTAGGCGCTCGGGACCCATTGCAGTTCCTGAACCGAGATGTCCAGGTCGCTGCGCATGTCGGGCAGGGCGATGTTGACGATGGATGCGTCGACGAAGTCGAGAAATGCCACGGCGCACAACAGCGTCAGCGTGAGTGTGCCGCGGGCGGTGGAGAGAAACGGGCGTGCCGGGGTCGATCGCCCGACCCGGGAGGTGTCGCTGACCGAGATGTCCATGTCGAAGTCTTCCTGTGCGCAGGGTCCTTGCGGGGAGACGCCGCGTTGCGCGCCGTCACTTCTATGACCGTCGGCCCGGTGGCGATGTGACCGCGCCGCGGCTACGTCGCGAGTAACGTCGGAATCCGGCAGGTCACGGAAACGGGAGGCTGGCATGGCTGGACGGTTCGAAGGCACTGTTGTGATCGATCGCCCCATCGAGGAAGTGTTCGAGTACCTCGCCGCCGGGGTCAACGACCGGGACTTCAGTCCCCGGGTGCAGGAGATCGTGAAGAAGACGGACGGTCCGCCCGGTGTCGGCACCCTCTTCGTCAGCACCGTCAAGGACGCCGGGATGACCACGAAGCGGGAGTTCGAGATCATCGAATTCGAGGCGCCACGGAAGATTCGCTGGGCGGAGCGTTCGAGGAATACCGTCACCGCGAAAGAGGGTGGTTACGACCTCGAACCCTCGGGGGCAGGCACCAAGGTGACGATCTTCAACGTGCTGGAGGGCCACGGAATCGGAAAGCTGATCGCACCTCTCGCGCTTCGGGCGGCCCGGAAGGACGCACCCGATTTCGCGCAGCGAATCAAGGCCGCCGCCGAGAAGTGACCGGCCCTACCGTGCCGGAATGACGAGCGCCAGTACCTGATCGACGTTGTCCGCGAGGCTGTCCGCCGCCGTGTCGTCCCCCGACAGATACTTCGCGAGGCTCTGCTGGAACAGTCCGTCGAAGACCGCATACATGGTGGCCGGGGCGACGGTGATCGTGCGGCCCGCCAACTCCGCGTACCGGGACACGATGCGCCAGATCATGTTTTCGAGGCTCTTGTCGATCGCGGCGACGTCTGCGCGGAACGATTCCTCGAACAGCGACTGCGAGCGGAGGTCGTACCAGAGGCGATGCATGGTGGCCTCGTCGCGGAGCGAAGCCACCAGAACTCGGCCGAATCCCGCCTTCAACTCCTCGGGAGTCTGCGCCGTGGCGACCACCCCGTCGTATCGCGTGACGCACCGGGCCTTGTAGTGCCGCACGCAGTGCGTGATCAGATCGACCTTGTCGCTGAAGTAGTAGTGCAGGACGCCGTGGGAGAACTCGGAGTTCTGGGCGATCTCCCGGAGACTGGTGCGGGCGTAGCCGAGTTCAGAGAGGGTCTGCAACGCGGCCTCGGCGAGCTGATCCCGGCGCTCGGCGAACTTGTCGACCTGGCGGCGCGAGACCCGATCGGCGTTCTTCTCGGCGACGGGTGTCACGGCATTCTTCCTGTTCGGCTCGCATGGTCCAGCACGGTGAGCATCAGTCTAGCCCGCGTTCCTTGACGACTGTGTAACAAAAACTTGACAGTCGTCAAGAGAATTCTTGACAGTCGTCCAAAGTCGAATACTCTGTGATCCACACCACATCGCGGACTCGATCTCGTGACGTGGTTTCCGCGAATCGTCTCGTACGAAGGCAGGTCGGAATGAGCGTCAGTGATCTTGCAGGACGGAAAGCGCTGGTCACCGGTGGTGCGAAGGGGTTGGGCGCCGGTATGGCTGCCGCCCTCGCCGACGCCGGTGCGGCGGTCGTGATCGGCGACGTCCTCGAGGAGGAAGGGCGCGCGACTGCCGATTCCGTCGCGAAGTCCGGCGTCGACACCGGATTCGTGAAACTCGACGTCACCGACGACGGCAACTGGGAGCGCGCCGTCGCTGCCACCGTGGAGCAACTCGGCGGACTCGACCTCCTCGTCAACAACGCGGGCATCGAGATCTCGTCACTCGTGGTCGACATCGATCCCGCCGACATCCGCCGGATGTGCGAGGTCAACATTCTCGGTGTCGCGCTCGGTCTGAAGCACGGTCTGCGCGCGATGCGCCCCGGAGGCGCAGCGGGATCGGGCGGGGCGATCGTCAACGTCTCCTCGGTCGCCGCGACCATCCCGTTCCCGGGCATCGCCGGCTACTCCGCCACCAAGTCGGCCGTCGACCGGCTGACCCGGGTCGCGGCCCAGGAGGCAGGCAAACTCGGGTACGGCGTCCGCGTGAACTGCGTGTACCCCGGGCTGGTCGCCACGGAGATGGGACTCGGGCTGGCCGCCGACATGGAGCGGCTCGGACTGTGGCCCAGCGCCGACGCCGCGGTCGCCGACGTGATCGGCCTGACGCCTCTCGGGCGTCTCGGCGAGGTCGCGGACATCGCCGACACCGTCGTCTTCCTGGCCTCCGACGCCGCTCGCTTCGTCACCGGAATCGGCCTGCCGGTCGACGGTGGCATGGGCATGTAACCGATCTCCCGAACTTTTCTCACATACCGAAAGGCATCTCATGACCGACAAGAAGCCCGTCATCGTCTACGGAGTCTCCGGATACACCGGGCGCCTCGTGTGTGAATACCTGCGCGAGTTCAACATTCCGTTCGTCGCCGCGGGCCGGGACAAGAAGCGGATCCAGGAAGTGCTCGACCGGATTCCCGGCCTGGACACCGTCGACCACGAGGTGGTCGAGGTCGAGCACACCGTCCCGGCCCTGACGGAATTGTTCAGTGGCGCAAGGGTTGTCAGCAACATGGTCGGCCCGTTCATCAAGCACGGTGCCGTCGTCGTCGAGGCGGCTCTCGCCGCGGGCTGTCACTACACCGACACGACCGGTGAGCAGGACTGGGTTCTGGACGTGCAGGCGAAGTTCGGCGACAAGTTCGCGGAGAAGGGTCTGCTGCTGTCACCCGGTGTCGCGCAGATGTACACCACCGGTGAGATCGCCGCGAACATCGCGCTGGAGACGCCGGGATTGGACACCCTCGACATCCTGGTGTTGTGGAAGGGCTTTCCCACCTATGCGTCCACGCAGACGATCTTCACGATCCTCAAAGCCGACTGGTACTACCTGGAACAGAACCGGTACGCGAAGTGGGACCCAGGTACCACGTTCGAGGTCGTGGTGCCGGGGCAGCACCAGATGGCCCTCGCGCTGCCGTGGGGCGGCACCTGCCATCCCGTGTGGTTCAAGGACGATCCACGGGTGGCGAACGTGAAGGCGGCAGGCGGCGTGTTCGACCGTTCCGTGATGGAGGGTGTCGTCGCGACGCAGAAGATGGTCGAGGAGCAGATCAAGACCCTTCCCGCGGACGAGCAGGACGCGGCGCTCGCGGAGATCGCCGGCTCCGTGCAGGCGGGAATGCCGCCGCGGGAGAACCCACGGGTCAACACGTCGCTCGACTCCGTGTACGCGTCGGGGCCGCTGGGGCGGGCGCACTGTGTCATCCACGGCAACTGCAACTACAAGCAGACGGGTCTCCTGCAGGCGTACGCCGCGTACTCCCTGTTGCAGCAGCCTCCGAAGCGGACGGGTCTCGCGTCGGCGTGCCAGGCGTTCGGGCATCGCGAACTCCTGGGAGTCCTGCGGAGCTTCGGCCTCGTGATGGAGCCGGTTCTCACCGTGCAGAGCTGATCGTCCCGGCCGCGACCTCGAGGAGAACCGCACCATGCGTTTGACCGACTACCTCGACAAGGGTGCCTCGCTCGGTCCGTCGTCGCCGTGCCTGACGATGGGTGACCGGACGCTGTCGTACGCCGATGTACAGGACCTGAGCCGGCGCGTCGCGGCCGCGCTGGCCCGGTCGGGGATCGCCGCCGGTGACAAGGTGGCCGTCCTGTCCGGCAACGATCCGACCGCGTTCTCGTGCGTCTTCGGGATCAGCCGGGCGGGGGCGGTGTGGTGCCCGATCAACCCGCGGAACGAGGCGGCGGAGAATCGGGACCTGCTCGCCCTCTTCGACTGTCGCTGCTTGATCTTCCAGAAGGCGTTCGCGCCCTTGGTCGATCGGATCCGTCGGCAGTTGCCGCTGCTGACGACGCTCGTGTGTCTCGACGGCGACGAGGAGTACGCCCACCCGTTCGACGACTGGCTGGGTACCGAACGTCTCGACGTCGAGCCGGTCGACGATCTCGCACTGATCGTCGGCACCGGCGGAACGACGGGGAGGCCGAAGGGGGTGATGCTCACCGGCCGGAACATCGAGACGATGTCTGCGCTGACCCTGATGAGCTACCCGTTCGACGGCAGACCGGTCTACCTCGCCCTCGCGCCTTTGACGCACGCGGCCGGTGTCCTGTGTTTTCCAATTCTCGCCCTCGGCGGACAGGTGGTCATCATGCCCACGCCCGACCTGGGGCAGTTCCTCGCGCACATCGACCGGGACCGCGTCACCCACACCTTCCTTCCGCCGACCCTGATCTACATGCTGCTGGACCACGCCGACCTGCCGACGACGGACCTGAGTTCGCTGCAATGCTTCTGGTATGGCGCGGCACCGATCTCGCCGACCCGGCTCGAAGAAGCGCTGACCCGGATCGGGCCCGTGATGGCCCAGCTGTTCGGGCAGAGCGAGGCGCCGATGATGATCGCGACGATGGCGCCGAAAGACCATTTCCACGCCGACGGCTCGGTCGCGACAGCCCGGCTGAGCTCCGCAGGCAGGCCCTCCCCGCTGGTCACCGTCGCCATCATGGACGGGCAGGGGGCCCTGCTGCCTGCCGGTGAGCGAGGCGAAGTGGTCGTGCGCAGCTCGCTCGTCATGACGGGGTACTACAAGAATCTTGTTGCGACGCAGGAGGCGTCGGCGCACGGCTGGCATCACACGGGCGACATCGGGTACCTCGACGACGACAACTTTCTGTACATCGTCGACCGGTCCAAGGACATGATCATCACCGGCGGATTCAACGTCTATTCCGTCGAGGTGGAACAGGCGCTCATGGCGTACCCCGGAATCCAGGACTGCGGGGTGATCGGGCTCCCCGACGAGAAATGGGGTGAACGTGTCGTCGCCGTCGTCCAGTCCCGAGCCGGAACACCGATCGAGGCCGACGCACTCACGGCGTTCGTGAAAGCGCGCATCGGCAGCGTGAAGACCCCGAAGGAAATCCTGGTCTGGCCCGATCTGCCTCGTTCCACACTGGGGAAGGTGCTCAAGAACGAGATCCGGCAGCAATTGCTCGGCTGACGGCCGGCGCGGGGTTCGAAACGCGGGGGATCGGAGCGTGGGTTTCGCCGCGACTGGCGATACTGTCGGGTGATGGTGAATGGGCACGCACTGAGCAGGGAACGGCTCGCCGACGCGCTGGCACGGTTCGAACCACGGATCGTGGACCCGACGAATCGGCGGTCCGCGGCGGTCGTGATCGCCGTGATGAACGATGGTGCCGACGGTCAGGCCGTTCCGCTGACCATGCGCCCGAGCAAGATGCGTGCGCATCCGGGGCAGTTCGCGTTGCCCGGCGGCGGAGTGGATCCGGGGGAGACCGGCGAGGACGCCGCCCGGCGCGAGCTGCACGAGGAACTCGGCCTCGACGTGGAGCCGTCCGCGGTGCTCGGCAGGCTCGACGACTACGTCACCCGCTCCGGGTACGTCATCACCCCGTTCGTCGTGTGGTCGGACCAGCCGATCACGTCGCTCGTCCCCAACCGCGAGGAAGTGGCGGAAGTGTTCTCGGTGGGCGTTCCCGAGATCGACGCGGAGCCGCGGTTCGTCGAGATCCCCGAATCGTCGAAACCGGTGATCCAATGGCCGTTCCGCCGTCACCTCGTGCATGCCCCCACCGGCGCGGTCGTGTACCAGTTCCGGGAGGTCGCGCTGCACGGGAGACACACGCGCATCGACGGATTCGACCAGCCGGTGTTCGCCTGGCGTTAGCGAGACCATATCGACCGGCGGACACGACTAATCTCACAGTTCGTGACCCTCTTCGAGTCTCTCGCCCGCAAGCTCGACCGCACCGGTGTCGACCCCGTCGTCTGGCACGCCCCGCCGCCGCCGACGCTCACGGGAGTGCTCGCTCCCAACAGGGTGCTCGACGACGCGCACCGCTGGACGCTCCCCGCCGGAGAAGGCCCGGAGGACGTCGCCGTCGATCACGACGGCCGGGTGGTCACCGGAGGCAACGACGGCCGGATCTGGCGGTTCGACAACCACGGACACGCCACCGAACTCGCGAACACCCACGGGCGCCCCCTCGGGGTCGAGGTCCTCGACGACGGCAGGTTCCTGATCTGCGACGCCGAGCGCGGTGTGCTGCGGGTCGACGACAAGGGACGCGTCGACGTGCTCGCCGACGCCGCGGCCGGGCGCCCACTCGTGGCGTGCAACAACTCGGCGGTCGGCCGGGACGGCATCGTGTACTTCACCGACTCCTCGGCGCACTTCACGATCGCCGACCACCGCTACGACCTTCTCGAGCACCGCGGGACCGGCCGTCTGCTGCGTCTGGACCCGCGGACGGGGGAGACCGACCTCCTCGCCGAGGGACTGCAGTTCGCCAACGGTGTGGGACTGGCCTCGGACGAATCGTTCGTCCTCGTCGCCGAGACCGGCTCGTACCAGATCTCCCGCGTCGACCTGACCGGCCCGTCGCAGGGTGCGGCGTCGGTGTGGGCCGCGAATCTGCCCGGCATACCGGACAACATGACGTCCCAGACACGGGACGGCCTGTTCTGGGTGGCGCTCTACAGCCCGCGGATGCGCTTGCTCGACCTGCTCGCGCCCTATCCCACGCTGCGCATCGTCGCGGCGAATCTGCCGGAGGCCGTGCAGCCGAATCCCGAGCACGCCGGCTGGGTGATCGCCCTCGATCACCGCGGCGAGATCATGCACAGCCTGCGCGGAGGCAAGGGCAGCTATTCCCCCGTCACAGGTGTGCGGGAGCACGACGGGTGGCTGTACCTGGGAAGTCTGACCGCGGACGCCGTCGCGCGCGTCCCGGCCCCACCGCGACCGGACGTTGCGCGGGGCGAGTGACACGGCCGGACGGACGGGACGATCGACTGAACACCATCCCGGTTGTGGAAGAGTGGCGAGAGCGGTGCGACGAGCGCCCGAAAACAGGTCCGCACTCGACGCTGGGGAGATTTTGGTGAATTCGGTGGACCGGGACACTGTGCGGTCGGACCGGATCGTGACCGTCCCGAACCTCCTGAGCGTGGTTCGACTCCTCGGCGTGCCGCTGTTCGTGTACCTGCTGCTCGTCACCCACTCCGACGGGTGGGCACTCGCGATCCTCATGATCAGCGGCTTCACCGACTGGCTCGACGGCAAGCTGGCGCGGATCCTCGACCAGTCGTCGAAGCTGGGTGCGCTGCTCGACCCCTTCGTCGATCGCCTCTACGTCGTCACGACGCTGGTGACGTTCGTCCTGCGCGGGTTCATCCCGTGGTGGGTCGCGGCGATCCTGATCGGCCGCGACGCCGTTCTCGCGCTGACGCTGATCATCTACCGACGGCGCGGGCTGCCACCCCCCGACGTGATGTACCTCGGCAAGGGTGCCACCTTCCTGCTGATGTTCGCGCTGCCGATGACCCTCGCGGCGCACGGTGACTGGAGCATCGCGACCGTGGCGCAGCCGCTCGGCGCGGCGCTCCTGATCTGGGGCACGGTGCTCTACGTGTGGACCGGGCTGCTCTACACCGTGAACGCGCTGACCGTCGCGCGCACCGTTCCCGTGCGAGGACCGGGCGGCGACGAACACGAGGTCCAGTGATGAAACGGACAGATTCCGGAATCCGCAGGAATCCGGTGCCGTCCCTGCTGCAGTCCCTGATGAACGATCATCTGGACCCCGGGTACGAGGGTGCGGCCGAGGATCGTGAACAGGGACATTCACGGCAGACACGGGTCGGTCAGCAGGTGTGGATCGCGATCGGCGCGCTGCTCGTCGGGCTCGTGCTGTCGGTCGCCTACCGCCAGGCCACCGAACGCATCCCCGGCACCGAGCAGGTGCGGTCCGAACTCCTGAGCAAGGTGCAGGACGCAGAGGATCGGGCGGGCGCCCTCGCCGCCACCCGGGACACGCTGTCGACACAGACCGACGACGCGCGCGCCACCGCGCTGGCCGGCGACGCCCGAGGCGCGGCACTGCTCGACGAGCTTCGCGGCCTCGAGGGGGATGCCGGAGTCGAGGCCGTGCACGGTCCCGGGCTGACCGTGACGTTGACGGACCCCGCAGCCAAGCCCAACCTCTCCGACTCGTCCCAGCGCAGCGTCGGGGGGAAGGCCGTGGTGCTCGACCGCGACCTCCAGTCGGTCGTCAATTCGCTGTGGGCGAGCGGCGCCGAGGCCATCGCGGTCGGCGACGTGCGGATCGGCCCGTCGGTGACGATCCGCCAGGCGGGTGGCGCGATGCTCGTGGACAACCAGCCGGTGTTCTCGCCGTACGTGGTCTCCGCGATCGGCCCGCAGGGACCGATGCAGACCGGATTCGTGGTGAGCGACGCCTATCTGCGGATGTCCAGCGTGGCGCAGCTGTACGGCATCGGCTTCGCGGTGGCGGAGGCCGACGATCTCCACTTGCCCGCCGCCCCGGCGCGGGAAGTGCGGGCAGCCCGGGAAGTGGGAACACGATGACAACGGCGGAGTCGAATGGAGGAGTCACACGAATGAAGGCAGCACTGAAGGGCGGATCCGCGATCTACGGGGTGCTCGCCCTGATCGTGGGCATCGTGCTGGGCGTGGTGTTCAGCCCGCAAGTGCCCGACGCCGTGCAGCCCTACCTGCCCATCGCCGTCGTCGCCGCGCTCGACGCGGTGTTCGGCGGACTGCGCGCGTACCTCGACGAGATCTTCGACTCGAAGGTGTTCGTCGTCTCGTTCGTGTTCAACGTCCTGGTGGCCGCCCTGATCGTGTGGCTCGGTGACCAACTCGGTGTCGGAACCCAGCTGTCCACCGCGATCGTCGTCGTGCTGGGCATCCGCATCTTCGGCAACGCGGCCGCGCTCCGGCGACGTCTGTTCGGGGCGTGATCGCGGCGTGAGCGGACACGAGGGCAGACACGAACTGCACGGGAACGAACCGGCGACGTCGCAGCGATCGCACGTCGTCTTCGCGCTGCTGGCCGCGCTCCTGCTCGGTGGGCTGGGAATCGCGATCGTCACGCAGGTGAAGAACACCGGGTCCGGTGACACCCTCGACTCGGCGAGCCCGGCCGATCTCCTGGTCGTCCTGGACACGCTGAACCAGCGGGAGGCGGCCCTGCGGCAGGAGATCGCATCGCTGGAACAGACCTTGGCAACGTTGCAACAGAGCGGCAGTTCCGGAGCGGCGCTCGACGAGGCGCAGGCCCGGTTGACGGCGCTGTCGATCCAGGTCGGCAGCGCACCGGCCACCGGTCCCGGGGTGACGATGCGCATCACCGACCCCAACAAGGGAGTCGGCTCCGAGGTCCTGCTCGACCTCGTGCAGGAATTGCGTGCCGCCGGTGCCGAAGCCGTCCAGATCCAGGGTGCGGACGGCCCGCCCATCCGGATCGGCGTCGACTCCTGGGTGTCCGGTTCGGCCGGCGGCGTGTCGGTGGACGGCCGGAAGGTGAACGCCCCCTACGGCGTGGTCGCCATCGGTGATCCGCCGACTCTGGCGGCGGCCCTGAACATTCGCGGCGGGGTGGTCGACACGGTCGCGCGCAGCGGCGGACAGCTGACGATCGAACAATCGCAGCAGGTCACGATCGCCGCCTTGCGGGAGGCGAAACCTCGCCAATACGCTCAGCCCGGAAATTGATCTTCGCATCCGCCCGCGGATTGCCATCGAAAGGAAGCCACTGTGAGTGAGCTCGAAATCCCCGCCGATCGTCGGTACACCGCCGAACACGAGTGGGTCGAGCGGACGGGGCCCACGACGGTACGCGTCGGCATCACCGATTTCGCGCAGTCCCAGCTCGGCGACGTCGTCTTCGTCCAGCTTCCGGCGGTCGACGAGGCCGTGACGGCGGGCGAATCGTTCGGCGAGGTGGAATCCACCAAGAGCGTCTCCGACATCTTCGCCCCGCTGACGGCGAAAGTCGTTGCCGCCAATGCCGATCTGGACGGCAACCCGGAACTCGTGAACTCCGCGCCCTACGGGCAGGGGTGGCTGGTGGACCTCGGTGTCGACGACGAGGCGACCCTCGACGCGGCACTGGCCGAAATGCTGGACGCCGCCGGCTATGCAGAGATCACGGCAGGATAATTTCCCGAGAACACGCGAGGCGGTAATCGGATGGTTTCGGAAGGTGCCGACAGCCCGGAAACCGGGTTGCCGGAAAAATCCGCTGTCGGAATACCGGTTCGTAATGTGCTGGCGGCCTGTCTCACTACACGCACCGGCGTGCGCAGGGTACGGTCGATGTTGAACGCATGTGCCGTGTCGGGGCGCAGGTCCGTAGTTTGAATGTGATCGTGGGAGTTTGCACAGAAGTTAATGTGCACGGGAACCGAATTATGTAGTACCGAGTGGCATTGCGTAGTCCAGCGAATCTTGCTGGATGATCGAACTAGGAGGAGAAACGGTGAGCGAGAACGGCAACGACGCGGTCTATGGGGAGACGCCGGCGGAAACCACGTCGGTCTTCCGCGCGGACTTTCTCAATGAGCTCGACAACTCCTCGGCAACCCAGGCTCCGGAAGCTCCGGTGTCGGGTGTGGAGGGACTGCCCGCAGGCTCTGCTCTGCTCGTCGTCAAGCGTGGACCGAACGCAGGGTCGCGCTTCCTGCTCGACCAGCCGACGACGTCCGCGGGACGGCATCCCGACAGCGACATCTTCCTCGACGACGTGACCGTCAGCCGTCGTCATGCGGAGTTCCGTCAGGAGGACGACGAGTTCCAGGTGGTCGACGTCGGCAGCCTCAACGGCACCTACGTCAACCGGGAGCCGGTCGACTCGGCTGTCCTGGCGAACGGTGACGAGGTCCAGATCGGCAAGTTCCGACTGGTCTTCCTGACCGGACCCCGGACCGCTGCCGGTGGCTCGCAGATCGGTGAGACGTCAGCTGGTGCGGGTAGCCAATGACCGCGGTGCGGCAGCAGCAGGCGCAATCGGGGATGTCGATCGGCTCCGTGCTGGATCGACTCCGCCCCGATTTTCCTGATGTGACGATCTCGAAGATCCGATTCCTCGAAGCCGAGGGTCTCATCAGCCCCCAGCGCACTCCCTCGGGGTATCGGCGATTCTCGATCGCCGACTGTGAACGACTGCGCTACGTCCTCACTGCGCAGCGCGATCAGTATCTGCCGCTGAAGGTCATCAAGGAGCAGCTCGAGGCCATCGACAGAGGTGTGGCCACGGTCGGCGCAGGCGATTCTTCGCCGCGCCGGCCGCGCGCGCTCACGGTGGCCCCGGGCGAGGTGTCCCCGGAGGAGTTCCTCACCGACCGCGAGGTGCGGATCAGCCGCGACGATCTGATCGCCCGGGCAGGGATCGACGAGAAGTTCCTCGGCGAACTGACCCGCGGAGGCCTGGTCGTTCCCGGGCCGGCGGGATTCTTCGACGAGGACGCGGTGACACTGGCGCGCACCGCGAGGGCGATGTCCGAGTTCGGACTCGAGGTGCGGCACCTGAGGGCGTTCAAGCTGGCGGCCGACCGCGAGGCCGGGCTGGTCGCGCAGATCGCCGGGCCTGTCGCCAAGGGCCGCGACGCCGGCGCCCGTGATCGCGCCGAGGAGATGGTGCGCGAACTGGCCGCCCTGTCTCTGACGTTGCACACCTGCCTGGTGAAGTCGGCAGTCCGGGGTGCGCTCGATCGGTGAGGTGAACTCGCCGACCGTCCCCACTTCCCAACGACGCTGCGCTCGAACGGCTGTACGGTCGAAGAGCAGACACGAATCGAATAGAATCCTGGTACGGCATTGTGTGCCGCGGACGGACCATTGCAGGGTGGAGGCAGACGCGATGAGCGAAATGCACGTGATCGGAGTTCGTGTCGAGCAACCCCAAAGTCAACCTGTTCTGCTGTTGCGTGAAACCGACGGCGAGCGGTACCTGCCCATCTGGATCGGCCAGACCGAGGCCACCGCGATCGCACTCGAACAGCAGGGCGTCGAGCCTGCGCGTCCGCTGACCCACGATCTCATCAAGAACCTGATCGAAGCCTTCGGTCGCACCCTGAAGGAAGTTCGCATCGTGGACCTGCGCGAGGGCACGTTCTATGCCGACCTCGTGTTCGACCAGAACACCCGCGTCTCGGCCCGCCCGTCCGACTCCATCGCCATCGCACTGCGAATCGGGGTGCCGATCTTCGCCGAGGAAGCGGTACTCACGGAGGCCGGTCTGGTTATGCCCGACGAGCGCGAGGACGAGGTCGAGAAGTTCAAAGAATTCCTCGAGTCCGTGTCGCCGGACGATTTCAAGGCAACCGACGGCTAGTTTGCGCCGTCGGAAAAGCCTCGGGCGCGGAGTAACGGTTGAGGTTCCTCCGGCGCGTTGCGTTGACCCCGTCTCTTCGGAGTCATAGCGTTCAGTGCAGTGATTTTCTGCCCTGCAGATTGTATCGGGCGTACGCTGAGTAGGTTCAGGGTACGGACTTGCTCGATGTCACTGGTGGCGCTTGCGCCGCTCGATGTGCTGTGGCTGTGCCGCGGGCACTGGCGACGCGCGTCACAGGCGCACTGATCGTCGGGTTCAGTGCAACATGCGAGAGGGAGTAGTCAGTGGGAGATCGGCCGCAGGAGAATGCGCTGAATCTTGCGCCCGGCGACAACGTTGCCGAGTCCGAATTCAGCTCCGAGGAGATCCAACCGGGCCTCTTCCCGGACGATTCCGTGCCCGACGACCTCGTCGGATACCGCGTCCCCATCGCCTGCCAGATCGCGGGAATCACCTACCGCCAGCTCGATTACTGGGCTCGCACGTCGCTCGTCGTGCCGTCCATTCGTGGCGCAGCAGGTTCGGGCAGCCAACGGCTGTACTCGTTCAAAGACATCCTCGTCCTCAAGATCGTCAAGCGTCTGCTCGACACCGGAATATCCTTGCAGAACATCCGAGTGGCCGTCGACCACCTCCGTAAGCGCGGAGTGCGGGACTTGGCCAAGATCACACTTTTCTCGGACGGGACCACGGTCTACGAGTGCACGTCCCCCGAAGAGGTCGTCGATCTGCTCCAGGGCGGGCAGGGTGTCTTCGGTATCGCGGTGAGCGGTGCGATGCGCGAACTGACCGGCACCATCGCCGATTTCCCGGCCGAGCGCGCCGATGGCGGCGAGAGCGAACAGAGCCCCGAGGACGAACTGGCGTCGCGACGCAAGAACCGCGCGAGCCGCAAGACGGGCTAGCCCGCATCCATCGGAGCGCGGCGCTGCCTGCGCCGCCATCTGCAGCCGTGACATAGACTGGCGGTGCGTCGACGCCGTGCGGGAGAGTTCCGGGCACCGCAAGCACAGAAACATCGTGTGTGCGGGAGTTCGGGCGCCGAAGGAGCAACACCTCCCCGTCAATCTCTCAGGCAGACAGGACCGTGCGGGCTCCGACGTCTCTGGAAAGCGGTGGGAGCACCCACCCGCCCACGGGGAAAGGGCCGTCTTCACACCCGAACGACGGTACCGAATCTCTCAGGCGCTCGATTCGAGCAGGCGACAGAGGGGGAGGGACGTTCCGCTACGCGGGGCGTGTCCTGATCCTCCGAACTGCTTGGGAGTTGTCGTGATCGACGCTGGAAGCCGTACATTCGCCGATCGTCATGTCGGCCCGAACGCTGCGGAACTCGCGCACATTCTCGAACTGGTCGGAGCCGATTCGCTCGACGACCTCGCGTCGAAGGCCGTCCCCGCCGTCATCCTGGACGGGGTGACGGGCGGCATCGCCGACGGCCTCGACGCGCTGCCTGCACCGGTGTCCGAGCACGAAGCGCTCGCCGAACTGTCCGCACTCGCCGCGCAGAACACCGTGGCGACGTCCATGATCGGTCTCGGCTACTACGACACCCTCACCCCGCCGGTGCTGATCCGGAACATCATCGAGAACCCGGCCTGGTACACGGCCTACACGCCGTACCAGCCCGAGATCAGCCAGGGTCGCCTCGAAGCGCTCCTCAACTTCCAGACGATGGTCGCCGACCTGACCGGCATGGAGGTCGCCAACTCGTCGATGCTCGACGAAGCCACCGCCGCCGCCGAGGCGATGACGCTGCTGCGCCGGGCGAGCAAGAGCAAGTCCCCGCGGTTCGTCGTCGACGCCGACCTGTTCCCGCAGACGCTGGCCGTCGTCGAGACCCGGGCCGAGCCGCTCGGCATCGAGATCGTGGTGGCCGACCTGTCCGCCGGCCTTCCGGACGGTGACTTCTTCGGCGTCCTCGCGCAGATGCCCGGCGGGTCCGGCCGCATCGTCGACTACACCGACGTGATCGCCGCCGCCCACGAGCGCGGCGCACTGGTCGCGGTCGGGGCGGATCTGCTGGCACTCACGCTCCTCACCCCGCCCGGCGAGATCGGCGCCGACGCCTGTTTCGGCACCACCCAGCGGTTCGGTGTCCCCATGGGCTTCGGTGGCCCGCACGCCGGTTACCTCGCCGTGCACACCAAGCATGCACGTCAGCTCCCCGGCCGTCTGGTGGGCGTCTCCGTCGACGCCGACGGTGACAAGGCGTACCGGCTGGCGCTGCAGACCCGCGAGCAGCACATTCGCCGCGAGAAGGCGACGTCGAATATCTGCACCGCTCAGGTGCTGCTGGCGATTCTGGCGGCCATGTACGCCAGCTACCACGGCGCCGAGGGACTGAAGGCGATCGCCCTGCGCGTGGCGAACACGGCGCACTCCCTGGCCGCCGCGCTCCGCAGGACCGGGGCCGTCGTCGTCCACGAGCACTTCTTCGACACGATCCTCGTTCGAGTCGCCGGCCGAGCCGCGGACGTGGTGGCGACGGCGAAGGACGCCGGCATCAACCTGCGGTTCGTCGACGCCGATCACGTCGCCATCGCCTGTGACGAGGCCACCACCGCCGACGACGTCGCCCAGGTGCTGGCGGCGTTCGGCGGCGAAGGCGCCGTGACCGAGGAAGCGGGCACGTCCGTCCCCGACGCGCAGCTCCGCGGATCCGACTACTTGCAGCACGAGGCCTTCACCCGGTATCGCACCGAGACGGCGATGCTGCGCTACCTGCGGGCGTTGTCCGACAAGGACATCGCACTCGACCGCAGCATGATCCCCCTCGGTTCGTGCACGATGAAGCTCAATGCCACCGCCGAGATGGAAGCGATCACCTGGCCCGCGTTCGCCGGACTGCACCCGTTCGCGCCGACCGGGGACACACCGGGAATCCTCCGCATCATCAAGGACCTCGAGAACTGGCTCGTGGCCGTCACCGGCTACGACGCGGTCAGCCTGCAGCCGAATGCCGGTAGCCAGGGCGAGTACGCGGGGCTGCTCGCGATCCGTAACTACCACCTCAGCCGCGGAGACGACCACCGCGACACCTGCCTCATCCCGTCGAGCGCCCACGGCACCAACGCCGCATCCGCGGTCATGGCCGGGATGCGCGTCGAGGTCGTCGCCTGCCGCCCGAACGGTGACGTGGATCTGGACGACCTGCGGGCGAAGATCGCCGACCATGCCGAGCGCCTCGCGGCGATCATGATCACCTACCCGTCCACACACGGTGTGTACGAGCACGAGATCGCCGACATCTGCGCCGCCGTCCACGACGCCGGCGGCCAGGTGTACGTCGACGGCGCCAACCTCAACGCCCTGGTCGGCCTGGCCCGTCCCGGCCGGTTCGGCGGCGACGTGAGCCACCTCAACCTGCACAAGACGTTCTGCATCCCGCACGGTGGCGGTGGCCCCGGCGTCGGTCCGATCGGTGTGCGGTCCCACCTCACGCCGTTCCTGCCCGGACATCCGCTCGCACCGGAACTCGGCACAGCCGGACCGATCTCCGCGGCCCCCTACGGCAGTGCGTCGATCCTCCCGATCACGTGGGCGTACATCCGGATGATGGGCGCCGTCGGGCTGCGCCGCGCAAGCCTGACCGCCATCGCCTCGGCCAACTACATCGCGCGCCGCCTGGACGAGTACTTCCCGGTCCTCTACACCGGCGAGGGCGGAATGGTGGCACACGAGTGCATCCTCGACCTCCGGCCGATCACCAAGGACACCGGTGTGACCGTGGACGACGTCGCAAAGCGCCTCGCCGACTACGGTTTCCACGCACCGACGATGAGCTTCCCGGTGGCGGGCACCCTGATGGTGGAGCCCACCGAGAGCGAGAACCTCGAAGAGATCGACGCCTTCTGCGAGGCGATGATCGCGATCCGCGCCGAGATCGACCGCGTGGGCGCGGGGGAGTGGCCGGTGGACGACAACCCGCTGCGCGGTGCCCCGCACACGTCCGGTTGCCTGGTCGCGGAGTGGAACCACCCCTACACCCGTGAGACGGCGGTCTTCCCCCGAGGCAAGGCACGGCCGAAGGTGTGGCCGGCGGTGCGGCGCATCGACGGTGCACACGGCGACCGCAATCTCGTGTGCTCCTGCCCGCCGATCTCCGCATTCGAAGACGCCTGACACAGCCGATGCCCGTCCCGCTCACGCGGGGCGGGCATCGCTCGCTCAGTCCTCGCGCACCAGCTCGAGGATCGTGATCTCCGG
Source organism: Rhodococcus mengyinensis (assembly GCF_048381435.1). Classification (NCBI taxonomy): domain Bacteria; kingdom Bacillati; phylum Actinomycetota; class Actinomycetes; order Mycobacteriales; family Nocardiaceae; genus Rhodococcus; species Rhodococcus mengyinensis. Next base: position 5,227 of record NZ_JBLWIT010000028.1, on the reverse strand, counting down.
TGGGGCGCCCACCCGCACGGGCGGACCCCACGTGCCCACACCGCGGGTCGTGTAGAGGACGGTGTTCCCGATGCGGTCCAGTCCCGTCACCGACGGCTGCTGCAGCGGCACCAGATAACGCAGCGGCCACATCTGCCCGCCGTGCGTGTGCCCCGACAGTTGCAGGTCGACACCGAGGTCGGACGCTTCCAGTGCCTGCCGCGGTTCGTGCGCGAGCAGCACGACGAACGTCGACGGGTCGCGTCCGGCGAGCGCGGCCGGAAGATCGGGTTCGTACGGGGCCGGCGAGGAATAGTCGTGGATGCCCGCGACGTCGAGGGTGGCGCCGCCCCGGGTGATCGTCGCGCGCTCGTTGCGCAGCGTCCGGATGCCCAGCCGGTCCCACACATCCAGCCAGCGACCACCGTCGTCGGCGTAGAACTCGTGATTGCCGCTGACACCGAACACCCCGAGCGGGGCCTCGAGGTCGCCGAGCGGTTGCAGATCGGGCGACACCTTGGCGACGGTCCCGTCGACCAGATCGCCCGCGATCGCGACGAGATCCGGCTGCTGCGCGTTCACCAGGTCGACGACCCGCCGGGTGAAATCCACTCCCCGCGCCGGGCCGACGTGAAGGTCGGACACGAGCGCCACACGCACACCGTCGAACTCGGCGGGCAGACGCTTCAGCGGCACCCGAACCCGCACGATCCGCGGCCGCGCGGCCTCCGACACCCCGTAGCCGGCGGCGCCGACGGCACCCACCACCACGACGGCGGTGGCGATACGCAGGCTTCGCCGCCGCGACAGATCGACCTGTTCGTCGTTCCCGGTGCCGCGCAGGCGGCCGAACAGCCGCGTCAGCAACGACACCAACGCGACCAGGAGAAGCCCGAGCACCAGATAGAACATAGCGCCGAGCCACACCCAGCCCACCCATCCCGGGGGACGCGCCCATCTCGGATCGAAGGCTTCGCCGCTGCCGACGCCGATGACCGCGAGAACCCACAGGACCACGAGGGTCACGTCGACGACCACCGACCAGGGCCGGCCCAGCCCGGTGGCCCGCACGAGTCGCCGATGGAGCCACCATGTGACGAGTGCGAGGAAGACCGCGAAGACCAGGAGCCTCGTCACGACAGCAACTTGCTGATCGCGGTCGGCAGTGCCGCTCCGTCCGAGGACGCGACCTTCTCCAGCGACCCGCCGGTGCGATCGGCCAACGCCTGCAACGTGTTGAGGTCGGAGTTCTCGCCGATCGTCACCACGTCGATGCGCACCGGCTTCGACGTGCTCGAGGCCGCAGCGATGGCGGACAGCAGATCCGCGCGGGCAACGGAGTCGTCGTTGGCCCCGTCGGTGACGAGCAGCACCGAGTTGGTGCGGCCCGGCGTGTATCCGTCCACCGCGCTCTTGTAGGCCGCTTCGAGCGACGTGTACGTCGAAGACCCGGTGGCGGGTGTCGCCTTGGCGAGCCGGGCGTCGAGTGCCTGCCTGCGGGTGCCCTCCGTGAAACCGCCCGCCGAGAGGGGACCGGTCGCGACCACGGTCGTGTACGGCCGCGACCCGTCGAGCGTCGTGCTGTACTCCCACAGCCCGAGGTTCGACGAGTCCGGAGAACGGTCGACGTGGGCTGTGAGCGCTGCCGTCGTGTTCGCGAGGCGCGTCGCCGTCCCCTCGCGCTCTCCCATCGAGCTGGAAACGTCGAGCAGGACGGTGGAGGTGCGGGGGGTGATCGGATTCCGGATCACCTGCATCAGCTCGGCCGCAGCGGCCGCATCCGCGGGAACGAGGGTGGATTCGAAACCGGGAAAGGCCAGCGCGGTGTCGTCGGGCCGGGCGAGTCCCTCGACGCGGAACCCGGCGTCGGCCAGGACCTGTGCCTGTTCGGGTCGACGGACGAACTCCGCGAACTGCGCGGCGGCGCGGCTCTGTGTCTCGTCGACGGACGGGCCTGCCAGAACGGCCGCGGGGTGATCTGCCACGGGTGTCGGGCCTTTCGGCATCGATGTGGTGATGTCGGCTCCGGGTGCGTCGCGCAGGGCCTGGTAGACCTGCTGTTCGGTGGCCGCGACCGCGTGGATGCCGGAGGTGGCGGGATCGCCCTGCTCGGCCAGCGCGGTGAGCGCCTCCCGCGTCGTCGCGGGCTTCGTCCCCGACGACGCCTCGTAGCCGAGCGCCAGACCGGTGAGTGCCGACGTGACGGGAGCAGAACGAGCCTGCCCCTCCGTCACCGGACCGGTGGGGCTTCCCGCGACCGCGGCTGCAACCGCTTCGACTGCCATCTCCGTGCTCTCGGCGCCGGGGCCGACGGGGAGCGCCATCCCCAGGCTGCCCCAGCCCGGCAGGCCGAGAGTCGCGAGGGAATCGCGGCCGGTCTGCAGCGACGGCAAGTCCTTCCAGTCGATCGCCGGCGTGCCCGGCGCGTTCGCGAACGCCGTCCGGACCGCGAGCACGACGGGGCTCGTCGCCACGGGACGCGCTTCACCGCTGATGACGCCGGTCGCCGACACCTGCTTGACGGAATGCGAGCTCGACGGAATCCACAGAGCGGGGCGAGGCCCGAGCGCCGCTGCGTCCCACGGGCCGTCCGGCCCCGCGGACAAGCCGTCGCGGACGGTGTCGGACGCGACGGCAGTGACCGTCACCGACACGCACTGATCGCGGATCACCGGGGCAGTCTCCGTGAAACGGTCGGCGAGAGTCTGGAGCTGGGGTGCGATGTCGGGATCCGCCGCGACCGCGAGCACGGATTCGCCTTCCACGCAGGCGCCCGCGGCAGCCACGCCCTGATCGGTGATCCGGTCACGCAACTGGAACCAGCCCACGACACCTGCCGCGATCACGACGACGAGACCGAGCACGATCAAAGGCCCCCTGCTGATACCCCTGGCGCGCGATTCGCCGCGATGCTGCCCCACGTGCTTTCCAGCCCCTGTCCGACGAGTTCGACGTTGACCCTCGCAGTGTAGTGATGCGCAGGATCAACCCGACCTGACACGTGAGTGGCAAAGCGTGCGCGAGCACGCTTCGCCACTCACGTGGGGGGGGCGACCGGTCAGGCGTTGGCTGCTTTGTATTCGCGGCGGCGGCGGTGCAGGATCGGTTCGGTGTAGCCCGACGGCTGCTTGGTGCCGTCGAGGATGAGTTCCTTCGCGGCCTGGAAGGCGATGTTGGTGTCGAAGTCGGGGGCCAGGGGCCGGTAGGTGGGGTCGTTCTGGTTCTGCCGGTCCACGACCGGGGCCATCCGTTGCAGCGACTGCACGACTTGGTCGGCGGTGACCACTGCGTGCCGGATCCAGTTCGCCAGCAGCTGGGAGGAGATGCGGAGGGTGGCGCGGTCTTCCATCAGGGCGACGTCGTGGATGTCGGGGACCTTGGAGCAGCCGACGCCGGCGTCGATCCAGCGGACCACGTAGCCGAGGATGGACTGGCAGTTGTTGTCGAGTTCTTCCTGCTTCTCGGCCTCGGACCAGTCGGTGTTCGGGGCGAGGGGGATGGTGAGGATCTCGTCGAGGGTGGCCCGCCGGGTGCCCGTCAGCCGGTTTTGGACGGCGACGACGTCGACCTGGTGGTAGTGGGTGGCGTGCAGGGTGGCCCCGGTCGGGGACGGCACCCATGCGGTGTTCGCGCCGGCCTTGGGGTGGCCGATCTTCTGCTCGAGCATCTCGGCCATCAGCTCGGTCATCGCCCACATGCCCTTGCCGATCTGCGCCCGCCCCTGCAACCCGCAGGCCAGACCGGTGTCGACGTTCCAGTCCTCGTAGGCGGTGATCCAGGTCTGCTTCTTCATCTCGGCCTTGCGGATCATCGGCCCGGCCTCCATCGAGGTGTGGATCTCGTCGCCGGTGCGGTCGAGGAACCCGGTGTTGATGAACACCACCCGCTCCGACGCCTCCCGGATGCAGGCGGCGAGGTTGACGGTGGTGCGGCGTTCCTCGTCCATGATGCCGACCTTGAGGGTGTTGGCGGGCAGCCCCAACACCTGCTCGACCCGGCCGAACAGTTCGGTGGTGAACGCGACCTCGTCGGGGCCGTGCTGCTTGGGTTTGACGATGTAGATCGACCCGGTGCGGGAGTTGACCAACGGCCCCGTCTGATCGCCCGTGCTGAGTCCGTGGACGGCGCACAGGGAGGTGATCAGGGCGTCGAGGATGCCCTCGGGGATTTCGGTGCCGTCGCCGTGCAGGATCGCCGGGGTGGTCATCAGATGCCCGACGTTGCGGACGAACAGCAGCGACCGCCCGTGCAGGGTGAGCTCGGACCCGTCCGCGGCGGTGTAGACCCGGTCGCCGTTGAGGCGGCGGGTGAAACTTTTGCCGCCCTTGGTCATCTCCTCGGTCAGGTCGCCGCGGTTCAGGCCCAGCCAGTTGCGGTAGCCGATCACCTTGTCGTCGGCGTCGACGGCGGCGACGGAGTCCTCGAAGTCCATGATGGTGGTGACCGCGGACTCGAGCACCACGTCCTTGACCCCGGCCGCGTCCGTTTGGCCGATCGGGGAGGTGGGGTCGATCTGGATTTCCGCGTGCAACCCGTGGTTGCGCAGCAGCACACTGGTCGGGGCGGCCGGGTCGCCGAGGTAGCCGACGAACTTGCCCGGCTCCGCGAGGCCGGTGATCGTGCCGTCGGCGAGCTGCACGGTCAGGGCGGTGCCGTCGACGGTGTAGCGGGCGGCGTCGGCGTGCGACCCGGTCGTCAGGGGGGCGGCGGTGTCGAGGAAGGTGCGGGCCCAGGCGATGACCTTGTCGCCGCGGACCTTGTTGTAGGAGGCACCGGCCTGCGCGCCGCCGTCGTCGGGGATGGCGTTGGTGCCGTACAGGGCGTCGTACAACGACCCCCACCTCGCGTTGGAGGCGTTCAGCGCGAAGCGGGCGTTGAGGACCGGGACCACCAGCTGCGGGCCGGCGGTCGAGGTGATCTCGGTGTCCACGTTCGCCGTCGACACCGCGAACGGGGCCGGTTCGGGCACCAGGTACCCGATCTCGGTCAGGAACGCCCGGTACTCGGCCGGGTCGATCACGGCGGCGGCCCGGTCGCGGTGCCAGGAATCGATCCGGGCCTGCAGGTCGTCGCGGGTGGCGAGCAGGGCCTTGTTCTTCGGCGCCAGCTCGTCGATCACCTTGGCCGCACCCGACCAGAACCCGTCGGCGTCCACCCCGGTCCCCGGCAGCGCCTCCTCGTTCACGAAGTCGTAGAGCACCTTCGCGACCTGCAGACCGCCGACCTCAACACGCTCAGTCATGAAATG
>NZ_JBLWIT010000027.1:15167-39555 GCF_048381435.1 Rhodococcus mengyinensis | reverse complement strand
GATCCGCATTTCCAGCCGCCGGTGTTGGAGGAGTTGAAGGCGGAGGCGCGGCGTCGGGGGTTGTGGAATCTGTTTCATCCGCATCCGGGGACGGGTGCGGGGTTGACGAATCTCGAGTATGCGCCGTTGGCGGAGATCATGGGGCGCAGTCATATTGCGTCGGAGGCGTGCAATTGCAATGCGCCGGATACGGGCAATATGGAGGTGCTCGAGTTGTTCGGTACGGCCGAGCACAAGGAGAAGTATCTGACGCCGTTGCTGGAGGGGACGATGGCGTCGGCGTTCGCGATGACGGAGCCGGCGGTGGCGAGTTCGGATGCGACGAATGTGGAGTTGTCGATGGTCCGGGACGGTGACGAGTATGTGCTGAACGGGCGGAAGTGGTTTGCGTCGAATGCGTTGCACCGTAATTGCCGGGTGTTGATCGTGATGGGGAAGACGGATCCGTCGGCGGCGCCGCATCGGCAGCAGTCGATGATGGTGGTGCCGATCGATGCGCCGGGGGTGACGGTGATGCGGGGGTTGCCGGTGTTCGGGTATCAGGATCGGGAGGGGCATGCGGAGATCGATTTCGCCGATGTTCGGGTGCCGGCCAAGGATGTGCTGAAGGGCGAGGGGGAGGGTTTCGCGATTTCGCAGGCGCGGTTGGGTCCGGGTCGGATTCACCATTGCATGCGGGCGATCGGGATGGCGGAGCGGGCGTTGGAGTTGATGTGTCGTCGGGCGTCGTCGCGGGTGACGTTCGGTAAGCCGGTCAGTGAGAATGCGAATGTTCAGGATTGGATTGCGGAGGCGCGGATCGAGATCGAGATGATTCGGTTGTTGACGCTGAAGGCGGCGTATCTGATGGATACGGTGGGGAACAAGGAGGCGCGGACGGAGATCGCGGCGATCAAGGTGGCGGCTCCGAATATTGCGTTGAAGATTGTGGATCGGGCGATTCAGGTGCACGGTGGAGCCGGCGTGACCGACGACTTCCCCCTCGCCATGGCCTGGGCGCACCTGCGCACGCTGCGCCTGGCGGATGGTCCCGACGAGGTCCACAAGCGCGCCATCGCGCGGCAGGAACTCCGGCCCTACCGCGACACCGCCGTCAACGCCTCCACCAACGGACACAAGGTTGCGGTGAGCTGACATGGCCGGACTCGACCTCACCGGACGCACCGCGATCGTCACCGGCGCCTCGCGGGGCATCGGTCTGGCCGTCGCCAAGGCCATCGCGGCCGCTGGCGGCAACGTGGTGCTCACCTCACGGTCCCAGGAATCGGCCGACGCCGCCGCGGCCGAGGTCGGGGGCACCGCGATCGGAATTGCCGCCCACGCCGTCGACGAAGAGGCCGCCCGGCGCTGCGTCGACCTCACCCTCGACCGCTTCGGCAGCCTGGACATCCTGGTCAACAATGCGGGAACGAACCCTTCGTTCGGGCCGATCATCGACCAGGACCACGCGCGATTCGCCAAGACCTTCGACGTGAATCTCTGGGCGCCGGTGCTGTGGACCGGGCTCGTCACGAGGGCGTGGATGGGCGAGCACGGCGGCGCCGTGGTCAACACCGCCTCCATCGGCGGCATGGCCTTCGAGGCGAACATCGGTCTGTACAACGCGTCCAAGGCCGCGCTGATTCACGTCACCAAGCAACTGGCACTGGAACTCTCACCGAAGGTGCGGGTCAACGCCGTCGCCCCGGGTGTGGTGCGGACCAAGCTGGCCGAGGCACTGTGGAAGGAACACGAGCAGGCCGTGTCGGCGTCCGCGGCCCTGGGACGGATCGGTGAACCCGAGGACATCGCGTCCGCGGTCGCGTTCCTCGTCTCCGATGCCGCGAGCTGGATCACCGGCGAAACCATGGTGATCGACGGCGGTCAACTGCTCGGCGACGCCCTCCCGTTCCGGCAGGGGGCCCAGCTCGGTGTCTAGCGTGGACGTCGTCGGCATCGACACCGAGGCCGTGAGCCGCTGGTTCGGCACGCTCGGCATCGACAGTGCCGGACCGCTGACCTTCGACCGGATCGGCCTCGGACAGTCGAACCTCACCTACCTCGTCCGGGACGAGGCAGGTGGCAGATGGGTGCTCCGGCGCCCGCCTCTCGGACACCTGCTGGCGTCGGCCCACGACGTCGCCCGGGAGGCGCGGATCCTCTCCGCCCTCGAGGACACCGCGGTGCCCACCCCGCGGGTGTTCGGGCTCACCGACGACCCGGAGGTGACCGAGGTACCGCTGCTGCTGATGGAGTTCGTCGACGGGCAGGTCGTCGATCGCATGTCGATCGCGGAGTCCCTGACGCCGGAACGTCGCCGGGTGATCGGTCTGTCGCTGCCGCGGACGCTCGCGAAGATCCACGCGGTGGACCTCGACCGGACCGGGTTGGCCGACCTGGCCAGCCACAAGCCGTACGCGCAGCGTCAGCTCAAGCGGTGGTCGGGGCAGTGGGAGAAGTCGAAGACCCGCGAGCTGCCCGCCCTCGACGACCTGACGCGACGGCTCACCGATTCGGTACCGGAGCAGCGGGAACTGACACTGGTGCACGGCGACTTCCACCTGCGCAACGTCATCACGTCCCACCGGACCGGGGAGGTGACCGCGGCCCTGGACTGGGAGTTGTGCACCCTCGGCGACCCGCTCGCCGACGTCGGCAGCCTGCTCGCGTACTGGCCGGAGCCGGGCGAGACCACCGGCGGCGACTTCCCCGCGTCCACCCTCGACGGTTTCCCGGATCGGGTGGAGATCGCCGGGGTGTACCTCGACGAGACCGGACGCGACCCGGAGGCCCTGGCGTTCTGGCACGTCCTCGGCCTGTGGAAGGTCGCGGTCATCGCCGAGGGCGTCATGCGCCGCGCGCGGGACGAACCGCAGAACAAGGCGGCCGCGGGCACCCCGACCGTCGAGCGCATCGACGACCTCGTGGCCAAGGCGTGCGACATCGCCGCCCGGGCCGGAATCTGATCACACGACGATGGAGAACTTCATGAAGAGAACGGCAATCGTCACCGGCGGGGCACGGGGCATCGGTGCCGCGGTGGCGAAGAAACTGGCGAGCGACGGGTACGGGGTGGCCGTGCTCGACCTCGACGAGTCCGCCTGCGCGGCAACCGTCGACGCGATCGAGTCCACCGGAGGCCGGGCACTCGCCGTGGGCGCGAACGTCGCCGACGAGGCGTCGGTCGCCGCGGCAGTCGAGCGGGTCGCGACCGAACTCGGTGCCCCGACGATCCTGATCAACAACGCCGGAATCACCCGCGACAACCTGCTGTTCAAGATGACCGTCGACGACTGGGACGCGGTGATGAACGTGCACCTGCGCGGTGCGTTCCTGATGTCGCGGGCCGTGCAGCAGCACATGGTCGACGCCGGGTTCGGCCGGATCGTCAACCTCTCGAGCACGTCCGCCCTCGGTAACCGCGGGCAGGTCAACTACTCCGCCGCCAAGGCGGGCATGCAGGGCTTCACCAAGACCCTCGCCATCGAGCTGGGCAAGTTCGGTGTCACCGCCAACGCGATCGCGCCCGGCTTCATCGAGACCGAGATGACCGCCGCCACCGCCGAACGGGTGGGTGTCGGATTCGAGGACTTCAAGAAGGCGGCGGCGTCGCAGATCCCCGTGAACCGCGTCGGACAGCCCGAGGACATCGCCAACACTGCGTCGTTCCTGGCGAGTGAGGGTGCCGGATTCGTGTCCGGACAAGTGATCTACGTGGCCGGCGGACCGAAGGACTGAGGAACATGACCACTGACGAACAGGCGATCGCACGCGACCTCAGTGGCCGCGTCGCGACTCTCGTCGAACAGAACGACCTGTCGGATCCGGCCGGATTCCTCGGAGCCCGATTCGACGCCGGCCTCGCGTGGGTCCACTTCCCGCCGGGACGCGGCGGACTCGGTCTGCCGCAGAGCTTCCAGGCGCAGGTCGACGCCGAACTCGCGGCCGCCGGAGCGCCCGGTCCGGCGAAGGGCCGCAACGGAATCGGATTGGGCATGGCCGCTCCGACCATCGCCGCGTTCGGCACCGAGGAACAACAGCAGAAGTACCTTCGGCCGATTTTCACCAGCGAGCACATCTACTGCCAGTTGTTCAGCGAACCGGGGGCGGGCTCCGACCTGGCCGCGGTCGCGACGCGAGCCGTCCGTGAGGGTGACGGCTGGCGGGTCAACGGGCAGAAGGTGTGGACGTCGGGGGCGCAGAACGCGCAGATGGCGATCCTCGTGGCCCGGACGGATCCGACGGTGCCCAAGCACGCCGGGCTCACCTACTTCCTGTGCGACATGAGCGATCCGGGTATCGACGTCCGGCCGTTGCGGCAGATCACCGGTGAAGCCGAGTTCAACGAAGTGTTCCTCACCGACGTCCGCATTCCCGATTCCGATCGGCTCGGCGACGAGGGACAGGGCTGGCGGGTGGCCACCGCGACCCTCAACAACGAGCGCGTCGCGATCGGCGGTTCCGCGGCCGCCCGCGAGAGCGGCATGATCGGACCGGTCGCACAGGCCTGGCGGGAGCAACCCGAACTCCGCGACCCGGCGATGCACGACGAACTGCTGCGGCTGTGGGTCGAAGCGGAGGTCGCCCGGCTGACCGGGGAACGCCTGCGGCAACAACTCGAGGCCGGGCAACCCGGCCCGGAGGGATCCGGCCTGAAGCTGGCCTTCGCCCGGCTCGCGCAGACCATCTCGGGTTTCGACATCGAACTCCACGGCGAGGCCGGGCTGCGGTACGACGACTGGACCATGCGCCGCCCCGACAAAGTCGACTTCACCGGCCGTGAACCCGGCTACCGGTACCTGCGCGCGAAAGGCAATTCGATCGAGGGCGGCACGTCCGAGATCCTGCGCAACATCATCGCAGAACGCGTCCTCGGGCTCCCGCCGGAGCACCGCGTCGACAAGGATATCGCCTGGAAGGACCTGCCCCGATGAGCACCGCAGATCTGCTGTACTCCGACACGGAAGACGCCCTGCGCGACTCCGTCCGCCGCCTCCTCGCCGACCGCTGCCCACCGGAACTGGTGGTCGGGGCGTACGACCGGGCACCCGCCGACTTCTCCGGAGTATGGAAATCCCTCGCCGTCGAACTCGGACTGGCGGGCCTGCTCGTTCCCGAGGACCTGGGTGGCGCCGGAGCCGGCGCACGCGAGGCCGCGGTGGTCATGGAGAAGATCGGACGTGCCGTCGCGCCCGTCCCGTACCTTTCCAGTGCCGTACTCGCGACGGTCGCGCTGCTGAAGGCGGGGGACACGCGAACGGTCGGCGCACTCGCCGACGGGACGACCACCGGTGCGCTCACGGTCGGGCTCGCGACCGCACCGGGGCGGTTCACCCCGACCGTGCGCCGAGAGGGCGACGCCCTGACCGGCACCGTGACCAGCGTCGCGGGCGTCTCGGAGGCCGACATCCTGATCGTGCCCGCCCTGGGTCCGGGTGGACTCGAACTGCACACGGTGCCCGCCGGCACCGCCGGCGTCTCGGTCACGCCCGTGCTCGCGCTCGACATGACCCGGCCACTGTCGGATGTCGCGTTCGACGGCGCCGCGTCCACCCGCATCGACGACGGCAACGCCGCGGCGGCGGTCCGGGAGGCCCTCGTCGTCGGCGCCGCACTGCTCGCCTCCGAGCAGCTCGGGCTTGCGCAGTGGTGCTTCGAGACCACCTTGGCGTACGTCAAGGAGCGAACCCAGTTCGGCCGCGCCGTCGGGTCGTTCCAGGCGATCAAGCACCGCCTCGCCGACCTGTGGCTCGAGGTCACCTCCGCGGCCGCCGCTGCCCGCTACGCCGCGGACACCGCCGCCCGGGGCGACGCGGACGCCGAGGTCGCGGCCGCCGTCGCGCAGGCGTACTGCAGCGACGTCGCCGTCCACGCCGCCGAGGAGTGCGTCCAGCTGCACGGCGGCATCGGAATGACCTGGGAATACCCCGCGCACCTGTATTTGAAGAGGGCGAAGAGCGATCAGCTCGCGTTCGGCACCGCCTACCGTCACCGCGCGCACCTCGCCGACCTGATCGACCTGCCCGCGTAACCCGAGCTCCATCACCGACAGTCAGGAAACAATCCATGAAGGCATGGCGTGTCCACGAACTCGGCGAGCCGCGCACCGCGCTGCAACTCGAGGAAGTCCCGGACCCGACTGCAGGCCCCGGCCAGGTGCTGGTGAAGGTTCTCGCCGCACCGGCGAACTTCCCCGACGTGCTGCTGTGCCGGGGCGAATACCAGATCAAGCCGCCGCTGCCGTTCACACCCGGAGTCGAGCTGTGCGGTGAGGTGCTGGCGGTCGGTGACGGCGTGACCCGCTTCGCCGTCGGCGACCGGGTGATCGGCAACCCCAACCTGCCCGGCGGCGGATTCGCCCAGCTGGCCGTGATGGACGAGGCCAACACGTTCGCCGCACCGTCCGCGCTCGACGACGCCGAGGCGTCGGCGTTGAGCATCGGCTACCAGACGAGCTGGTTCGCCCTGCACCGGCGCACCCAGCTGAAGCCGGGCGAGACGCTGCTCGTCCACGCCGCCGCGGGCGGAGTGGGCAGCGCCGCAGTGCAATTGGGCAAAGCCGCGGGAGCGAAGGTGATCGGCGTCGTCGGCGGCGCCGACAAGGTCGAGTACTGCCGCCGGCTGGGGGCGGATCTGGTGATCGACCGGCACACCGACGATTTCGTTCCGCTGGTCAAGGAATTCACCGGCGGACGCGGCGCGGACGTCGTCTACGACCCGGTCGGCGGCGACGCCTACGCGAAGTCCACCAAGTGCATCGCGTTCGAAGGCCGGATCCTGATCATCGGTTTCGCCGGCGGCACCATCCCGACACCCGGCCTCAATCACGCCCTGATCAAGAACTACTCGATCATCGGCCTGCACTGGGGCCTGTACAAGCAGTACAACCAGCAGGCGATCGCCGACTGCCACGAGGAACTGACCCGTCTCGCCGACTCCGGTGCGATCACGCCGCTCATCAGCGAGCGGCTCTCGCTCGCTGACGTCGCCGACGGCATCGGCCGGCTCGGTGACGGCAGCACCGTCGGCCGCGTCGTCTTCCAACCCTGAAGGGAACGCACATGGACATAGGTTCGCTGTTCGACGTCGCAGGCAAGACCGTGGTGGTCACCGGAGGTTCACGGGGTATCGGCCGGATGATCGCGCAAGGATTCACCCTGGCCGGAGCGACCGTGATCATCTCCGCCCGCAAGGCCGAGGCGTGCGAGAAGGCCGCGGCCGAACTGTCCGCCGCCGGGCCGGGGACGTGTCACGCACACCCCGCCGACCTGTCCACCGAGGAGGGGATCGAGGGGCTCGTCGCGCGGGTCGCCGAGTTGTCGCCCCGACTGGACGTCCTGGTGAACAACGCCGGAGCGACGTGGGGTGCGCCGGTCGACGATTTCCCCGCCGCCGGTTTCGACAAGATCTTCGACATCAACGTCAAGGGCGTGTTCATGCTCACCCAGGCGTTGCTGCCGAGTCTGCGGGCCGCGGCGACGGACGGTGACCCCGCCCGGGTGATCAACATCGGGTCGATCGACGGACTCGTGGTGTCGGGTAGCGAGAACTTCTCGTACGGGGCGAGCAAGGCCGCGGTCCACATGCTCACCCGCAAGCTCGCAGCGACGCTGGCCGCCGAGCGAATCACCGTCAATGCCATTGCCCCCGGACCGTTTCCGAGCAAGATGATGGCGTTCGTCCTCGACGACCCGGAGCGGAAGGAGGCGGTCGAGGGATCGGTCCCGCTCGGCCGGGTCGGCACCCCGGAAGACGTCGCGGGCACCGCGATCTTCCTCTCCTCACGCGCAGGGGCCTACCTCACCGGCACCGTCGTCCCCGTCGACGGCGGGATCTCGGGAACACGCTGAACAGCACGTCACACAGTCGGAACACGGAACGAGCGAGAGGCGGCACGGCGGCGATGAGCTGGTACGACGACAGGCCCTGGATGGAACGGTACGACGAGAACACACGTTCCGTGGGGGAGATCCCCGCCCGGACAGCGCTCGACATGTTCTCGGCCGCGGTCGAATCCGCGCCGGAGGGGCCGGCGATCCGGTACCTCGGCGGCACCCTCGACTACCGCGAGGTCGACGAACTCAGCGACGGTGTGGCCGCCTACCTCACCGAGAACGGATTCGGGAAGGGCGACCGGCTCGCCATCTACCTGCAGAACGTCCCGCAGTTCCTGCTCGCGTTGCTCGGCACATGGAAGGCAGGCGGTGTCGTCGTCCCGCTGAACCCGATGTACCGGGACGAGCTCTCCCACATCCTCACCGACGCCGGAGTCACCGCGATCGTGTGCAGCGAGAACGCGTGGGCCGATCGGGTGGCGGAGCGGGCGTCCGCCGCGGGTGTGCGGATCGCGATGACCGCCAGCGAACTCGACATCCAGACGTCCGGCGACCCACGGTTGTTCGGGGGCGTGCCCCGGGTGCGCGCCGAGGGCCTGCCGGACCTGCTCGAGGTGGCCCGGGCGCGCGCGGGGGCCGGCGTGGCGGACCCCGGTCTGGTCCCGGACGACGTCGCGCTCGTGTCCTACACGTCCGGAACGAGTGGAGTCCCCAAGGGAGCGACCAACACCCACCGGAATCTCACCGTCAACAGTTCGATCCTGCGCCTGTACGAGAGCAAGCCCGCAGGTTCGCCGATCTTCGCGCTCGCGCCGCTGTTCCACATCACGGGCATGGTGTGCCAGTTGCTCACCGCGATCGACCTGGCGTCGCCGCTGATCCTCGCGTACCGGTTCGAGGCAGGGGTCGTCCTCGACGCCCTCGAGCGGGAGCGGCCGGTGTTCATGGTCGGCCCGTCCACCGCCTACATGGCGCTGATGGCCCACCCCGACTTCTCCGGTGAGCGCTTCGCTTCGCTGGAGGCCGTGATGTCCGGTGGCGCCCCACTACCCCCGGCCATCGTCGAACGGTTCCGGGAGCTGACCGGAAAATACATCCGCAACGGCTACGGGCTCACCGAGACCAGCGCACCGTGCGTCGTCGTCCCGCCGAACCTGGAGGCGCCGGTCGATCCGTCGTCGGGCACGCTGGCGATCGGCCTGCCCCTTCCCTCCGCCGTGATCCGGATCGTCGGGGAGGACGGGCACGACCTCGGCCCGCTCGAGGTCGGGGAGATCGCCGTCGACGGGCCGATGGTCGTGCCCGCGTACTGGAACAAACCGGACGCCACGGCGCAGTCGCTGCCCGGCGGCCGGCTGCTCACCGGCGACGTGGGATTCATGGACGCCCAGGGCTGGGTGTACGTCGTCGACCGCAAGAAGGACATGATCAACGCGTCCGGGTTCAAGGTCTGGCCCCGCGAGGTCGAGGACGTCCTGTACCAGCATCCCGCGGTCCGGGAGGCCGCGGTCGTCGGCGAGCCGGACAGCTACCGCGGCGAGACGGTCGCCGCGTTCGTCAGCCTCCGCCCCGGGCAGACGGTCGAGACGGACGACCTCGTCGAGTACTGCCGGGAGCGGCTGGCCAGCTACAAGGCCCCGAGGCGCGTCGAGATCGTCGACGAACTGCCCAAGACGGCCAGTGGGAAAATCCTCCGACGCGAAATGCGCCGCAGCACTCCGGCCTGAACAGTCGCCCTCCCGGACGAACGGGACGCTCGTCGCGTCAGATCGAACGAGCGTCCCGTTCGTCCCGACGATCAGGCGAGAACGGGGTGCGGGTAGTCCGCCGCGCGGTGCTGGAACGACAGGATCCGGGGGTTCTGCACGACTCCGTCGCGGATCTCGACGGCCCGCCGGATCGTGTCGCTGCGGTCCCAGGCGGCGGGTCCGTCGAGGACCGTCCCCAGATGGGGGAGCAGGGCCTCGCTGATCTCCCAGGTCGCCGAATTCCACAGGTAGGACGGGCTGTGGTCGACCGCGTAGTAGCGGACGTTCTCACTGATCATGAACGTCGGATCGGCGAACGACGTGGGCCGGGCCCAGCTGAAGCCCATTCCCTCGTCGCAGGACACGTCGACGACGAGGCTGCCGGGCAGGAGGGTCTCGATGTCCGAGTCGATCAGGAACGTCAGCGGCGATTCCGTGTCCTGCAGGACGCAGTTGACGATGATGTCGTGCCGGGCGAGGAACCCGGCGAGCGGCATCCGGCCCTCGTCCGTGGTGACGTGGCTGCGGCGCGGATCGGCGTCGTCGTGATCGAACTGCACGATCTCCGCGGAATGGATCGGCGAGCTCACGGCGGTGACCCCGCGTTGCGTGACGACGTGGACGTCGTGGATGCCCAGGGCGTTCAGCGCGGTGACGGCGCCGCGGGCGGTGGCACCGAAGCCGAGTACCACGGCGCGCAGGCGGCGGCCGTAGTCGCCGGTCGAACCCGCGATCGACAGGGCGTGCAGCACCGAGCTGTATCCGGCGAGTTCGTTGTTCTTGTGGAAGACATGGAGCTGGAACGACCCCTCGACGCTCCAGTGGTTCATGGCCTCGAACGCGATCAACGTGAGGTGGCGATCGACGGCCACCTGGGTGAGCTCCGTGTCCTGGACGCAGTGCGGCCACCCCCACAGGATCTGGCCGTCACGCAGGTCCGCCAGATCCTTCGCGAGAGGTTTGGGCAGCAGGAGGACGTCGGAGTGCTCGATCAGCTGCTCCCGGGTGCGCAGCCCGCCCACCGAGAGGGCCAGCTGCTCGTCGGAGACACCGAAGGGCTCGCCGTAGCCGTACTCGAGGTGGATGCGGCCACGGAGGTCGGGGTCGATCCGGTCGAAGTGGAGCGGATGGATCGGGAGCCGGCGTTCGTCGGGCTTACTCGAACGTGCGACGACGCCGAGGGTGAGTGGATGAGAGCGGTGTTGCTGCACAGGGGTGTCCCTTGGTCGACACTGCCGGAGAGAGTCTTCGGCAGAGAGTTCTTACCGCGGAACCCGCAATGGAGGAGGCCAGCGTTCGATCGGTGGGCGCGGCATCTGCCGGCGCGGCTGCAGCTCTCGACAAAGCCCGAGGAGATCACTCGGGGAAGACTGGTAGCACCAGAGAGAAAGGCTGCGCCGCGACAGGCGACGCAGTTTCTCGTGGTGCCCCCGGCAGGATTCGAACCTGCGACCTTTCGCTCCGGAGGCGAACGCTCTATCCCCTGAGCTACGGGGGCGCACCGGAAAACCGGTGTGCCGATTGGGCTGGCCAATCGTAGCGCATGGGTAGTGGGATCGACCAAATCGGTCCCCCTACTTTGTGGACTCGCCCCGGTAGCGGCCCGGACACGCCTAGTGTCGGGAGGACGTGGACGCTCGCGAACTCCCGGGGAGGCGTCGAGAATGACCGATGGACGGCAGGCGGGGTCGCAGGACTCCGACGGGCACTATTCCGATTCCGATCTCGAGCTGGACCTGCGGTGGTGGGCGGCGGCCAACTATCTGACGGTCGCGCAGATCTACCTGCAGGACAACGCGCTTCTGCGTGAGCCGCTGCGCCCGGAACACATCAAACCCCGGCTGCTCGGGCACTGGGGGACGAGCCCGGGTCTGTCGATGATCTACGCCCTGCTGAACCGCCTCATCCGCCGGACCGACACCGATTGTCTCTACGTGACGGGTCCCGGACACGGTGGTCCGGCGCTCGTCGCCGCCACGTACCTGGAGGGGACGTACTCGGAGGTGTATCCGGGCGTGTCCCGCGACGCCGCGGGTATCCACCGGCTCTGCCGGCAGTTCTCGACGCCCGGTGGCATCCCGAGTCACGTCAGTGTGCAGACACCGGGCAGCATCCACGAGGGCGGCGAACTCGGCTACGCTCTCGCGCATGCCGCCGGGGCGGCGTTCGATCACCCGAATCTGTTGGTGGCGTGCGTGATCGGAGACGGTGAGGCCGAGACGGGACCGCTGTCCGGGTCATGGAAACTTCCCGCCTTCCTCAATCCGGAACGTGACGGAGCGGTGCTGCCGATCCTGCACGTCAACGGAGCGAAGATCGCCGGGCCCACCGTCTACGGCCGCAGCAGCGACGCGGACGTCGAGGCGTCCCTCGGCGGTCAGGGCTGGGCGCCGACCGTCGTCTCCGGCGACGACCCGCGGCAGGTCTTCCCGGCGCTGCATCGCGCCCTCACCGACGCGCACACCGCGATCTCCGACCTGCAGCGGGAGGCGCGGGCCGGCAGGCGCAGCGCCGCCAAGTGGCCGGCGATCGTGCTGCGGACCCCGAAGGGCTGGACCGGTCCGCGGACCGTCGACGGCGTGCTCGTCGAGGGCACGCACCGGGCCCATCAGGTTCCGCTGTCGGGGGTGCGGACCGACGAGGCGCATCTGCGTCAGCTCGAGGAGTGGATGCGGTCGTACGGACCGGACGCACTGTTCGACTCGTTCGGCGCACTCGTTCCGAACCTCGAGCGGCTGGCGCCGCAGGGCGACAAGCGGATGGGTTCGTCGCCGTACGCGAACGGCGGCCGCCTGCGTGCGGATCTTCCCGTGCCGCCGCTGGAGAAGTACGCGCTTGCGATCGAGAAGCCCGGCACCACCCACCACGAGACCACCCGGGTGCTCGGGGAACTGCTCCGCGACCTGTACGCCGCCACCACCACGCCCGACGGCGGCGGCTACTTCCGGCTGTTCTGCCCGGACGAAACGTCCAGCAACCGGTTGGGCGCCGTGTTCGAGGTGACCGACCGCTGCTGGCAGCTGCCGGTCACGGACTACGACGACGGGCTGTCGGCCCGCGGCCGGGTGATGGAGGTGCTCAGCGAGCACCTCTGCGAGGGGTGGCTCGAGGGGTATCTGCTGTCGGGGCGGCACGGGCTGTTCGCCAGCTACGAGGCGTTCGCGATGGTGAGCGTGTCGATGCTCGTCCAGCACACGAAGTGGTTGCAGCATGCGGTGGATCTGCCGTGGCGGGCGCCGGTGGCGTCGCTGAACGTCCTGCTGACCAGTACCTGCTGGCGCAACGACCACAACGGGTTCAGTCATCAGGGGCCGGGCATGATCGACGCCGTCATCCCGCTCGCACCGGACGTCGTCCGCATCTGGCTGCCACCGGACTCGAACACCTTGCTGTCCATCTCCGACCACTCCCTCCGCAGCACCGACCACGTCAATCTCATCGTCGTCGACAAGCAGCCGCACCTGCAGTACCTGACCCTCGCGGAGGCGCATGCGCACTGCGCGGCCGGGGCGTCGGTGTGGGCGTGGGCGGGGACGGAAGCCCCGGCGGGCGCAGATCCGGACGTCGTGCTCGCGGCCGCCGGGGACGTTCCGACCCAGGAGATCCTCGCCGCGGCGCAGTTGCTGCGCGAGCACACGCCGGAACTGGTCACCCGGGTGGTCAACGTCGTCGACCTCATGGGGTTGCTCACACCCACGGAACATCCGCACGGATTCGACGCGCGCATGTTCCTGGACCTGTTCACCGCGGACACGGACGTGGTGTTCGCGTTCCACGGGTACTCGCGCGCCGTCCACGAGCTGATCCACGGGCGTCCCGCCCCGGACCGGTTCCACGTTCGCGGCTTCAGCGAACAGGGCACGACGACCACCCCGTTCGACATGGTCGTGCTCAACCGGATGAGTCGCTATCACCTGGTCCTCGAGGCGCTGCGACGCACGCGGAGGGAACCGTCCGGTGCCGGCGAACTGGCCGACTTCTGCCTCCGGCAACTCGAACGGCACGGCGAATACGTCGTCGCGCACCTCGAGGACATGCCCGAGGTGCGCGACTGGACGTGGTCGTGAGGCCGGAGATCAGTTCATCGGGAGGGGAGCGGCGCCCTTCGCGGTGAGCATGTTCGTCATCACCGTCGACTCGCTCTGCTGCGTGTCCACCATCGTCTGCGCGAGAGAGCGCACCGCGTCCTCCGACGCGTGCTGGGCCGCGTACTCCATCATCGGGAGGCCGCCCTGGTGGTGGCGCAACATCAGCTGCAGGTACAGGACGTCGACGGCCGGTCCGGTGGCCTGACGCAGCGCGGCCATGTCCTCCGAGGACGCCATGCCCGGCATCTTCGACATCGAACCCATGTGCCCGCTGTCGGCGGACCCGTGGTCGTGACCGTCGGAGTGCTCGGCTTCCATCCAGCCCATGTAGCCGCCGGATGGCAGCGCCGGCTGATCCCACATCGCGAGCCAGCCTTGCATCTGCCCGAGCTGATTCTGCTGCGTGGTGAGGATGTCGTACGCGAGGCCGCGCACCGCCGGGTCGGTGGCGCCCGCCAGCGCGATCGCCGACATCTCCACCGCCTGGCTGTGGTGCACGCTCATGTCCTGCGCGAATCCGACATCCACGGAACCGGCCTCGGGGACCGGGGCCCCGTTGTCCTCGAGCGGAAGCCGGGCGAGGAACCCGAGCGCGAATCCGAGGGCGATGGCGCCGATCAACCCGATGACCAGCAGCGCTGTGCGCTGACTGGGCCGGGACGGGGCTGGAGCGTCTGCGGGTTCGGCAGGGCTAGCCATTGCCACCCTCGGCCGGCGCCTGCTGCAGATCGGACGGCAACTGCAGGTCGCTCGGGAGCTGCATGCCGCTGGGCAGCTGCGCTCCCGCACCACCGGATTCCGACTGGTCCGGGGCGATGCCGCCACCGTCCATCGGCACCGCGTCCGCGCCGGGTGTACTCGGGTCGAACGGCGGCGGGTTGTCCGGATCGAAACCGGAGCCCGGGATGGACGAGCAGCTCGCGCCGACCTCCGGGTAGGTGTTCTTGTTGATCCGCAGCGCGGTGATGAACTGGTCGATGCGCTCGTCGTCGACGCTGTCCAGCTTCAGCTGGTGGCCCCACGACTGCAGCGAGACCGGGCTGTCGAGGCCCGGGAACGGCGACATCAGCGTGTACGTCTCGCCGTCCACCTTGTCCTTCAGCGTCTCGACCTGATCGGCGGACAGCTCGTCCGGGTTGTAGGCGATCCACACGGCGCCGTGCTCGAGCGAGTGCACGGCATTCTCGGTGCGGATCGCGTTCGGGTAGACCGTGCCGGTGCACGTCGCCCAGATGGCGTCGTGCGGGCCGCCGAACGGGGGCGACTGGTCGTACGCGACGCGCTGCGTCGGCTGGATGTGGATGCCGGCCGGGTAGTCGACCTTGACGACGCCGTCGATGTTGACCGACGGGTCGGGATTTTCGGCGCTCGGCGCGTACTTCGCGGCTTCTTCCTTGGCCTGGTACTTGGGGACCAGGTTGATCGCGAGGACCGCCACGAGTGCGAGAACGGCAGCTCCGGCGCCGATCGTCAGCCAGGGGATGTTCCGCGGAGCGGACGCGCCACCCTTGACTTTCGCGCCGCCGCTATTCTTCTTGGCGGCCTTGATGGCCTTCGCCGACTTCGCGCCCGAGTTCTTGTCGGGACCGCGACTTTCCGAACCGCTTGGCATCGATTGTGATCTTTCGGTGTGTGGGTTACGGGCGCTCGACCCCCGGTAACCGGAAGCTGAGGGCCGGGACTCAGGGCGACACCACTGTACTTTCCCACCCTGAGCGCAACCTGGGAGAGTGGCCGCCGCCACGCTCGCCGGCAGTCGCCGGGTCCGCGACGGGACTCGCGGCAAGGCGGATCACCGCCCGGGACGCGTTGGCCATAGGATAGATACCTGTGACTCCAGCTGACCTTGCCGAACTGCTCCGCGGAACCGCCGCGAAAGTGCTCGCCGAACGCGGACTCGACGTGTCCGTGCTTCCCGAAACTCTCACGGTCGAGCGTCCGCGCAATCCCGAGCACGGCGATTACGCCACCAACGTCGCGATGCAGGTGGCCAAGAAGGTCGGTACCAACCCGCGTGAGCTGGCCGGCTGGCTCGCCGAGGCGCTGACCGCGGCCGCGGGCATCGACAGCGCCGACATCGCGGGCCCGGGATTCCTCAACATCCGCCTGGCCGCCGACGCGCAGGGCGCGATCGTCGCGAAGATCCTCGAGGAGGGTGCCGCCTTCGGGGCCGGACACACGCTCGACGGCAAGAAGATCAACCTCGAGTTCGTCTCGGCCAACCCCACCGGCCCCATCCACCTCGGTGGAACGCGCTGGGCCGCCGTGGGCGACGCGCTGGGCCGGATCCTGTCCACCCAGGGCGCGGCGGTCACCCGCGAGTACTACTTCAATGACCACGGCGCCCAGATCGACCGGTTCTCCCGCTCGCTGATCGCGGCCGCCAAGGGCGAACCCGCCCCCGAGGACGGCTACGCGGGCGCGTACATCGCCGACATCGCCGCCCAGGTCCAGTCCCAGCGCCCCGACGTGCTGGAACTGCCCGCGGGCGAGCAGCAGGAAGTCTTCCGCGCCATCGGCGTCGACCTGATGTTCGCCCACATCAAGCGCACCCTGCACGAGTTCGGCGTGGACTTCGACGTCTACTTCCACGAGAACTCGTTGTTCGAGTCCGGTGCGGTGGAGAAGGCCGTCGAGACGCTCAAGGACTCCGGCAACCTGTTCCAGGAGGACGGCGCCTGGTGGCTCAAGAGCACCGACTTCGGCGACGACAAGGACCGCGTCGTCATCAAGAGCGACGGCAACGCGGCGTACATCGCCGGTGACATCGCCTACTTCCAGGACAAGCGCTCCCGCGGCTTCGACCTGTGCATCTACATGCTCGGTGCCGACCACCATGGGTACATCGGCCGGCTCAAGGCGGCTGCGGCCGCGTTCGGCGACGACCCCGACACCGTCGAGGTGCTGATCGGCCAGATGGTGAACCTCGTCCGCGACGGTGTGGCCGTGAAGATGAGCAAGCGCGCCGGGACGGTCATCACCCTCGACGACCTCGTCGAGGCGATCGGCGTCGACGCGTCGCGGTACGCGATGATCCGGTCGTCGGTGGATTCGAGCATCGACATCGACCTCGAACTGTGGACGAGCACCGGCAACGAGAACCCGGTGTACTACGTGCAATACGCGCACGCCCGCCTGTCGGCCATCGCCCGTAACGCCGCCGACCTCGGTATCGCGGTCACGGATCCCGACTTCTCGCTGCTCGTCTCGGAGCAGGAGGGCGATCTGATCCGCACCCTCGGCGAGTACCCGCGCGTCGTCACCAGTGCCGCGAATCTGCGTGAGCCGCACCGCATTGCGCGGTACCTCGAGGAGCTGGCCGGTGCCTATCACCGGTTCTACGGCGCCTGCCGGATCCTGCCCCAGGGCGACGAAGAAGTCGGCCCGCTGCACATCGCGCGACTGGCGTTGTGCGACGCGTCCCGGCAGGTCCTGTCCAACGGACTGGCCCTGCTCGGCGTCAGTGCACCGGAGCAGATGTGAACGCGCACCCCGCAGGTCCCAAGCACGCCGAACAGCTGCACGCACCCGGTCTGCCCGAACGTCCCGCCGACGCGGCCGCATTCGCCGCACTCTCTCCCGAGGTGTGGCCCCGCAACGCCCACCGCGGCGCAGACGGGGTCGTGAGCCTGGCGGGCATCCCGGTCACCGAACTGGCCGAGAAGTACGGCACCCCACTGTTCGTGGTCGACGAGGACGATTTCCGGTCCCGCTGCCGCGACATGGCCCGTGCGTTCGGGCCCACCGCCAAGGTGCACTACGCGTCGAAGGCGTTCCTGTGCGGCGAGATCGCCCGCTGGGTCGCCGACGAGGGCCTGTCCCTGGACGTCGCGTCGGGCGGCGAACTGGCGGTCGCCCTGCACGCCGGATTCCCGGCTGAGCGAATTGCCATGCACGGCAACAACAAATCGGTCGCCGAGCTGAACGCCGCCGTGTCGGCCCGAGTCGGGCACATCGTGCTCGACTCCGCCACGGAGATCGACCGCCTCGACAAGGTGGCCGCCGAAGCCGGTGTGGTGCAGGACGTTCTGATCCGCGTGACGGTCGGAGTCGAGGCGCACACCCATGAGTTCATCTCCACTGCCCACGAGGACCAGAAGTTCGGGTTCTCGCTCGCCGGCGGAAAGGCGATCGACGCGGTCCGCCGGGTCTTCGCCGCCGGCAACCTGCGGCTGGTGGGACTCCACAGCCACATCGGTTCGCAGATCTTCGACGTCGACGGATTCGAGTTGGCCGCGCACCGCGTGATCGGGCTGCTGCGGGACGTCGTCGCGGAGTTCGGTGTGGAGAAGACCGCCCAGATCTCGATCATCGACCTCGGTGGTGGCATGGGAATCTCCTACGTCCCCTCCGACGACCCGCCGCCGGTCGATCAGCTCGCCGCCAAACTCGGCGACATCGTGCGCAACGAGTCGGCGCTCGCCGGTCTGCCGGAGCCGACGCTGGCCGTCGAACCCGGACGCGCGATCGCCGGACCCGGCACGGTGACGCTGTACGAGGTCGGCACCATCAAGGACGTCACCGTCGGCGCCAACCTCACCCGCCGGTACGTCAGCGTCGACGGCGGAATGAGCGACAACATCCGTACCGCGCTGTACCAGGCGGAGTACGAGGCCAAACTGGTCTCGCGGGTCAGCGACGCGGCGCCGGTGGTGTCCCGTGTCGTCGGCAAGCACTGCGAGTCCGGTGACGTCGTGATCCGCGACACCTGGATGCCCGAGGACATCGACGCCGGCGATTTGCTCGCCGTCGCGGCCACCGGTGCATACTGCTATTCGATGTCGAGCAGGTACAACCTGCTCGCCCGCCCTGCCGTGGTGGCCGTGCGCGACGGACAGTCGCGCGTGATCCTCCGGAGGGAAACCGTGGAAGACCTGCTGAGCTTGGAGGTACAGGAGTGACGAGCGAATCGGCGCATCGCGCTATCGGTGTGGCCGTCCTCGGCCTCGGCAACGTCGGGAGCGAGGTGGTGCGCATCCTGCGGGAGCACAGCGAAGACCTCGAGGCTCGCGTCGGTGCCCCGCTGGAACTGCGTGGAGTGGCCGTGCGCCGCCCCGGCAAGGACCGCGGAATTCCCGAGGAGTTGCAGACCACCGACGCGGAGTCACTCGTGGCCCGCGACGACGTCGACATCGTCGTCGAGGTGATCGGCGGCATGGACCTGCCCCGCAAGCTGATCCTCTCGGCGCTCAACTCCGGCAAGTCCGTCGTCACCGCCAACAAGGCGCTGCTCGCCGATCACACCGGTGAACTGGCCGAGGCGGCGGAACTGCACAACGTGGACCTCTATTTCGAGGCCGCCGTGGCCGGTGCGATCCCCGTGATCCGCCCGCTCATCCAGTCCCTCGCCGGTGACCGGGTGAACAAGGTCGCCGGAATCGTGAACGGAACCACCAACTTCATCCTGTCGGCGATGGACGAGACCGGCGCGGACTACGCCGCGACCCTCGCCGAGGCCGGACGCCTGGGTTACGCCGAGGCCGATCCGACCGCCGACGTGGAGGGCTACGACGCCGCGGCCAAGGCGGCCATTCTCGCGTCGATCGCGTTCCACACCCGGGTCACCGCCGCCGACGTGTACCGCGAGGGGATCTCCAAGATCACCGCGGCCGACCTGACGTCGGCTCGCGCACTCGACTGCACGATCAAGCTGCTGTCCATCTGCGAGCGGATCACCACCCCCGAGGGCAAGGAGCGGATCTCCGCGCGGGTCTACCCGGCGCTCGTGCCGCTGGAACACCCGCTGGCCTCGGTCAACGGTGCGTTCAACGCCGTCGTCGTCGAGGCGGAGAACGCCGGGCGCCTCATGTTCTACGGCCAGGGCGCAGGCGGCGCCCCCACCGCGTCGGCCGTGATGGGCGACCTGGTGATGGCCGCGCGCAACAAGGTGAACGGCGGCCGCGGACCCCGCGAGTCCAAGTACGCCAAGCTGAAGATCGCGCCGATCGGCGACATCCCCACGCGCTACTACGTCAACATGCAGGTGACGGACAAGGCCGGGGTCCTGTCGGCGGTGGCTGCCGAATTCTCGCAGCACGGCGTCAGCATCTCGACCGTGCGGCAGGAAGGCGCCGGCGACGGTGCCCGCCTCGTCGTCGTGACCCACGTCGCGACGGATTCTGCTCTGTCGGAAACCGTTGAGGCACTGAGCAAACTCGAATTCGTCACCGCTGTGACCAGCGTGCTGCGACTGGAAGGCACCGAACAATGACCGGCACCCGTAACCCCGTTCACACCCCCTGGCCGGGGCTGATCGAGGCTTACCGCGACCGCCTCGCCATCGGACCGAACTGGAAGACGGTCACCCTCCGCGAGGGCGGCACCCCTCTGCTGCCCGCCGGGCACCTCTCGGAGCTCACCGGTTGCGACGTCTACCTGAAGGTCGAGGGGCTCAACCCGACCGGTTCGTTCAAGGACCGCGGAATGACGATGGCCGTCACCGACGCGCTGGCCCGCGGTCAGCAGGCCGTCCTGTGTGCGTCCACGGGTAACACATCCGCTTCCGCTGCCGCGTACGCCGCGAAGGCGAAGATGACCTGTGCCGTGCTGGTGCCGCAGGGCAAGATCGCGATGGGCAAGCTCGCGCAGGCCGTTATGCACGGCGCGCGGATCATCCAGGTGCAGGGCAACTTCGACGACTGCCTCGAACTGGCCCGCAAGACCACCGCGGAGTTCCCCACGATCGGGCTCGTGAACTCGGTCAACCCGGTCCGTATCGAGGGCCAGAAGACCGCGGCATTCGAGATCTGTGACGCCCTGGGCAAGGCCCCCGACGTGCACGCGCTCCCGGTCGGCAACGCGGGCAACATCACCGCGTACTGGCGCGGGTACTCCGAGTACTACGCGGACGGACTCACCAGCGTGAAGCCCCGCATGCTCGGCGTCCAGGCCGCCGGTGCCGCACCGCTCGTCCACGGCGCACCGGTGAAGGACCCGGAGACGATCGCCACCGCGATCCGCATCGGCTCGCCCGCGTCCTGGAACGGTGCGGTCACCGCCAAGGAAGAATCGCACGGCGCCTTCCGGGCCGCGACCGACGACGAGATCCTCGAGGCGTACCGGCTGATCGCCAGGACCGAAGGGGTGTTCGTCGAGCCCGCCTCGGCCGCGAGCGTCGCGGGTCTGCTCGCCGCCCGCAAGGAGGGCTGGCTGGACTCGGGCCTGACCGTCGTGTGCACGGTCACCGGTAACGGCCTCAAGGACCCCGACACGGCGCTGGCGGGTATGCCTGAGGTTCAACCGATCCCGGTCGATCCTGTCGCTGTCGCGTCGGCCCTCGAGCTGGCGTAGTGGTGGCGCCCACGCCCACCACGCCGCAGGACCACACCGCTGCCATGACACAGACCCTCCCCACGGGCCTCACTGTGACCGCCCGCGTGCCTGCGTCGAGCGCCAACCTCGGCCCGGGCTTCGACACGCTGGGCATCGCGCTCGGGCTGTACGACGAGATCACCGTGACGACCACGGGTTCGGGGCTGAAGATCCGGGTCGAGGGCGAGGGTGCCGACGACGTGCCGTGGGGTCCGTCCCATCTCGTGGTCCGGGCCATCGAACGTGGTCTGGAAGCGGCGGGCGTGTGGGCCGACGGCCTGGATGTGGTGTGCCGCAACGCGATACCCCATTCTCGGGGGCTGGGTTCATCGGCCTCCGCCGTCGTCGGGGGGCTGGCGGCCGCCAACGGCCTGGCGATCAAGCTCGACCCCGAACTCGGGCTGTCGCTCGATCAGCTCGTCCAGCTGTCGTCCGAATTCGAAGGGCATCCCGACAACGCATCGGCCAGCGTGCTCGGCGGCGCCGTGGTGTCGTGGAGCTGCGCGGGCGAGCAGACCGACGGCGCGCCCGCGGCCACCGACATCTACTCGGCCGTCGCGCTGAAGGTCCATCCCGCGATCCGCGTCGTCGCGCTGGTGCCGGGGGAGCGCTCGTCGACCGCCCACACGCGGGGTCTGTTGCCCGAGACGGTTCCCCACCGGGACGCGGCATTCAACGTCAGCCGCGGCGCCCTCGCTGTGGTGGCGCTCACAGAGCGTCCCGATCTTCTGATGGCGGCGACCGAGGATCGACTGCATCAGACGCAGCGCGCTCCGGCCCTTCCGCTCACGACGCGATGGATCGCCGTCCTCCGGAAGGCGGGTATCGCCGCCACCGTCTCGGGAGCCGGACCGACCGTCCTCGCATTGACCACGGAGCCTTTCCCCGTGGATCTTCGGGCGCAGGCCGAGGCCGAGGGGTTGCAGGTTCTCGAACTGGACGTGGCGGACGGCGTCCGGACCAGCTGACACGCCGTAGGGGCGTCTCCTTGCCCCTACGGTCGTTCACAGCTATCCTGGGCAATGTCCGTACATCGTGCGCATCAGACGCCGGTGCTTCACCAGGGCAATTACTCCAGGTCAATCGGGGTTGACGGCTCCTGGCACGATCCTCCGCACTATCTGTCGTGTAGGGATTGCGAGTACGCGCCTGTTTCAAAGGTGATGTGATGGCGGGCAAGCCGGCAGTTCTTCACATGCAACTACGTACGGCACATCCGAATTCGGTATTCGAAACCGAATTACGGGACGAACCCTCGACTCTGCGCAGCGCGAGTGAGGGAAGGAAAGGACCTCCGTGACCGATACGGACCTCATCGCCGCTCCTGTGCGCGCCTCCTCGGTGGATACCGTTGGCGCGCAGGCAGGCGACTCTTCACAGGCGTCATCGACCGCACCCGGCACCGGTGCAGTGACGGCCTCCACCAAGCGCGCCGAGGCGCGCCGAGGTGCCGGGCTGTCCGGAATGGTGCTCACCGAGCTCCGCACTCTCGCAGGTGAGCTGGGCATCAAGGGCATCTCGGGGATGCGCAAGGGCGACCTGATCGCCGCGATCAAGGAGCGTCAGGGCGGTTCTTCCGCCCCGGCCGCTGCCGCGACCGAAGCCGCTCCCCGGACCCGGGCGACCCGCGCAAAGCGCGAACAGTCCGCTCAGACCGAACTCGAAGTGACTCCCCAGGTGGAGACCACCGAGAAGGCCGCCGAGCCCAAGACGGCCGAACCCGCGACGGGCGACAGCGCAGCCGCCGACACCGACACCGCCGAGGGCGGCCGTCGCGGGCGTCAGCGCCGCGGATCCGCGCGTCGGGCAGGCGCACCCGAGCAGGGTGACCAGGGCGGCAACGCTCAGGACACCGCCTCGGCTACTGCCACCGACACGCAGCAGGCCGAGCGCAAGCAGGCCGACGACCGTCAGGATTCCGCCGAGAAGCCGGCCAAGCAGGACGGCTCCGGCGAACAGGGCGGCGACCGCAGCCGACGTGAGCGGGCCGGCGACCGCGGTGATCGTGGCGACACCCGTGGTGACCGCGGCGAACGCGGCGAACGCGGTGACCGGGGCGATCGCGACAACCGCGGTGACCGTGGCGACCGCAGCCAGGGCAGCAACGGCCCGCGCACCAACGACAATCGCCCGGGCGACGACGAGGAAGGCGGTCGCGGACGCCGCGGACGTCGCTTCCGCGAACGTCGTCGTGGACGCGACCGCGGCGAAGGCGGCGGTGGCGACGCCCGCGAGACCGAGATCCGCGAGGACGACGTCCTGCAGCCGGTCGCCGGCATCCTGGACGTCCTCGACAACTACGCGTTCGTGCGGACCTCCGGCTACCTGGCCGGACCGAACGACGTCTATGTGTCGATGAACCTGATCCGCAAGAACGGTCTCCGTCGCGGCGACGCCATCACCGGCGCAGTCCGGGTCGGACGCGAGGGCGAACAGGGCAACCAGCGCCAGAAGTTCAACCCGTTGGTCCGCATCGACACCGTCAACGGTGGCGACGTGGAAGCCGCCAAGAAGCGCCCCGAGTTCGGCAAGCTCACCCCGCTGTACCCGAATCAGCGGCTGCGTCTGGAGACGACGCCGAACATCTTGACGACCCGTGTCATCGACCTGGTGATGCCGATCGGCAAGGGACAGCGTGCGCTGATCGTGAGCCCGCCGAAGGCCGGTAAGACCAGCGTTCTGCAGGCCATCGCGAACGCGATCGCGACCAACAACCCCGAGTGCTACCTCATGGTCGTGCTGGTCGACGAGCGTCCCGAAGAGGTCACCGACATGCAGCGTTCGGTGAAGGGCGAGGTCATCTCCTCGACCTTCGACCGTCCGCCGGGAGACCACACCTCGGTCGCCGAGCTGGCCATCGAGCGTGCGAAGCGCCTGGTGGAGGCGGGTAAGGACGTCGTCGTCCTCCTCGACTCGATCACCCGCCTCGGCCGTGCGTACAACAACTCGTCGCCGGCCTCGGGACGCATCCTCTCCGGTGGTGTCGACTCGACCGCGCTGTACCCGCCGAAGCGTTTCCTCGGTGCTGCGCGCAACATCGAGAACGGCGGTTCGCTCACGATCATCGCGACGGCCATGGTCGAGACCGGTTCCACCGGCGACACCGTGATCTTCGAGGAGTTCAAGGGCACCGGTAACGCCGAGCTGAAGCTCGACCGCAAGATCGCGGAACGTCGTGTGTTCCCGGCTGTGGACGTGAACCCCTCGGGTACGCGTAAGGACGAGCTGCTGCTCAGCCCGGACGAGGCCGCGGTGCTGCACAAGCTCCGGCGCGTGCTCTCGGGTCTCGACTCGCACCAGGCCATCGATCTGCTGATCGACCGCCTCAAGAAGAGCAAGAGCAACATCGAATTCCTCATGCAGGTGTCGAAGACTGCTCCGGGCGCGATCGACGACTGATCGCGACCCGAAGCGGGGCCCGGCGACT
>NZ_JBLWIT010000027.1:0-15162 GCF_048381435.1 Rhodococcus mengyinensis | reverse complement strand
CGCCGGGCCCCGCTGTTTTTCCCCTCCAGAATCACCGTGGAACAAAACGCGGACCACCCGCGTTGACCACACCGCAAGCACAAATGCCGATTGGGATCGCGAACCTGCGATCTGGCATACTGAGCGGCTGAGTCCGGTTCCGGTTCACGTCTTCGAACGGCGAAGGCGACCCGGCGACCATTGAAAGGGACACCATGAAGTCAGGCATTCACCCCAACTACGTGGCCACCACCGTGGTCTGCGGTTGCGGAAACACCTTCGAGACCCACAGCACCAAGGAGACCGGGCGTATCAACGTCGAGGTCTGCTCGCAGTGCCACCCGTTCTACACCGGCAAGCAGAAGATCCTCGACACCGGTGGACGTGTCGCCCGCTTCGAGGCTCGCTACGGCAAGCGCGCCGGCAAGGGCGCAGCCAAGGAATCTGCAGAGTCCTAGCTGTTCCGCCGACGCCCGTCCTGCGATAATTGCAGGCCGGGCGTCGGCTTTTTTGTGCCTAATTCCCGAAAGAACGCAGAGCGGAGCGAATCATGGCAGGGACCACCCAGCCTTCGGCCATCGACGACATCCTGGCCGAACATGCCGGCCTGGAGCAGCAGTTGGCGGACCCGGCCCTGCACAACGACGCTTCTGCCGCCCGCAAGGCGGGCAAGCGATTCGCCGAGCTCGCGCCGATCATGGCGACATATGCCAAGCTCAAGTCGGCGCAGGACGATCTGGATGCCGCGCGCGAACTCGCTGCCGACGACTCCAGCTTCGCCGCCGAGGTGCCCGAACTCGAGGCGCAGGTCCTGGAACTCGACAAGGCTCTCACCGATCTTCTGGCCCCCCGCGACCCGCACGACGGTGACGACGTGGTGCTCGAGGTGAAGTCGGGTGAGGGCGGCGAGGAATCCGCGCTGTTCGCCTCCGATCTGGCCCGGATGTACGTCCGGTACGCCGAGCGTCACGGTTGGCGTGTCGAGATCCTCGACGCGACCGTGTCCGATCTGGGTGGATACAAGGACGCGACGCTATCGATCAAGTCGAAGGGTGATGTGCGTGACGGGGTCTGGGCACGACTGAAGTTCGAGGGCGGTGTCCACCGTGTGCAGCGAGTGCCCGTCACGGAATCTCAGGGACGCGTCCACACGTCCGCCGCCGGTGTCCTCATCTACCCGGAACCGGAAGAGGTCGAGGAGGTGCAGATCGACGAAACCGATCTGCGCATCGACGTCTACCGCTCCTCGGGCAAGGGCGGTCAGGGTGTCAACACCACCGACTCCGCGGTCCGTATCACGCACCTGCCCACCGGAATCGTCGTGACCTGCCAGAACGAGCGCTCACAGCTGCAGAACAAGGCCCGCGCCATGCAGGTGCTCGCCGCTCGGCTGCAGGCCGCCGCCGAGGAAGCCGCGGATGCGGAGGCGTCGGCAGGCAGGCAGAGTCAGGTGCGCACCGTCGACCGTTCGGAGCGCATCCGCACGTACAACTTCCCGGAGAACCGCATCACCGATCACCGGATCGGTTTCAAGTCCCACAACCTGGATGCGGTCCTGGACGGCGAACTGGACGCCCTACTGGACGCCCTGGGCAAGTCCGACCGCGAGGCGAGGCTCGCCGCGGAGTAACCGCGAAGCGGGACCCCGCCACCGGACGGCGAGCCGCGTGGCACTCTGTACCTGTGAGTCGCCTTCCTCTTCGCCTGGCCCTGATCGACGCAACCGCGCAACTCGACGAGGCCG
The DNA here is from genome assembly GCF_048381435.1 of Rhodococcus mengyinensis. Taxonomy (NCBI): domain Bacteria; kingdom Bacillati; phylum Actinomycetota; class Actinomycetes; order Mycobacteriales; family Nocardiaceae; genus Rhodococcus; species Rhodococcus mengyinensis. The sequence goes on along the minus strand of NZ_JBLWIT010000027.1, from coordinate 13,439 downwards.
GGGTGCGTAGCTCCCGTGCGGATGCCGAACTGCTCGCGGCCCACCTGCTGGGGGTGGAGCGGACCCGGCTCGGCCTCGTCCCGCTGGTCGACGAGTCGGTAATCGACGCCTACAAGAAGATGGTCGACCAGCGCGCCAAGCGGATTCCGTTGCAGTACATCCTCGGTACGGCCGCGATGGGGGACATCGACATCGAGGTCGGTCCCGGGGTCTTCGTGCCGCGTCCCGAGACAGAACTGCTGCTCGGGTGGGCGCTCGCCTTCCTCGGAAGCTGCGACCAGCATCCGCCGGTGGTCCTCGACCTGTGCACCGGCTCGGGTGCGCTCGCGCTCGCGATCGCCAACGCCCGGCCCGACGCAGTCGTGCACGCCGTCGAACTCGAACCGCACGCGCTCGCGTGGGCCCGGCGTAACGCCGACGCCCGCGAACAGGCAGGTGACGCACCGATTCGCCTGTACCAGGGCGACGTGACCGACCGGACGTTGCTGGCCGGGCTCGAAGGCGGCGTCGACCTGATCGTGGCGAACCCGCCGTACATCCCGGAGGGCGTCGAGCTTGAACCCGAGGTGGCCGACCACGATCCGCACAGCGCGCTGTTCGCCGGACCGGACGGGTTGTCCGTCATCAAGCCGATGATCTCGAACGTCGCCCGCTGGTTGCGGATCGGGGGAGCGGTCGGCATCGAACACGACGACAGTAACGGGGCCGACGTGGCGGCCCTGTTCGCGTCCCGCCGGGTGTTCGGCGAAGTCGCGGAGCACCCGGACCTCGCAGGCAAGCCGCGCTTCGTGGTCGCCCGGCGCGTCGCCACGGATATCGAGGCGCAGCGTGCAGGGGCCGTCACCGAGGGTGAAAGAATGGGCGGGTGAGTACCGTTTACGACTGTGGCCTTCCCGATTCACGCTCCGCCGGAATGAGTGCGGCCAAGAATGCGCTGAAGGCCGGGCGGCTCGTCGTGCTTCCCACGGACACGCTGTACGGAATCGGCGCGGACGCATTCGACAGCGAGGCCGTCGCCGCCCTCCTGCGGGCCAAGGGTCGCGGGCGCGACATGCCGGTTCCCGTGCTCGTCGGCTCGTGGAACACGATCGACGGACTGGTGTACAGCGTGCGTCCGCAGACGCGCGACCTCATCCGGGCGTTCTGGCCGGGCGGGCTGAGTCTCGTTGTGGAGCAAGCGCCTTCGCTGGCATGGGACCTCGGCGACACCCGGGGCACGGTCATGCTGCGCATGCCGCTGCACCCCGTCGCCCTCGAACTGTTGCGTGAAGTCGGACCGCTGGCGGTGTCGAGCGCGAACGTCTCCGGGCAGCCGCCCGCGACGACGGTCGAGGAAGCGCGCGAGCAGCTCGGCGGCTCGGCGAGCGTGTACCTCGACGGTGGTCGGGCGGAGCAGGGGCAGGCCTCGACGATCGTCGACCTCACCGGTGCGACCCCCCGGATCCTGCGTGAAGGCGCCGTGCCCACCGGCGATGTCGCCGACGTGCTCGGAGTGACGGCGGAGAGTCTGTCCGCCCAGTGAGTGCTGCCGAATCGGCCGGCGTGGCGCTGGCCCAAGCAGGTGGGGGCGCGGGTGTCCCGCTGCGTGAACTCCTGCTCGTGCTCTTCACCGCTGCGGTGGTCACCTACCTGGCCACCGGGGCGGTGCGGCTGTTCGCGCTCCGGTTCGGGGCTGTCGCCGTGCCGCGGGACCGGGACGTCCACGTCACCCCGACGCCCCGTCTCGGCGGGGTCGGCATGTATCTCGGCATGCTCGTCGCGTTGTTGTTCGCGCAGCAGCTACCCGCGCTCACCAGGGGATTCGAGTTCACCTCCGACATTCCCGCGGCCCTGGTCTCGGGGTTCGTGATCGTGCTGGTGGGGGTGGTCGACGACCGGTGGGGTCTGGACGCGCTCACCAAGTTCGTCGGGCAGGTCACCGCGGCGGGCATCCTCGTCGTGATGGGTGTGAGCTGGTTCATCATCTATATGCCGTTCGGGGACGGCAGCACTGTCATCCTCGACCAGCTCCAGGCCGGTCTCGTCACCGTGGGTGTCGCGGTCGTGATGGTGAACGCCATGAACTTCGTCGACGGCCTCGACGGTCTCGCGGCGGGCCTCGGTCTGATCTCCTCGCTCGCGATCTGCGTGTTCTCGGTGGGGCTTCTGCACGATCAGGGCGGCGACGTCAGCGCGTATCCGCCCGCGCTGATCGCCGCGGCGCTGGCAGGTGCGTGTCTCGGATTCCTTCCGCACAACTTCCAGCCCGCCAAGATCTTCATGGGCGACTCCGGCTCCATGCTGATCGGTCTGATGCTCGCGGCCATCTCCACCAGCGCGTCCGGTCGCATCCCGCTGACCGCGTACGGCACCCGCGACCTGCTCGGTCTTCTCTCTCCGCTGCTCCTGGTCGGTGCCGTCATGTTCATCCCGATCCTGGACCTGCTGCTCGCCGTCGTCCGGCGGACCCGTGCGGGCGTGAGCCCGTTCAGTCCCGACAAGATGCACCTGCACCACCGGCTGCTGCAGATCGGGCACTCGCACCGCCGCGTCGTGCTGCTCATCTACTTGTGGGTCGGTGTCCTGGCGTTCGGCGCGGTCGGATCAGCCTTGTTCGACCGTCGCGTCGTCGTCCTCCTGGTTGCGGGAGGCCTCGTCTTCGCGCTGGTCGTGACGGCCGTCCCGTCGATTCGCGGACAGCAGCACGACCGTCGCGGCTGACTGGAGGGTTGCGGCGGACCGGCGAAGATCCACTACCCTTGGCGACCGTGACGTTCACCCCCGCCTCCGCCCCTGATCACACCGCGTCGTTGCGGGCTGCCGTCCGCTACGGAATTCTCGGTCTGATCGTGCTGGCAGTGGTCGGCTCGATCATCGCATTTCTCGTCGCGGGCAAGCCCGGTCTGTACGGCGCTCTTCTCGGTGCGGCAGTCGGGGGAGGGTTCATCCTGTGCACCGCACTGGGTGTGCTGTTCACCGCGAAACTTCCGGCCTTGACGGCGGGAGCGGTACTGCTCGGTACGTGGTTGTTGAAGATGATCCTCGCGATCACGGTCCTGGCGATCCTCAAACCGCTCGACTTCTACGACAAGACAGCATTGGTGCTGGTCATGGTGCTGTCGCTCGTGATCGTGCTGGGAGCGGAGACGTTCGGAGTTCTGGGAACCAAGGCGCCGTACGTCGAGCCCACGCCGTCGGACGACGCCGGATCGCCGGAATCGGACGATAAGTAGTACTACGAGATGTAGTAAAATTGAATCGACCCGGACCCCGTCTACACAACGTCGTAGATGACTTGCTAAGGTCTGGGTCAAGCGAGAGCAATGAGAGTGCGAGTAAGTTACTCGCCGGTATTGCATGCTTGTAGGTAGCCCGCACTTTCAGGGCCGCCGAGTCGACGAGAGTCGCCGACACCGACAGACGCTGGACTCGAACAGTCCGCAGCAGCTGACGAATACGCGAGTCGAGCTTGTCGACTTGTTTGATCGTCAATGTCCGATCGAACCGCAGTCAACGAAGGCTGCGGACCGACTACGGGAGAGAACGCTGAGCGTCATCAACGTGGCTGCTGGAGAAGAATTCCACGCGCCTTCCCTGAACGACTTCTTCCCGCCCGCGGTCCTGTTCGAAGGGACTCCGTTCGAACTCGACCGCCTGATGCTGGTTCGCATCCTGCTGTCCGGACTGATGATGCTCTTCTTCGTCATCGCGATGCGCAGCCCGAAGATCATTCCGCGCGGTGTCCAGAACATCGGTGAGATCGCGCTCGACTTCGTCCGGATCAACATCGCGGAAGAGATTCTCGGCAAGGAGCAGGGCAAGCGCTTCCTGCCGGTCATCACCACCATCTTCTTCCTGGTGCTCGCCAGCAACCTCGGCAGCATCATCCCCTTCATCAATATCTCGCCGAACGCGCGAATCGGCATGCCGCTGGTGCTCGCCGCCCTGGCGTACATCGTGTTCAACTACGTCGGCATCAAGAAGTACGGCTTCTTCAAGTACGTGAAGAGCAGCATCGTGGTCCCCGGTGTTCCGCTTCCGCTGCACTTCCTGCTCGTGCCGATCGAGTTCATCTCGACGTTCGTCCTCCGGCCGTTCACCCTCATGGTTCGTCTCATGGCCAACATGCTGGCCGGCCACATCCTGCTGGTGCTGTTCTTCAGCGCCACCCAGTACTTCTTCTTCGTCTCCGGTGGCTTCCAGGCCGTGTTCGGTGTGGCCTCGCTTGCCGCCGGCATCGCATTCACCTTCTTCGAACTGCTGGTGATCTTCCTGCAGGCCTACGTCTTCGCGCTGCTCACGTCGGTGTACATCGATCTGGCGCTGCACGCGGATTCGCACTAGCACCACAAGTTTTCACGACCAGCTACACCAAGAACTGAGCCTCCCGCCGAATCCGGCGGAGGTCAACAGAAAGGGAACGGAACACCATGAGCCTCGCCTACCTCGCTCAGGAAGCTGTCCAGGAAACCAACTCGACGGGCTTCGGAGCCATCGGCTACGGTCTCGCCGCGATCGGCCCCGGCATCGGCGTGGGCATCGTCGTCGGCAAGGCGATCGAGGGAATGGTTCGCCAGCCCGAGATGGCCGGACAGGTTCGTACCACGATGTTCCTCGGTATCGCCTTCACCGAAGCCCTCGCGCTGATCGGCCTCGTCGCCGGCTTCATTTTCTAAGACCGTCATGGCAGCCAACATCGCATTGCTCGCGGCAGAGGAAGAGAGTCACAACCCTCTCCTCCCCGCGACGTATGACATCGTTTGGTCGATCGTCTGCCTGGTCATCGTTGGTTTCGTCTTCTGGAAGTACGTCCTTCCGATGTTCCAGAAGGTCCTTGCCGAGCGAACCGAGCAGATCGACGGCGGCATCAAGCGGGCCGAAGAGGCCCAGGCCGAAGCGAAGGCGGCGCTCGAGCAGTACCGCGCCCAGCTCGCCGAAGCTCGCACCGAGGCTGCGCAGATCCGTGAGGACGCGCGCACCCAGGGGCAGCAGATCATCGCCGAAATGAAGGCACAGGCTCAGGAAGAAAGCGACCGCATCGTGGCCGCCGGCAACAACCAGTTGGTTGCCCAGCGTCAGCAGATCGTCGCCGAACTGCGCGCCGATCTCGGCCGCACCGCGGTCGACCTCGCTGAGAAGGTCATCGGTGAGTCCCTCGCCGACGACGTCAAGCGGGCCGGCACGGTCGATCGCTTCCTGAACGAGCTCGACACCATCGGCGCAAATTCCGCAGCAGGGAAGTGAGCACCATGTACGCAGCGAGCCGTGAGGCCTTGACGCAGACCCGTGCTGCGTTGTCTTCGGCCTTGGGATCCGTCTCTGCCGGAGCAGCCACAGCGGCCGCGGCCCAGATCGGGGCCGAGCTGTTCTCGGTCGTCGAGATCCTGGACGAGCAGCGCACTCTCCGGAGTGCTCTGTCGGACACCTCGACGCCCGGGAACGTTCGCGAAGGTCTGGCCGAGCAGGTATTCGGTGGCAAGGTCTCGGCCGAGACCCTCGCCGTCCTGAAGGCGGCGGTGGGCCAGGACTGGTCCGTCACCTCCGACCTGCTCAACTCGCTGGTGCTCGTCGGTCGGGAAGCGCTGCTGAAGGCAGCGGCCGATCAGGGACAGCTCGACGCTGTCGAGGACGAGCTCTTCCGCCTCGGGCGCATCGTTGCCGGTGACCCGAAGCTCGAGCAGTCACTGTCCGACCGTTCCGTGCCGGCGAAGAGGAAGCGTGAACTGCTCTCCAAGCTGCTGTACGGCAAGGTCACCGCTGTCGCCGAGGCGCTGGCGACCCAGGCAGTGGGCCGGTTGAAGAACTCCGCACCCGCGGACGCCTTCGACGAACTGTCGAATCTGGCAGCAGCACAGCGGGAAGCAGTTGTCGCCAAGGTGCGCAGCTCTGCTCCGCTGTCCAGTGAGCAGTCGGATCGGCTGACCGCCACCCTCACCCGTACCTACGGGAAGCCGGTGACGGTTCACGTGGAGGTCGATCCTGAGCTCCTCAGCGGCTTGGTCGTCCGGGTGGGCGACGAGGTGATCGACGGCAGCGGCGCGGGACGTCTCGCAGCGTTGCGGAAGTCCCTCAAGTAGTCCGCAACCGAACCCCATACCCCAGATCTTTTCGAAGACCAGACACCGAGAGCAGGAAAAACATGGCGGAGCTGACGATCTCCTCCGACGAGATCCGTAGTGCGATCGAGAACTACACCGCGAGCTACTCCCCGGAGGCCTCCCGCGAAGAGGTCGGCCTTGTGACCGACACCAGCGACGGCATCGCGCACGTCAGTGGCCTGCCTTCGGCGATGGCCAACGAACTGCTGGAGTTCCCCGGCGGAATTCTGGGTGTCGCGCTCAACCTGGATGCCACCGAGATCGGTGCCGTCATCCTGGGCGATTACGAGAACATCCAGGAAGGCCAGGAAGTCAAGCGGACCGGCGACGTGCTGTCGGTACCCGTCGGCGACGCCTTCCTCGGCCGCGTCATCAACCCGCTCGGCCAGCCGATCGACGGCCTGGGCGAGATCGAGAGCAACGAGACCCGCGCCCTCGAACTGCAGGCTGCCTCGGTCCTCGAGCGTCAGCCCGTCGAGGAGCCGCTGCAGACCGGCATCAAGGCCATCGACGCGATGACCCCGATCGGCCGCGGACAGCGTCAGCTCGTCATCGGCGACCGTAAGACGGGCAAGACCGCCGTCTGCATCGACGCGATCCTGAACCAGAAGGCCAACTGGGAGACCGGCGACGAGAAGCAGCAGGTTCGCTGCATCTACGTCGCGATCGGCCAGAAGGGCTCCACCATCGCGGGTGTCAAGGCTGCCCTCGAGGAGCAGGGCGCGATGGAGTACACCACCATCGTCGCCGCCCCGGCCTCCGACTCCGCCGGTTTCAAGTGGCTCGCGCCCTACACCGGCTCCGCCATCGGCCAGCACTGGATGTACCAGGGCAAGCACGTCCTGGTCGTGTTCGACGACCTGACCAAGCAGGCCGAGGCGTACCGCGCTATCTCGCTGCTGCTGCGTCGCCCGCCGGGACGTGAGGCATACCCCGGTGACGTCTTCTACCTGCACTCCCGCCTGCTGGAGCGTTCGGCCAAGCTGTCCGACGCCCTGGGTGGAGGCTCGCTGACTGCGCTGCCGATCATCGAGACCAAGGCCAACGACGTCTCGGCCTACATCCCGACCAACGTCATCTCCATCACCGACGGTCAGGTGTTCCTCGAGTCGGACCTGTTCAACAAGGGTGTCCGCCCCGCCATCAACGTCGGCATCTCGGTGTCCCGAGTCGGTGGCGCCGCGCAGACCAAGGGCATGAAGAAGGTCTCCGGTTCGCTGCGTCTGGAGCTGGCTCAGTTCCGTGAGCTCGAGGCGTTCTCCGCCTTCGCCTCCGACCTGGACGCCGCCTCGAAGGCACAGCTCGAGCGTGGTGCCCGCCTGGTGGAGCTGCTCAAGCAGGATCAGTACAGCCCGATCCCCGTCGAAGACCAGATCGTGTCGATCTACCTCGCCGGCGAAGGTGTCTTCGACAGCGTGCCGGTCGGCGACGTCCGCCGCTTCGAGGCCGAACTGCTCGACGAGCTGCACCGCACCGCCTCCGGCGTGTACGAGAGCATCAAGGGCGGCAAGGCCCTCGACGCCGACAACGCCAAGGCGCTGGTCGAGGCCACCGACAAGTTCAAGGAAACCTTCATCGCGTCCGACGGAAGCCGGGTCGTGAACGAGGCCGAGGCCGAAGCTCTGGACGCCGGCGAGGTCGGCCACGAGCAGATCAACGTCAAGCGCACCACCGTCAGCAAGTGAGCGGCCTGCCCATGATGCTGCGAAACATGAAGGGAGAGTGATCGATCGATGGCAAGCATTCTCGAACTGAGGTCTCGCATCAAGTCGGTCAACTCGACCAAGAAGATCACCAAGGCCCAGGAACTGATCGCGACCTCGCGCATCACGAAGGCACAGTCGCGCGTCGCCGCGGCGAAGCCGTACGCCGAAGAGATCACGAAGGTTCTGTCGGAGCTGGCGAGCGCGTCGGCTTCGCTGGACCACCCGTTGCTGAACGAGCGCACCGATCCCAAGCGGGCCGCGGTTCTGGTCGTCACCAGCGACCGCGGTATGTGCGGCGGTTACAACTCCAACGTCCTCAAGGAGGCCGAGGAGCTGTTCCAGCTGCTGCGCAGCGAGGGTAAGGATCCGGTCATCTACGTGCTCGGATCCAAGGGTCTGGGGTACTACACGTTCCGTGGCCGCGACTTGGGAGGTGCGTGGACCGGGTTCTCCCAGGATCCGGGCTACTCCGACGCCGCCAAGGCGAGCCGGCACCTGGTCGACCTGTTCATGGCCGGATCCGGCTCGGAGGTTCCCGCGCCGAACGGCGAGGGCACCATCGAAGGCGTCGACGAGCTGCACATCGTCTACACCCGCTTCGTGTCGATGCTGACCCAGTCTCCCGAGGTTCGCCGGATGGCTCCCCTCGAGGTGATGGTCTCCGAGGAGCGCGTCGAACTCGGCGAAGACATGCTGTCGAACGGTCACGGGTCCAGCGACTCGGAGCCGGTCGCCGGATACAACTTCGAGCCGGAACCCGACAAGTTGCTCGGCGCCCTGCTGCCGAAGTACATCAGCACCCGCATCTACTCCTCGCTGCTGGATGCTGCGGCGTCGGAGTCGGCTGCCCGTCGTACCGCCATGAAGGCCGCGACGGACAACGCAAACGAACTGGTGAACACGTTGAGCCGCCAGGCAAACCAGGCTCGCCAGGCCCAGATCACCCAGGAAATCAGCGAGATCGTCGGCGGCGCGAATGCGCTTGCCTCGAGCGCAGGAAGTGACTAAGCAATGACCGCAGCAGTAACCGAAAACAACGGGGCAGGCTCGGGTTCGTCCGTCGCCGGCCGCGTCGTGCGGGTCATCGGTCCCGTCGTGGACGTTGAATTCCCGCGTGGCGCCATTCCTGAACTGTTCAACGCCCTGCATGCCGAGATCACGCTCCCCTCGGTCGCCAAGACGCTGACCCTCGAGGTCGCACAGCACCTCGGCGACAACCTGGTGCGCACCGTCTCGATGCAGCCCACCGACGGCCTGATCCGCGGCACCTCGGTGTCCGACACGGGCAAGCCGATCTCGGTTCCCGTCGGTGACGTCGTCAAGGGCCACGTGTTCAACGCACTGGGCGACTGCCTCGACGCTCCCGGCACGGGTCGCGACGGCGAGCAGTGGGGCATCCACCGCAAGCCACCGGCCTTCGACCAGCTCGAGGGCAAGACGGAGATCCTCGAGACCGGCATCAAGGTCATCGACCTCCTCACCCCGTACGTCAAGGGTGGAAAGATCGGTCTGTTCGGTGGTGCCGGTGTCGGCAAGACCGTTCTGATCCAGGAAATGATCACCCGTATCGCCCGCGAGTTCTCCGGAACCTCGGTGTTCGCAGGCGTCGGTGAGCGCACCCGTGAGGGCACCGACCTTCACCTCGAGATGGAAGAGATGGGCGTCCTCCAGGACACCGCCCTCGTCTTCGGCCAGATGGACGAGCCGCCGGGAACGCGTATGCGCGTCGCCCTGTCCGCGCTGACCATGGCGGAGTACTTCCGCGATGTCCAGGGCCAGGACGTGCTGCTGTTCATCGACAACATCTTCCGTTTCACCCAGGCCGGTTCCGAGGTGTCGACCCTGCTCGGTCGTATGCCTTCGGCCGTGGGTTACCAGCCGACCCTGGCTGACGAGATGGGTGAGCTGCAGGAGCGCATCACCTCGACGCGTGGTCGCTCCATCACCTCGCTGCAGGCGATCTACGTGCCCGCCGACGACTACACCGACCCGGCGCCGGCCACGACGTTCGCGCACCTCGATGCCACCACCGAGCTGTCGCGTCCGATCTCGCAGATGGGTATCTACCCCGCTGTGGACCCGCTGACCTCCACCTCCCGCATCCTGGAGCCCGGCATCGTCGGTGCCGAGCACTTCCGGGTCGCCAACGAGGTCAAGCGCATCCTGCAGAAGTACAAGGAACTGCAGGACATCATCGCCATCCTCGGTATGGACGAGCTGCAGGAAGAGGACAAGGTGCTCGTCGGCCGTGCCCGCCGTCTGCAGAAGTTCCTCGGCCAGAACTTCATCGTCGCCGAGAAGTTCACCGGTGAGCCCGGCTCCGTGGTGCCGCTCCGCGACACCATCGAGGCGTTCGACCGCATCTGCAAGGGCGAGTTCGATCACCTGCCCGAGCAGGCATTCAACAGCTGTGGTGGACTCGACGACGTCGAGGCTGCAGCCAAGAAGATCGCCGGGAAGTAGTCGACGATGGCTGAGATGACCGTGGAACTCGTCGCCGTGGAGCGACGGTTGTGGTCTGGTTCGGCGACTCTCGTCAGCGCACAGACGACCGAGGGCGAGATCGGTGTCATGCCTGGGCATGAGCCGGTTCTCGGACAGCTGGTCGAGGCCGGAGTGGTTGCGATCACGACGGCCGACGGTGAGCGTATCGTCGCTGCTGTGCACGGCGGGTTCCTGTCCGTGACCGCGAAGACAGTCACGATCCTCGCCGAGTCAGCCGACTTGGCCGAGGACATCGATGTGGAAGCGGCCAAGGCCGTGCTCGCAGAGAGTGGAGACGATCTCGAGGCGATTGCTGTCGCCAAGGGTCGGATCCGCGCTGTAGAGCGCGCTTAGGCTGCACGAGAAAGACCGCGACGGAGCCGACGAACAGTGACAATCGGAATGACTGTGTTGATCATTCTGGTTGTGCTGCTCGCGGCCTTCGTCGCGGTCTTTTTGTATCGGCTTGCAGTACTGCGCCGCGGTGGTACCGCGGCGATCCTCCGGGTGACGCCTGCCCCGGGGGACACCGGGTGGCGCCACGGCGTCATCCGCTACGGCGAGGGTTCCCTCGTCTTTTTCAAACTGTCGAGTTTGCGTCCCGGTCCTGATTCGCGCATCGATCGCCAGGGCATCGAGGTCGCAGGTCGTCGCAGCCCGGAGGGCTCCGAGTTCGACATCATGTCCGAGGAAATCATCATTCTGTCGGTCAAGGACCGCGGTAGCTCGTACGAGATCGCATTGGACGGGGGAGCGTTGACCGCGTTCCTGTCCTGGGTCGAATCACGACCGTCCGGCCGATCGGTCCGCGGTCGCCGACTCTGATCAGGACTTCCCGGCTCCGGGCTTCCAGAGGACGTCGCCCTCGGGGTTCGCGAGCCTGCTGACGATGAACAGCAGATCCGACAGCCGGTTGAGGTATTTCGCCGGTAGAGCGTTGGTGGTCTCCGGGTTCGCGTCGACGGCCGCCCACGCGGACCGCTCGGCCCGCCGGGTGACGGTCCGCGCCACGTGCAGCAGCGCTCCGAGTGCCGTGCCGCCGGGGAGAATGAAGGAGTTCAGCGGCGCCAGGCGTTCGTTCAGTTCGTCGCACCAGCCCTCGAGACGGTCGATGTACTCGTCCGAGATGCGCAGCGGCGGGTACTTCGGTTCGGCCTCCACTGGGGTGGAGAGGTCGGCGCCGGCGTCGAACAGGTCGTTCTGAATCTGCCGCAGGATCGACCGGATCTCCTCGGGCGGGTCGCCCAGTGCCACCGCAACCCCGATCGAGGCGTTCGCCTCGTCGCAGTCGGCGTAGGCGATCAGCCGCGGATCGTTCTTCGACACACGGGAGAAATCGCTGAGTCCGGTGGTCCCGTCGTCGCCGGTCCGGGTGTAGATCTTGGTGAGGTGTACGGCCATAGCGTTACGGTACCGGCCTCCGGGGTCGGCATCCCTGGCTCTAGGCTGTGTTCTGTGAGTGAACGCTTCCTTGTCACCGGCGGTAACCGCCTCGTAGGTGAAGTGTCTGTCGGGGGCGCCAAGAACAGCGTTCTCAAGTTGATGGCGGCAGCGCTGTTGGCCGAGGGCACCACAACTGTGACCAACTGCCCGGACATCCTCGATGTTCCCTTGATGGCGGACGTCCTGCGTGGCCTGGGCTGCGAGGTGGACCTCGACGATTCCATCGTCCGGATCACCACACCCGCGGAGCCCAAACACCACGCCGATTTCGCCGCGGTACGGCAGTTTCGCGCGTCGGTGTGTGTGCTCGGACCGCTGGTCGCGCGGTGCCGTCGCGCCGTGGTCGCGCTACCGGGTGGCGATGCCATCGGATCGCGGCCCCTCGACATGCACCAGTCGGGGCTGCGATTGCTGGGCGCGCACAGCACGATCGAGCACGGCTGCGTGGTGGCGCAGGCCGACGACCTGCACGGTGCGAACATCCGGCTCGCATTCCCGTCGGTGGGGGCGACCGAGAACATTCTGATGGCCGCCGTACTCGCCAAGGGTGAGACGGTGATCGACAACGCGGCCCGCGAACCCGAGATCGTCGACCTGTGCAACATGCTGATTCAGATGGGCGCGCAGATCCGGGGTGCAGGCACGTCCACGCTGACGATCCAGGGCGTCCCCAAACTCGAGCCGACCACGCACCGGGTCATCGGCGATCGGATCGTCGCAGCGACGTGGGGGATCGCCGCGTCGATGACCCGTGGCGACGTGCGTGTCCGCGGGGTCAACCCGAAACACCTGAGCCTGGTGCTCGACAAGCTGCGGGTGGCGGGAGCCGAAGTCACCGCCGAGTCCGACGGATTCCGGGTGGTCCAGGAAGCGCGGCCCACGGCCGTCAACTTCGCGACCCTGCCCTATCCGGGTTTCCCCACCGACCTCCAGCCGATGGCCATCGGTCTCGCCGCTGTGGCGGAGGGAACGTCGATGATCACGGAGAACGTCTTCGAGGCGCGGTTCCGTTTCGTCGAGGAGATGATCCGGTTGGGTGCCGATGCTCGGACGGACGGTCACCACGCTGTGATCCGGGGAATCGCGCAACTGTCGAGTGCGCCGGTGTGGTCCTCGGACATCCGGGCCGGCGCCGGCCTGGTGCTGGCGGGACTCGTCGCCGACGGGGTGACTGAAGTCCACGACGTCTTTCACATCGACCGGGGTTACCCCCGTTTCGTCGAGATCCTCCAGGAACTCGGCGGCCGCATCGAAAGAGTGGACGCGGATCCCGCTTCTCAGCGGTGAGTCCGGCGTCACAGCGGCCGATGTGAGCGGCAGGATGCCGGATCGGTTCCGGCGCACCGGCTCTGACCAGCAGAGTCCGAATCGACGAACACCGTGACCTGGCGATTTGGCAAGCAGTTTCCCTTCGCGTAACTTATTCCAGGTCAGAGCGACACGGACACCGACTCCGGCCGGAAGGCGGGGGACACGAGGTTGGACGAAGGCGCCTGGTACATCGGAGGTTCATCGTCGTGTACGGTGGTGCTTCCATCCCGGTTAGATTCTGATCAGCGTCTCGGCTTGCGCCGGTGAGGCTGGTAGGATAAGATGGAACGGTTGCCCCGGAGCGGCTGGCGAGTGTGTCAGTGGTGATGGTGTGTGCGTGTTCTTTGAGAACTCAACAGTGTGTCGATGAATGTCAGTGCCAAATGTTTTTGGTACTCCGCATCACGGATGATCAACT
>NZ_JBLWIT010000026.1:0-15128 GCF_048381435.1 Rhodococcus mengyinensis | reverse complement strand
GTGGCCCGCGGCAACATCCTGTTCGACGCACCGGAGGTGATCATCCCGTTCTGCGTCCCCGACGGCGCCCACCACTACCCCGACCAGCGTCGGCAGGCGGCGGAGTCGACGATGTTCACCGTCGCGGTCGGAGCCGCGGTGCAGGCACTGCTGGTGTCGTTGGCGACCAAGGGAATCGGCAGCTGCTGGATTGGGTCGACGATCTTCGCCGCCGACACCGTCCGCAGCACCCTCGACTTGCCCGCCGACTGGCAACCCCTCGGCGCGATCGCCGTCGGCCACCCCCTCGAACCACTGACCCCCCGACACGCCGCCGACCCCGGCGACGCCCTGATCGAGAGATGACCCACGCGCAATGAGCGCCGAATCACTACACCGCACCGCGACCGCCGCACTCGAGGGCTGGAAAACGCTCGACGAGAACGACGAATCGTTGCGCCACACCATGCTCGCGTTCCTCGCGTCGGCGCCGCTGGGGTGCCTGCGGGAGCACGCACCCGGACACATCACGGCGTCCTCCCTCGTCCTGGACGAGGGGGGATGTCACGTGCTTCTGACGCTGCATCCCCGGGTCGGCCGGTGGATCCAATTGGGCGGGCACTGCGAGCCTTCCGACGAGACCGTCGTCGACGCCGCGCTGCGGGAGGCGTGCGAGGAATCGGGAATTCCCGACCTCCGGATCGATCCCGTCCTGCTGTCGGCGCACACCCACCCGATCACGTGCTCACTCGGACAGCCCACCCGGCACCTGGATCTCCGGTTCGTCGTCCGCGCGCGTCCCGACGCCCACATCGTGCGTAGCTCCGAATCGACGGACCTCCGCTGGTGGCCGGTGGACGCACTGCCGCCGAACGCGGAGAAGTCCACGATCGACCAGCTCGTGCACCTGGCCGGACTGCGCTAGCGGAGCGGCGCCAGCGTCGGGCGTTTCGCCGAGATACGGTCGCCGGAGGACGTTCCCCAGATCGCCGGGTCGGCGTAGCCGAGATCTCCCGAACGGGCCGCAAGTTGCTCGGCAACCCGATCCGATCACCCGCGTAATCCGTTGGGACGCCTCGGGTCCGGATCGCCGCGGGGCGCGAACCTCGAGGCCCGCTACCCGTGCGGGCACGTCGACAAGGCGAACCGGATCACACAGGATCGGTTTGTGTGCCGGGTGTGGACATGTCGATCAGGCAGATCACAATGCCGCGTTGAACATCGCCTACCTGGGGTACGTGAAGTACATGACCACGACGCACGGCTATTGGGCCGCCTAATCAACCGGCCTACAGTCGGCGCGCACCCGACAGCCAGTCGGGGACGCGACTGGCAAACCCGGCCCTTCAGGGCAGGGGTACGTTGATCTCTCACACGTCCGTGCTGAACCGGACCCCGCCGTCGGGCAACGTCACTCCCGGCCACACCCGGGCGCCGCGCAGGAGTTCGCACCGGGCGCCGATGTCCGCTCCGTCACCGATCACCGCGTCACGCACCAGAGCCCGCGGCCCGATGCGCGCGCCGAAACCGATGATGGACCGTTCGACGGTCGCGCCGGCCTCGACCACGGCGCCGTCGAACAGCACCGCGCCGTCGAGTCGCGCGCCCGCACCCACCTCGGCGCCGCGGCCGACGACGGTCCCGCCGATCAGCAGCGCGCCCGGGGCGACACCCGCACCCGGGTGGACGAGCGATTCGCCGCGCGGTCCGTCGAGCGCAGGCGACGGAGCGATGCCGCGCACCAGGTCCGCGGAACCGCGCACGAAGTCCTCGGGGGTGCCCATGTCGCGCCAGTACGAGGAGTCGACGTGTCCGTAGATGCGGGCATCCTCGGCCAGCAGCGACGGGAACACCTCGCGTTCCACCGACACCGGACGGCCCTCGGGGATCCGTTCGATGATCTCGCGCTTGAAGACGTAACAGCCGGCGTTGATCTGGTCGGTCGGCGGGTCCTGCGCCTTCTCGAGGAACGCCGTGACCCGGCCGTCGGCGTCGGTGGGCACGCAGCCGAACGCCCGCGGATCCCCCACCCGCACGAGGTGCAGGGTGACGTCGGCGTCCCGGTTCCGGTGGGTGTCGAGGATCGCGCCCAGGTCGGTGCCGCCGAGAACGTCGCCGTTGAAGACCATGGCGTGGTCACCGCGCAGGTTCGGCAGAACGTTGCGGATGCCGCCACCGGTGCCGAGTGGTTCGGTCTCGGTGACGTAGTCGATCTCGAGACCGAGCTTGGAACCGTCGCCGAAGTACTCCTCGAAGACCTCCGCCTTGAAAGACGTCCCGAGGACCACGTGCGTGATCCCGGCCGCCCCGATCCGCGCGAGGAGATGCTGGAGGAACGGCAGACCCGCCGTCGGCAGCATGGGTTTGGGCGCCGACAACGTCAGCGGGCGGAGCCTCGTTCCCTGACCGCCGACCAGCACCACTGCGTCGGTCGTCTTCTCAATTGCCATGAGTCGTTCCCCCCTCGTTCTGGTTCGTGCGTCGTTCCCGGACTGCGGCAGCCACGGCGATCTTCGACCGCACTGCCAATCCTCCCCGAAGTGCCCACCGAAGCGGCGCCTGCCACCAGTGGGGATGACGATCGGCCTGGAACCGGTACGCGCTCTGATGGTGAGCGGGCAGCATCAGTTCCGGATGCTTGCCCGCGGCGTGCCCCTTCGCGTGGGTGACCTCGGCGGAAGGCACGTACACGTTCAGCCATCCGGCCTTGCCCAGGCGGTCGCCGAGGTCGACGTCCTCCATGTACATGAAGTAGCGGGAATCGAAGCCGTTGATCGAGTCGAAGGCCGCGCGCCGCATGAGCAGGCACGAACCGGACAACCAGCCGACCGACCGCTCGCTGACCGTCTCGTTCTCCTGGCGGTAGCCGGCAGTCCACGGGTTGGACGGCCACACCGTGCCCAGAATCGCGTGCCCGGCACCCGACACGAGGTCGGGCACCTGGCGTGCCGACGGGTAGATGCTCCCGTCGGGTTCCAGGACGAGAGGTCCGAGCGCCCCGGCACGCGGCCAGCGCTCGGCGGCCGCGAGAAGTACGTCGATCGATCCGGGCGCCCAGCGAACATCCGGATTGGCGATGACGACGAACTCGATCTCGTCGTCGATCTCCGCCACAGCCCTGTTGATGGCACCGCCGTAGCCGATGTTCCCGCCGGTGCACAGCAGGCGCACGTGCTCGTGCGCCGCGTCCGCGGCCTCGGGGGCGCCGTCCGTCGATCCGTTGTCGGCCATCACGACCTGCGGATCTTCTTTCGTCGCCTCGGCGAGAGTGCCCAGGAATTGCTCCAGATGCTCACCTGGCGAAAAGGTCACCGTCACCACGGCCAGCTTCGAACTCACGCGGGCAAGCGTAGCCGCTGGGAGAGGGTCCGCCTCACACCGCTGCACGCACAGCCGCATGCAACGCGTCTCGCCACGGCCGCAACGGGGTCAGCCCGACGTCGGCCCACGCACTCCCGGACAGCACCGAGAACGCCGGTCGCGGGGCGGGCCGCACGAACTGGGCACTCGTGCACGGCCGGACTCGCTCCGGGTCCGCGCCTGCTTCCTCGAACACTGCGCGTGCGAGGTCGAACCAACTCGCCCGACCCGAATTGGTGGCGTGCAGGACCGGCGCGTCGACGTCGCTGCGCCCCGCGAGTTGGAGCAGCGCATCGGCCAGGTCGCCGGCGAATGTGGGCGAGCCCACCTGATCGTCCACGACGTCGACCGTGTCACGTTCGCGCTCGAGCCGGAGCATGGTGGAGACGAAGTCGGAGCCGACCCCCGTGTAGACCCATGCGGTGCGCACGACGTGGGCGGACGGAAGCGCTGCGTGGACGGCGCGTTCGCCGGCGAGTTTGGTGCGTCCGTAGGCGGTTGCCGGACCCGTCGGGGCGTCCACCTCGTACGGCGTGTCGCCCTGCCCGGCAAAGACGTAGTCGGTGGAGACGTGGATCAGCCGGGCACCCACCCGGGCGCACGCCGCCGCCAGGTTCCCAGGCCCGGTCTCGTTCACCGCCCGGGCGGTGTCCTCGTCCGATTCCGCAGCGTCGACCGCCGTGTACGCCGCGCAGTTGATCACCACCGATTCGCCTTCGACCTGCTCGTTCACCGCGCCGGGGTCGGTGATGTCGAGTTCGTCGGACCCCACCCCCCGGGCCGGAATACCGGTCGCCGCGGCTCGTCGGAGGAGGTGTCCACCCAGCTGTCCCCGGGCGCCGGTCACAAGGATCTTCGTCACGGGGGTCAGTCTGGCACGCCGATCGACGCCTCCCTGCTCCCGGCGCGGCGACCAGTAGCCTGGTTTCCGTGTCACACGAGCAACCCGCACCAGACGCACCCCCGAGCACGGCTCGGCGGCCGATTCACATCGCTGTGGCGGTGCTGTCGGTGCTCGCCCTCGTCGTGACGGGATTCGCCTGGCGGAGTATCGACTCGCTGCGCAACAATCTGGCAACCGCGGGCGGTCTGGGACTCGGCGGAAGCGCCGACGGCGCCGTCGACATCCTCATGGTCGGCACCGACAGCCGCACCGACGCCCACGGCAACCCGCTGTCCCAGGAGGAACTCGACTCACTTCGGGCCGGCGAGGAAGTGGCGTCCAACACCGACACCATCGTCCTCATCCGCGTTCCCAACGACGGGAGTTCCGCCACCGCTATCTCGATCCCCCGCGACTCCTACGTCGACGTGCCGGGCATCGGCATGTCGAAGATCAACGCCGCGTACGGCGCCACCAAGGAGACCGAGCGGCTCAAACTCGTCGAGGACGGCGCCACCGACAAGGAAGCCGAGGAGGAGTCGACGAAGGCCGGCCGCGAGGCGCTCATCCAATCGGTGGCCGATCTCACCGGGATCACCGTCGACCACTACGCCGAGGTCGGGCTGCTCGGGTTCGTCCTCCTCACCAACGCTGTCGGCGGCGTCGACGTCTGCCTCAACGAACCGGTGGACGAGGACATGTCCGGCGCGCACTTCCCCGCCGGTGAGCAGACGTTGAAGGGTGCGGACGCATTGAGCTTCGTCCGCCAGCGCCACGACCTGCCCCGCGGCGACCTCGACCGCATCGTGCGTCAGCAAGTGTTCATGGCCTCGCTCGTCGGCAAGGTGCTGTCCGCGAAGACACTCAGCGATCCCGGCAAGCTGAACGAACTCAGCGGCGCCGTGCAACGCTCGGTGGTGCTCGACGACGACTGGGACATCATCGAATTCGCCACCCAACTGCAGGACCTCGCCGGCGGCAAGGTGCAGTTCGAGACGATTCCGGTCGCGGATCTCAACGGCATGACCGACTACGGCGAGTCCATCGTCGAGGTCAAGCCGAAGGACGTGAAGAAGTACGTGGCCGGTCTCGTCGGCGAGGAACCCACCGACTCGGAAGACACCACCACGTCCGAGACGCCCAAGATCGACGCCTCGACCGTCACCGTCGACGTGGCAAATGCAAGCGACGTCGGGGGCCTCGCGAACGGCGTCGCCGACGCTCTCACGTCGCTCGGCTACGGCCAGGGCGAGGTCGGCAACTACACAGGTCAGTCGGTGAGCGAGACCACCGTCTTCGCGCACTCCGCGGACGACGACAGCGCCAAGGCGGTCGCCGCAGCACTCGGCGGACTCCCCATCGACACCGACGCATCACTGCCCGAAGGCTCGGTGCGGGTGGTGCTGTCGAGTGACTACCAGGGCCCGACGTCCGCCGAGACCACCGGCACCACCACGTCGTCCGAGTCCTCGGAGACAGGCCTCGAACCCGCGTCCACAGCAGGAACGACCCCCACCCCGGCACCGCCCGGCCCACCCATCGATGCCGGCTCGTCGGGCCCGCGTTGCGTGAACTAGAAAACGAGAGACGGATCGTGTCCATGAACCATGCGTCCCGCACGCTGACCGACGCCCTGCTCGACCCCATCCTGAAGAACGACCCGGCCGGCCCGCGCGTCACGTTCTACGACGACGCGACCGGCGAACGGGTCGAACTCTCGGCCCTCACCCTCGCCAACTGGGCGGCCAAGACCGCAAACCTTCTGCGTGACGAATTCGGCGTCGAGCCCGGCGCCCGCGTCGCGGTGCTCCTTCCCGCGCACTGGCAGACCGCCGCGGTTCTGCTCGGTGCATGGTGGGCCGGCGCCGAGGTCGTCCTCGAAGCCGACGCGGACGCCGAGATCGCACTCGTCTCGGCCCAGCACCTGGGCGACGTCGAGGACGTACCCGAGGTCGCGGCGCTGTCGCTGGACGCGTTCGGCAGGCCCGTCCCCGACCTCCCCGTCGGCATCACCGACTACGCCACCTCCGTGCGCGTCCACGGCGACCAGTTCCGGCCGACGGTCGCCGGACCCGCACTGGCCGGCAAGAGCGTCGACGACGTCCTCGCCGCAGCGCTCGCCTCCGCCGAATCCCAGGGAATCACCGGTACCGACCGGGTGCTGTCCGAAGAGGCGTGGGACTCCCCCGACGCCCTGATCGACGGTCTGGTGGCCGTCTTCGCAGCCGGAGCGTCACTCGTGCAGGTCACCAACGCCGACGACGCAGCCCGGTCGAGGCGCGTCGACACCGAGAAGATCACCCGTCAGCTCTCCCGGTAGCCGCCGTCCGCGAGGCCCGCGGCGATCTCGAACCTGTTCCGGGAACCGCGGTGCCGCAACTCCTCGAACAGATACCGCAGCGCGAAGGTCCACCCGTACGTAGCCCATTGGTCGGCGTGGACCGCTTCGTGTCGCATTAGCGATCTCGCCGGTTCCGGGCCGGTGAGGAATGCGCCGCCGATCGTCGTCCCGCCGCGCGCGTACCCACCCCGCATCCGGCTGCACACGAAGATGCCGAACTCGGCGTCGAACGCGATGCGGGCGCCCCACAGCCGGGCATACACCAACGCCAGCCGTGTGATCGCCGCGGACTGCGAGCTCCCCCGCGACGCTCGGATCATCGGCACACCGCGGCTGCGTTTCACAGGCGCAGGATACTCAGCCCAGCAGCTTGTCGCGGAGTGCCTTGTCCTTGTCCAGGACCATCTTCTCGAGCCCGTCCTGGAACGCGACCATCCGCTGTTGCAGGGCGGGGTCGGAGGCGCCGAGGATGCGGACGGCGAGCAGGCCCGCGTTGCGGGCGCCGCCGATGGACACGGTCGCGACGGGGACGCCTGCGGGCATCTGCACGATCGAGAGCAGCGAGTCCATGCCGTCGAGGTATTTCAGCGGGACGGGCACACCGATGACGGGCAGTGGGGTGGCCGACGCGACCATGCCCGGCAGGTGGGCGGCACCCCCGGCGCCGGCGATGATCACCTGGATGCCACGGCCGGCCGCGTCCTTCGCGTAGTCGAGCATGCGCTGCGGTGTGCGGTGCGCGGAGACGACACCGACCTCGAAGCGCACCCCGAACTCGGCGAGCGCCTCGGCGGCGGCCTCCATGGTGGGCCAGTCGGAGTCGCTGCCCATGATGAGCCCGACCTGTGCGCCCTGCCGTGCTGCCGTGTCACTCACCGTGTACATCCCATCCGTCGGTCCATTCAGCATGCGAGAGCCAGTGCGCGGCGCGCTCGGCGCGCTCGCGCACCCGCGCCACGTATTCGGGGTCGTCGATCGAGCCGGGTCCGCCGACGATGTTCACGTGGCCGATCTTCCGGTCCTCACGTTCGCCCTTGCCGTACAGGTGGATCTTCGCGTCGGGCATCCGGGCGAAGAGGTGGTGGACGCGTTCGTCCATGCTCATCTCGGGGGCCGTCGGTGCACCGAGCACGTTCGCCATCACCGTGATCGGTGCGAGCGGTGCGGTGTCGCCGAGCGGGTAGTCGAGGACGGCGCGCAGATGCTGCTCGAACTGTGAGGTGCGGGCACCGTCCATGGTCCAGTGGCCGGAGTTGTGCGGGCGCATCGCGAGTTCGTTGACGACGAGCGTGCCGTCGGTCGTTTCGAACAGTTCGACGGCCATCGCGCCGACCACACCGAGTTCGGACGCGATGCGGAGCGCCAGTTCCTCGGCGGCCTCGGCGACCGAGTCGGGCAGAGCTGGGGCGGGGGCGAGGACCACGGCGCACTGTCCGTGGCGTTGCACCGTCTCCACGACGGGCCACGTGGCGCCCTGGCCGAACGGTGACCGCGCCACCATCGCGGACAGCTCACGCCGCATCTCGACCTTCTCCTCGACGATGAGGGAGACACCCTTGTCGAGTTGCCGGGTGACGATGCGCTCGGCCTCGTCGGAATCGTCGGTGATCCACACGCCGCGACCGTCGTATCCGCCGCGAACGGCCTTGATCACGACAGGCCACCCGTGTTCGGCGCCGAATTTGACGACGTCCTCGGCCCAGGTCACCTCGGCGTACGCCGGGACCGGTGCGCCGAGTTCGGCGAGCTTGCGGCGCATCGCCAGCTTGTCCTGCGCGTAGATGAGCGCCGTCGGCGGCGGCTGCACGTTGACGCCCTCGGCGACCAGGACGTCGAGGTGCTCGGTGGGCACGTGCTCGTGGTCGAAGGTCAGCGCGTGCGACCCGACCGCGGCCCTGCGGAGCGCGTCGAGGTCGGTGTGGCTGCCGAGGACGACGTCGGGGCTCACCTGGGCTGCGGGTTCGTCGGCGGCGCCGGAGAGCACCCGCAGGGTCTGGCCGAGCGCAATCGCGGCCTGGTGGGTCATCCGCGCGAGTTGGCCGCCACCGATCATCGTCACGACGGGTTGCCCGGCGGTCAGATCGCGGGGTGTCGTGGGACGCGGTGTGGAGTCAGAGTTGCCGGTCACGGGTCACTAGTTTGTCACGTCCGGCGCGGGGTTCCGCCGCCGAGGTGCCGGTGGGCAGTTTCTGTGATTCTCCTGATGATCTCGCCGTCAATTGGTGGTATCCGGTCCGACTTTCGTAAACTCATCCGTTGTGTCATTTGTCGACGGCGTCCTAGCACGCGTTCCCCAGCCTTTTCGGGCTCTCGCGTTGCGGCATCACGAACTGATCAAGTTCGCGATTGTGGGCGGCACCACCATGATCTTCGACCTCGCGATCTTCTATTCGCTGAGCCTGACGATCCTCGAAGAGAAGCCCGTTGTCGCAAAAATTCTGTCCGGAATTCTCGCGACGGTCCTGAGTTACATTCTCAACCGCGAATGGTCGTTCAAGAACCGTGGCGGGCGTGAACGTCACCACGAGGCCCTGCTGTTCTTCACGATCAGCGGGATCGGCGTCCTCCTCGCCGCGGCGCCCCTGTGGATCGCCAACAACGTGTTCGACATCCGCGCCGACCAGGAGAATCTGACCACGCTGGTGGTCGTCGACTTCGTGCTCAACTACATCATCGGAAACCTGCTGCAGATGGTGTTCCGCTTCTGGGCACTCCGCCGGTTCGCCTTCCCCGACGAGAACGTGCACATCATCGATCCGGACCTCGTCGACGAGGCCGTCGAGGAAGAGTTCGGCCACTCCTGATCGTCAGCGCGGTTCCCGGATCCCGGTGACCCGCGTCGGCACGTGCTCGCGCGCGAGGGGAACGAAGATCGCGAACAGCGCCGGACGGCGTCGCTGCAGTTCCAGCCGGCCGCCGTCCGCCTCGATGAGTGCGCGGGCCAACGCCAGGCCCACACCGGTCGAACCGGCCCCCGAGAATCCGCGGTCGAAGATGTGTGGCGCGAGGTCGTTGCTGACCCCGACTCCCTCGTCCGACACCTCGACGCACACCATGGTCTCGCGGGGCGACGTCTCCTCGCCGGGCGTCCTGAGATTCTGCCCCTGGATCAGACGCACCGCGACGGTGCACGTTCCCGCCCCGTGCATGAGCGCGTTGTCGACGAGCACCGCGACGGCCTCGCGGAGCCGGGAACCGGTGGTCGACGCCATCACGTTCGTGTCCCCGCGCAGCAGCAACTCGCGGTCGACGTCTTCGAACGGCCGCTTCCAGTCCGCGATGACCACGCTGAGCTCCCGGATCACCGACACGTGGGTCTCGGTACCACTGCTACGTGACGAGCGGACCAGTTCGTCGATCGCAACGGTCAATCGGTCCACCTGCGCCATCGCCTCGTCGGCCTCGACCACGACCGCGGGGTCCGAGTGCACGGACAGCTCGTCGAGCCGGAGACGGACGGCCGTGAGTCGGCTGCGGAGCTGATGGGAGACGTCCGCGACGAGCGCGTGTTCGCGCTGCAGCCGTCCCGCGATCTCGACGGTTGCGGAGTCCAGGACGTCGGAGACGCGGTCGAGTTCGGGGATGCCGTGACGCCGGGGGTCGGGCCGGAAGTCGCCCTCCGCGAGCCGGGCCGCCCGGTTGGCGACGTCCCGCAGTGGGTCGGCGAGCCGCTTCGCCGTGACGTAGGCGACCACGGTGCCCGCGGCGATGGACACGAGGACCAGCAGCGCGACGGCACCGACCGCCTGGCGTTGCTGGGTGCGCATCTCGTCGGACGGCACCTCGAGACGCAGCGAACCGGATGTGCCCATCGCGAGAGATTCCACGAGGGGCGACCGCACGGACGATTCGCCGATGTCCACTCGCGCTGCGCCGTCCTCGGTGGTCGGATAGACCACCACCAGGCGGCCCCCGGCGGGCGTCAGCAGACGCAGGGAGTTCGTGTCGAGATCACCCTCGACGACGCCGTTGACGCCCTCCTGGGTGATGATCTCCGTCGCCATCCGATCGAGCCGGACCTGGAGATCGCTCCGGTTGAAATCCTCGACCCACAACCACGCCGTGTAGATGAGCGGCACACCGAGCAGCAGTGCCGTCAGGATCACGACTGCGAGGATCGACTGGAGAATTCTGCGGCGCACTACCCCGCCTAGTCGGTGTTGATGCGGAAGCCGACGCCGCGGACCGTCGCGATGCGACGCTCGGCGGCGGGGCCCTCGTCACCGATCTTCCGGCGAAGCCACGACATGTGCATGTCGAGTGTCTTCGAGCCGCGCAGTTCCACGTCGCCCCAGACCTCCGCGAGGATGGTGTCGCGGGACACCACCTGCCCGGCGTGCTCGAGCAGCACCCGGAGAAGCTCGTACTCCTTGTTGGCGAGGGCGATCTCGGTGCCGTTCACGAGCACCCTCCGGGCCGCCGGTTCGAGCCGGATGCCGCCGACCTCGACGACGGAATCCTCGCCGCCACCGCGACGGCGCAGCAGGGCGCGCACCCGTGCCATCAATTCCGCCAACCGGAACGGCTTGCCCACGTAGTCGTCGGCGCCCGCGTCGAGTCCGACGACGAAGTCGACCTCGTCGGTGCGTGCGGTGAGCATGAGCACCGCCAGTTCCGAACTGTGGGCGCGTACCTGCCTGCACACCTCGAGTCCGTCCATCCCCGGGAGTCCGAGGTCCAGGATCAACAGGTCGTACGCTCCGTCGAGCGCCTGCTCCAGCGCCGCCGGGCCGGTCTGCTCGATGGTGACGTCGTATCCCTCCCGGCCCAGTGCCCGCGACAGCGGGGCGGCAATGGCTTCGTCATCTTCGGCAAGCAATACAGCAGTCACCTCCACAGCGTACGGAGGTGCGCAGACGGCCGTGACCGGTTACCAGCCTTTGCCGGTGTCGGCGTCGCCGCGCGGGTCGTCACGCTCCCGTTCGCGGTGGAGATCCATCGCGTCGAACACCTGGTGATAGAGCAGCGAGTGGACGCGCTGCACGTCGGGGATGTCGTCGAATTCCAGTGGATCGTCCGAGGACGACACGATCACCAGCGTGCCGGTGCGGAGCATCCGGTCGAGGAGGCCGTGCCGGAACTGGACGTTGCTGATGCGCCCCATCGGAATGTCGATCCCGGTGTGGGTCATCACACCCTGGCGGATGAGAACACGCCGGTCGGTGACGATGAAGTGGGTGAACTTCCAGCTGAGAAACGGCGCGACACAGCGCCATACGACGAGCCCCAGCCACACCACGAGGACGACGACGAGCACGACGTTCAGCGCGGAGCCGTCCAGCTTGTTCTCGGCGAATCCCGCCGCGAAACCTGCCACGGCCGTCGCCAGCAGAAACGTGACGGCGGGGAGCAGCAGCATCTTCCAGTGTGGATGACGGTGAAGCAGCAGTTCCTCGTCCTCGGCGAGGGCGTCCTCCGGATATCCCATGCGAAGAGTGTGCCTCTATCGCATGCGGCTGAGCACTATCGGGGTGATGACGATGATGATGCCGTACAGCACCATCCACACTCCGACCACGATCACGAACACCTCGAGCGACAGTTCGGGCTGCAGGAGGACGAAGCCCCCGGCGATGACGCTGATCACGCCGAGCACGATGGTCAGCCCGCGATCCGCGACCGAACCCGAGGCGCCTTCCACGATTTCGAGGACACCTCGGAACACCCACCACGCACCGACGACGAGCGCGATGATCACGACGGTCTGGAGGGGGCTCCTCAGCACGAGGAACGCCAGAAGTATTGCCAGGGCGCCGGATACGCCTACCAGGGTCCGTGCAGCTCCCCCGGCCTCGACGTCGGCGAACGCCCGGATGATCTGGACGATCCCGAAGCCGAAGAACTGGATGGCGATCAGGACGGCCAGCACCGTGAGCGTCACGTGCGGCCATACGAGCACCGCGATGCCGAGACCCAGGGTGAGCAGACCGAGCACCACCGTGAGACCGGTCAACGTGCGCCGGGCTGCGGTGACGGAGGACTCCGGAATTGAGGTACTCATGTACCACAGTGTGGCACTACTCGGTGCGCACCGGGCGTAAATGTGTGATGTCACCTGCGGCGACGGCGATCGTGCCGGGCTGGCCGTCGGGGGCGATCACGACCCGGCCCTCCGCGTCGACGTCCGTTGCGATGCCGATGAGTTCACGCCCGCCGGGCAGTTCGGCGCGCACTCGCTGGCCGAGCGTGCCGCAGCGGGCACGGTAGGCCTCGGCGAGTTCCGTGACGTCCCAGTTGGAGTCGTGCCATTGCTGCCAGCGATCGGCGATGGCGCGCAGCACCGCCCGCACGAGGGTGTCGCGGTCACTGACCTCGGCGCCCTCGAGGACGAGCGACGTCGCATGCTCGACGGGCAGTTCGTCTCTCGTGAGGCTCACGTTGAGACCGATCCCGACGACCACCGCCGGATCCGGTGCCGTGGCGGACACCTCGGCGAGGATGCCGGCGACCTTGCGGCCGTCGATGAGCACATCGTTGGGCCACTTGAGTTCCGCGGGAACCTTGGCGGCGGCGCGGAGCGCGTCGACGACGGCGACACCGGTCAGCAGGGGCAGCCACCCCATGTCCTGGACGCTCATCCCCGGCATCGTCAGCAACAGGGAGACCGCGATCTGCGCCTGCGGCGGACTCACCCAGGCGCGTGAGTGGCGGCCCCGGCCGCTGTCCTGGAATTCGGCGAGCAGCACGTGCCGGTCGCAGTTCGACGTCGCGGCCCGCGCGAGAAGATCGGCGTTGGTGGACCCGGTCTCCTGCACCACGTCGAGCCGCGCCCAGAACCTGCGGGTGTCGCTGTCGTCGTCACCGCGGACGAGCGCCGCGCGCAGATTGTCGGCGTTGAGAGGGGGTCGGTTCAGGTCGGTCCACATCACCACAGCCTAGGACGAGCTGGAAAAGGTACTGGTCAGTAGCCGGGTCCGGGCAACCCGCCGCCTGACCACCTCCCTTGGCAGAAGCTCGTCGGCTCTCGTTAAGCTGACCTGTCATGACCACTGTTCAGGAGCCGAGCGCGGCGGAGTCGGCGAGTACGCCCGATATTCACACGACGGCGGGAAAGCTCGCCGACCTGCGTAATCGTCAGGCCGAGGCGCAGCACCCGAGCGGTGAAGCCGCGGTCGAGAAGGTCCACGCCAAGGGCAAGCTCACCGCCCGCGAACGCATCACCGCCCTGCTCGACGACGGCAGCTTCGTCGAACTCGACGCCCTCGCCCGACACCGCTCGGTGAACTTCGGCCTCGCCGACAACCGCCCCGTCGGCGATGGCGTCGTCACCGGCTACGGCACCGTCGACGGCCGCGACGTCTGCGTGTTCTCCCAGGACGCCACCGTCTTCGGCGGCTCCCTCGGCGAAATCTACGGCGAAAAAATCGTCAAGGTCATGGACCTCGCCCTCAAGACCGGGCGCCCCCTGATCGGCATCAACGAAGGCGCCGGCGCCCGCATCCAGGAAGGCGTCGTCTCCCTCGGCCTCTACGGCGAAATCTTCCACCGCAACGTCCAGGCCTCCGGGGTGATCCCGCAGATCTCCCTGATCATGGGCCCCGCCGCCGGCGGCCACGTCTACTCCCCCGCCCTGACCGACTTCGTCGTCATGGTCGACCAGACCTCCCAGATGTTCGTCACCGGCCCCGACGTCATCAAAACCGTCACCGGCGAAGACGTCACCATGGAAGACCTCGGTGGCGCGCACACCCACATGGTCAAATCCGGCGTCGCCCACTACGTCGCCTCCGGCGAACAAGACGCCCTCGACTACGTCAAGGACCTGCTGTCCTACCTGCCCAGCAACAATCAGGCCGCGGCCCCCCGGATGCTGCCCACCGACCCGATCACCGGATCCATCGACGACTCCCTCACCGCCGAGGACCTCGAACTCGACACCCTCATCCCGGACTCGGCGAACCAGCCCTACGACATGCACGAGGTCATCCGCCGCATCCTCGACGACGACGAATTCCTCGAGGTCCAGGCCGAACGCGCCGGCAACATCGTCGTCGGCTTCGGCCGCGTCGACGGCCGTAGCGTCGGGATCGTCGCCAACCAGCCCACCGTGTTCGCCGGCTGCCTCGACATCGACGCCTCCGAAAAAGCCGCCCGCTTCGTGCGCACCTGCGACGCGTTCAACGTCCCCATCATCACCCTCGTCGACGTCCCCGGCTTCCTGCCCGGCACCGACCAGGAATACAACGGCATCATCCGCCGCGGCGCGAAACTGCTCTACGCCTACGGCGAGGCCACCGTCGGGAAGATCACCGTCATCACCCGCAAGGCCTACGGCGGCGCCTACGACGTGATGGGCTCCAAGCACATGGGCGCCGACGTCAACCTCGCCTGGCCCACCGCCCAGATCGCCGTCATGGGCGCCTCCGGCGCCGTCGGCTTCGTCTACCGCAAACGCCTCCTCGAGGCCGCCAAGAACGGCGACGACGTCGACGCCCTGCGCCTGCAACTGCAACAGGAATACGAAGACACCCTCGTCAACCCGTACGTCGCCGCCGAACGCGGCTACGTCGACGCCGTCATCCCCCCGTCCCACACCCGCGGACAGATCGTGGCCGCCCTGCGCCT
>NZ_JBLWIT010000025.1:0-35796 GCF_048381435.1 Rhodococcus mengyinensis | reverse complement strand
TTGAAGTACGAGAGCCACTCGAACAGCTCCAGCCGTGCCTGCGACTTCGACGTCCAACTCCGTCCGTGCAGCCACTCCCTCTTGAGTCCTTGGAAGAACGACTCGGCGAGAGCATTGTCGTAACTCGAGCCGACCCGGCCTCGACTCGGGCGGATCCCATGACGGCGGCATACATCGCCGAAAGTCTTTGCGGTGTACTGAGATCCGCGATCGCTATGGAATACGACCCCATGGACATCACCACCGCGGGTGCGCACCGCCATCTCGATCGCGTCCGTGACGAGCTCGGTGCGCATATGGTCGGCGATGGACCACCCCACCACCCGACGTGAACAGATGTCGATCACCGTCGCCAAAAACAACCACGACGAGCCCACCGGAATGTAGGTGACGTCCCCACACCACTTGGTATCCACAGCCGAAGCGGTGAAGTCCCGCATCACCAGATCCGGGACCGGTGGAGCTGACTTGTCCGCGATGGTCGTGCGCTTGGTGCGGCGCAGGTGCCGGCCCACGACGTGGTTGATTCGCATCAGCCGAGTCACCCGCTTGCGGTTGATCTTGCGCCCGCGGGAGCGGAGTTCGGCGTGCACCCGCGGGGCGCCGTAGGCGCTGCGGTGCTTGGCATGGATGGCGCGGATCTCGGCGACCGTCGTGGCCTCGTCGGCCTGGCGGTCGGCGCGAGCATCCTCGGTGGCCAGGTGCTTGTAGTAGCCGGAGCGGGAGGTCCCGAGCACCCGGCACAGCCGCTGCACGCCGAACTCGGCGCGATGGTCGGAGATGAAGTCCCAGCGGCGGGTCTTCACTTCACCTCCTTTGCGAAATAGGCGGCTGCCCGGCGCAGGATCTCGCGTTCGACCTGCCATTCCTTCTCCGCACCCCGTAGCCGGGCGTTCTCCGCCCGCAGGCGCGCGAGCTCGTCCGCCTCGGTCCCGTCGGCGCCGGTACTGCGGTCCTGTGACCGCGCGTTACGGGCGGTGTCCTTACGGACCCACGTCCGTAGCGTCTCGCCACTGACGCCCACATCCGCGGCCACATCGCGTACGTGCGTTTACCGTCGGCCGCGCGGTACAACGCGACCGCGTCTTTCCGGAATTCCTCTGTGTACAGAGACTGGCGTCCCACCTCGACATCCCTCCTGGCTCTCCTAGAACCATTGTCAGGGGTGTCCACTCCAAGGGGGCAACCTCACCGCGACGACCTTCTTTTTGCCGGCGGCGCGGGTGATCGGACTGGTGGCGGCATAGCCCTTGCGGGCCTTCGCGGTGGAATACCGTTCGGGGTCGTCGCCGAACTCACCGAGTACCCCGGGGCCGAGCAGAGTGCCCATCCCGGGCTGGGACAGGATGATCTCAGCGTCTTCGGTGCCGGCCAAAATGTGCATCGACCTGCCCTTGCAACGCCTTGATCTCGTGATTGAGAGTGCTCAACACGGCGACGGCGGAGCGGGTGGTGGCCGTGTAGGCGGTGGTGATCACCGCCGCCGGGCCCAGGTGTTCGCCGCGCAGAGCGGCCTGGATCCGATCGGTCTTGGTCTCGATGTCGTGGCGGCGGGCGTTCCGCAGCGCCGCAGCGATCTGACCGCGTGTCAGTCGCGCCACCGAGGCCGGGTCCGGAGCCTTCCCGAGCAGCCCGAGGGTATCGACGGCGTCGAGGTCGTCGAACGCCTCCAACGCGGCAGGGAATTAGTACTGCAACGACAGTTTGTGACTGACGGGACTGCTGTGGTAATTGATCCTGTGTGCAGTCAGAGGTGCTGGAGTGGTCAGCGGGGTTCACGGCGTTCTGTGCGCGGTACGCCCACCGGTTTTCGCGGGTGGAGTCGCGGCGGCGGATGGCCGCGTATGTGCGCGGACTGCTCGGTGAGGTCGAGCGTAAGAACGGATGGACACTGGCCGAGGCGGCCGGTGATGCGGGCCCGGAGGGCATGCAGCGGCTGCTGAACTTCTACTCCTGGGATTGCGAGGGGCTCCGCGACGACGTGCGTGAGGTCGTGGTCGAGACGATCGGTGACGCCGACAAGGGCGTGTTGATCGTCGACGAGACAGGATTTTTGAAGAAGGGCACCCGCTCGGCCGGGGTGGCCCGGCAGTATTCCGGCACGGCCGGGCGGATCGAGAACAGCCAGATCGGGGTGTTTCTCGCCTACGCCTCCGACCGGGGCCGGGCGCTGATCGATCGCGAGTTGTATCTTCCGAAGGCCGCGGCCGTGGACCGCGATCGGTGCCGGACCGCCGGGATCGGCGACGAGGTGGCTTTCGCGACGAAACCCGAACTGGCGCAGATGATGATCGAACGGGCTCTCGATGCCGGGGTGCCGTTCGGGTGGTTCACCGGCGACGAGGCCTACGGGCAGGTCGGCAAGCTCCGGCTGTGGCTCGAATCCCGCGGTGTGGCCCATGTTCTCGCAGTCCCGAAGTCGCAGATGGTGATCTCGATGGAGCTGCGCCAGCGCCGCGCCCACGCCGTGATCGCCGACCTGCCGGCGACCGCGTGGCAGCGGATCAATTGCGGCGACGGCGCCCACGGACCCAGGCTCTACGACTGGGCGGTCGTCGACATCCGGCCACTGCGCGAACGCGGTCGCGGCCACTGGCTGCTGGCCCGCCGGTCGATCACCGACCCCGACGAGATTGCCTACTACATCTGCTATGGCCCCGCCGACACCGAACCCGCCGAGCTGGTCCGGGTGGCCGGCAGTCGCTGGGCGATCGAGGAGTGCTTTCAGACCACCAAGAACGAGACCGGACTCGATCACTACCAGGTGCGCGGGTACCCGGCCTGGTACCGGCACATCACCTTGTCGATGGCCGCGGCGGCCTTCCTGACCATCCTGCGCCGCGGCGCTCAAAAAGGGGATCTGAAACCGGTGTCCGAGATCTAATTCCTCTGACAATCAACGAGATACGGCGATTGCTTTGGGCCGCGTCGCCTGCCCAGTCCAACACGCCCTCGTCCACGTCTGGCACTGGTCGAACTGGCGCCGCGCCAGCCAGGCCAGGGCCCGCGCCAGCCACTACAAACATCGACATCACAAACTGTCGTTGCAGTACTAATCTAAAGCGTGTCGAGTGCCGGGCGGTTCGTGGGCCCGGCTGGTTCTATCCGGGGCTCCGGGATCCTCATTATTCTGATGCAATACCACGTGAAGTGCTTCGTGATGGGCGGTACCGCCGCGACGACGTCCGCAAGGACGCGGCGATTGATCGATGACTGTGTGATGCCTTCGAACTGCACATCAACATTCGCTTGGGCGGGCATACGCAGGAACTTTAGACGTGCGCGCGGACAACTGTCGCCGCCGCCCAGAAAGCTCAGCCGCGCCCGCGGGATCCTCTCCGGGCCTTCATTGGGCTACGACACGCCGGTGACGTCCTGATCCATGATGGATACGGCCGCGGGGTGACGTGACCCGGTCGTACACCGACGCCCCGATGTGGGGACTGTCTTCCGATGGATCTGTCCGTCACCTCGTGGCTGCGCGCACCGACCGGGCAGGCATGACTTGATAGGAGCTTGACTTCGGCAGTCTCGTCTATGTGCTGTCTGCCCGCCCGGTTGGTGCGTGTCCACACCGATCGAGGGAAGGGCATCATCTGTGGGCACCGACTACGAGAGCAAGATCAGCGTCTACGGGGGAATCGACACCCACAAGGACACCCATCACGTCGCGGTCATCGACGAACACGGACGGCCACTCGGTGACCGCGAGTTCGGGGCCACCGGCGCCGGCTACCGGAAGGTCATCGATCATCTCCGCGGATTCGGCGTCGTCGTCGCGGTCGCGGTGGAGGGCACCGGCAGCTACGGCGCCGAACTGGCGCGCATACTGCGCCGTGCCGGGATGACCGTTCTCGAGGTCGCCCGGCCCGACCGCCGGGCACGCGTCTGCACGGTAAGTCCGACCCGCTCGACGCGCTCCAGGCGGCCGTCACTGCACTGTCCGGGCGCGGGCTGGCGACCTCGAAAGACCGCGACGGGCTGGTCGAATCGATGCGGATCCTGCCCACCGAACAGTCCTCGGCTCGCAAGGCGCGAGGCGCGGCGATGAACCAGATCCATGCTCTGCTGGTGACCGCAGCGGAACAGATACGCGCTACCTACCGAAATCTCGGCAACGTGAAACTCGGTGCCGCACTTGCGCGATCACGGCCGACTCCCGGTCACGGCCCGGAGCAAACCCTCCGCGGTTCTTTGAAACGACTGGCCGTGCGCCATCAGCAGCACAGGTCCGACATCGATGGCATCGACACCCGGCTCGGTGAGCTGGCCGCCCAGGTCAACCCGGCCCTATTGCAGCTGCCCGGCGTCGGCCCTCTCGTCGCCAGCCAGCTTCTGGTCGGCTGCGGTGACAACCCCGAACGACTGAGCAGCGAGCAGCAGTTCGCCGCACTGTGCGGAACTGCACCCATCCCCGCCTCGTCGGGTAAGCATCAGCGGCACCGGCTCTCCCGGAGCGGTGACCGCACCGCCAACTCCGCGATCCATCGCATCGTGCTCGTGCGGATGTCCGCCGGTGACACACGCACCGTCGACTACATTGCGCGACGCACAGCGGAACGCAAGTCCGAGCGCGAGATCATCCGCTGCCTCAAACGCTTCGTCGCGCGCGAGGTTTTCAAGATCATCGGAGAATCCGCTGCCAGTGAATAACCGCACAGGCCGACTTCGCCAACGTCGCCGAACACTGGCCATCCCGATCACCACGGTGGCAACCGCACTCGCGGTTCCCTACCAGCGCGTACGACGTCTGGAGATCGGGCAACGCCTCGACCCCGATCTCGCCGCGACCTACTCGCAGTGGCTCACCGACCGTGAGCAGAAATCCAGCTCCCTATCCCTGGGCGACACGGCTTGACAGCAATAGGAGCATCCATCTCCATGGACGCAACCAACATCCACCCGGCCTGTATCGAAATCGACAAACTGTGTGTGTGAACGCTGTACGCGCCGTGAGTGTTCGAGCGCGTGCTGAGATCTGCTTTGCTCCAGACTTGCACCGGGCGTTGATTCCGAGGCGAAAGGTTACCTGTCGGGATCTGCGGGTGGTGTTTCGGCAGTGCCTCGCCTCGACTGGGCGCCGCTGCAACAGCATTTGCGATCTGCTACTCGAACGAATCCGCGCGCCCCAAGTGCCCGTCGAACGTTAACCCAACCTCCCCCTAAAGGGTAATGCATTCCCCCCCTAGGGGTAATGCGGAGGGGTGACCTGAACCATATGTTGTAACTGCCTTAGCAAACCTCGAGTTTCCCGCCCTCCCGATTGATCCCAGTGTAAAGAAGTGGAGTTCCGATGGCAGCCGTCAGCTTGAGAGAACGGCAGTCCATGGATGCCACTGGCAATCCCTGGCGGGCCACACTTGCGATGACGTCCGAGCCAGGAATGCACACGCAGCTAGACATCCGCCCGGGCAACGGTCTTCAGGTGAGCCATCTTGCGCACATGTTGCGTGGTAGCGGTCGAACTGCCACTCGGTGAATGGACGGACGCTCCGCGCACAAGGTGGGCCGCACGAGTCGTCGACCATACGGCGCTCGTGCTACCTCCATTGGAGGGGGCCGGATACTCAGGGGGGACCCTCGGGACCTCTGTCGCAATACTTCTGGCCTCGGCAGAGACGGCGTCCGTGCCCGCGTCGGTGGACCGACGTTCGGGATCGTCGGCACGCTCGGAAGTCAGAAAATATAAGGGCGGCAATGGATTCCCGCAACATCTTGCTCGTGAGATCGAGCTTCACGGCTGTAGCGAGCGCCCCGGCCGGAACCGGGGCGCTCGCCCGCGCATTCTATGCGTCTCTGTTCGCGTCCACCCCAGAGACGCGGGAATTCTTTCCCGCCGCCATGGACACGCAACGCGACCGATTGGTGCGAGCTATCGGCTATGTAGTCGATCGGTTGGAGACATTGGAACTGACGCTTCCCTACCTCGCCCAGCTAGGCCGAGATCACCGTAAGTACGGAATCTCCGGCGCGCACTACAGTGCCGTCGGAAATGCGCTCGTCGCAGCACTGGAGAAGGTGTCTGCGCCCAGTGTGTGGACTGGGGAGGTGAGTGCCGCGTGGCGCGAAGCGATCGCGCTCATAGCCGGGACGATGATGGATGCTGCTCATGCGGAGGCGGGACCGCCGAGTTGGACCGGAACGGTGTTCGAACACCGCCGGGTGCTCGACGATGTAGCAATCATCAGGCTGCAACTCGATCAGCCGATGCCGTATACAGCAGGCCAATATGTGAGTGTCCAGGTACCTGGCCGGCCGCGAATGTGGCGCTACTTGTCACCAGCGACGCCGTGCAGTACCGATGGAATTCTCGAGTTCCACGTTCGGCGGGTTCCGGGCGGTTGGGTCAGTCCCGCAATCGTCGATCACGCCCGCATCGGTGACACGTGGTTACTCGGCTCGCCCCTTGGCTCACTTGGTTGCGTCACCGACCCCACACGCGACCGGCTCATGATCGGTACGGGAACAGGGATTGCCCCGCTGCGTGCCCAGCTGATGAGCATGGCTCGGAGCTCGCAGAATCCGCGCACTCATCTTTTCGTATCGGGGAGGTACCCGTGTGATCTCTACGACCTCGAGATGCTGTGGGGGCTATCGCGGACCAACCCATGGCTGACGGTAGTACCTGTGGTGGAGGAAAACTGGGACCCGTGGTGGTTCACGGGACGAACCGCGTTCCCGGCGGGTATGCATCAACGGTTGGTCGGCAAGGTGGGGTCGATCATCGCGGACTACTCGAATTGGATGAACCATGACATTCAGGTGTCCGGTGCGCCCTCGACTATCCAAACCATCAAATTTCGGCTGCGGGCAATTGGTGTTGAGCCGGAGGGTATCCGCCACGATCCGTTGCACTGAGCGGACAAGTCCTATTGCTCGGGCGTTTCGTTGAAGTAACTGAAAGATCGCATGGTCTACGTTTCGCGAAATCGGCATTGAAATCTGTATGACCGTCTAAAGGGATGACGGGTCCCGCGGCGGAGGCAGATACGTGTCGGCGCGATGGGGACGATGAACCGAAGGGGTTGAATTGGCAATCGAACAGCCAGGTGTACCAGGGAATGGCCGACCGGAACCTGTCCCGGCTGACGGCGCGTTTGACTTGTCGTCCGCCCAGTCGGGCCTGTATTTCGCTCAGCAGCTTGCGCCGGAAGCGCCTGTCACCATTGCCCAGTTCGTAGACCTCGAGGGGCCACTGGATGTCTGCCTGCTGGAGAAGGTCAGCAAACAAGCCGGTCGAGAACTTGGGTCTGCTTACCTGAGGATCGCGGTTGTCGAATCGCACCCCGTTCAGTATGTCGATCCGACATCGGACGACTCCCTCATCATCGTAGACCTGCGCGATCATCCCAACCCCGCTCTCGCAGCCAAGCGGTGGATGCGAAACGAGACCCAAAGGGTGGTCGATCCGCAGCGTGATCGACTAGTACTCGCCGCTGTCCTCAAGGTCACAAACCGCCGCCATTTCTGGTACTGCCGAATACATCACATCGCGTTGGACGGCTTCGGGGCGATGACACTCACAACCAGAATCGCCGACCTGTATACCGCAGCGATCGAAGAAGTGCCGCCGCCGCCGTTCGCGGCGGGAGGTCTGAAGGATGTTCATGCGGCAAGTGAAACATACAGTAAATCAGCACGATTCGAACGAGATCGAAAATTCTGGGCGGAACGCCTCCGGACCCTCCCGTCGGTGACCAACCTCGCCGGTCGTACTGCCCGAGCCTCACCCGATCTGCACTCCGTCAGCGCAACCATGAAAACACGAACGGCGGCGGCGCTCGCACGTTCGGCTGACCGGTACGACGTGAGTATCGCTGCCGTGGTGCTTGCCGGGGTGGCTGGCTACCTCGCTCGGTCGACGGGCCGTCGAGATGTTGTGGTCAGCATGCCGGTGTCGGGTCGCACCTCAGCGTTATTGAAGCGATCGGGAGGGACGATATCCAACGTCCTTCCCATTCGAGTCAAGGTAGATCCAGGAACCAGCGTGGGCGATCTCGCTCGTACGGTCCACCTGGAGATGACCGGTGCCTTGAAGCATCAAAAGTATCGGTACGAGGACATGCGGCGGGAGTCTGGCGCGGTACACGGTGCACGAGGTTTTCTCGGGCCGCTGGTCAACATGATGCTCTTCCACACCGGTATCTCACTTGGATCCGCTCGAGGCACACTTCGCGTCTTGTCGACCGGTCCGATCGAAGACATGTCGATCAACTTCTATCAGGCCTCGACCGACGAAGAAATTCAGGTCGACTTCGTAGCCAACTCCGCGCTGTACACCGAACCCGAGGTGCGTCGGCACCAGCAACAGTTCATGAGGTTCTTCGAGGAGCTTTGTTCAGCGGGTTCGCACACTCGAATCGCCGACGTCGACGCCGCCGCTGCCGAGGAATGGTTGATGCGGCTCAGCTCCGACGACCGTCGTGAGCGCGAGGCATTGTCGGTCGGCGAGACACACGGCGGACTCGACCTCCCGCGACTGGGCGCGCCGGCGAGCCACGGCCATGTCCAGGCCCGGATTGTCATTTCGGGTGCGGTGCGGTCGAGGCTCGAGTCTCTCGCACAGCAACACAACACCAGCCTGTTCCTCGTGGTACACACCGCGTTCGTTGGACTCCTGACGCGGATCACAAGGACAGCCGATCTGACGGTTGTCGTGCCGGTGGCGGGCCGCAGTGAAGAGGGTGACGACGGATTCGTCGGCATGTTCGTCAGCGCGGTAGCACTGAGCACGTCAGTCGATCCCACGACCACGCTGTCGGACCTTCTCGTGCAGGTGAGTGCCAGAGCGGCCGTCGCATTCGAGCACGCCGGTGATTCGTATGGTCGAGTTGCCAACGCGCCGGATGAGCAGGACTCGTCCGGTCGCTTCGCAGCGATGTCGGCCGCGCAACAGCCGATCGACTGCCATCCGGACTTCCCGTCATTGATGATCAGCACACCGGATCATCTCGCGCCGGGTGGTACGCCGGCTATCAGCCTGACATTAGGCGAGGGCGCAGCAGGTTTTGGGGCCGTTGACATCGACGGGACGCTCCAGATTACGGACTCGAGCGCGGAAACAGCAGACGCACTGGCACGTTGGCTCGTGCGACTCCTCGATGCGATGGCGACCGATCCCACGCAGATCCTTCACCGGTTCGATCTCCTCGAGCCCGAGGAGCGTCGAGCATTGACCCAACCCCCGGGCTCGGCGCGGATGACTGGGACACTGATCGACGTCTTTCTGGCCCGCGTAGCGGACGATCCCGATTCGGTTGCGGTCGTGCACGAGACCGCACGAATGACGTACAGGGAACTGGACGAAGCATCGAATCGGTTGGCTCGGCTGTTGATCAGTCGTGGTACCGGTCCCGAAGACCTTGTCGCGGTGGCCCTCCCGCGATCGATGGATTTGATCGTGTCCTTGCTGGCGGTACTGAAGGCCGGTGCTGCTTATCTTCCGCTCGACGTAAGGTATCCGCGCGATCGCCTCGAATATATACTCGCGGACGCCGGCCCGCGCTGTGTACTCGCGAATGCCGCGGGGCTCGAGGCTCTCGAGACGACGGGGTCAGCACTCATCATGCTCGACGCCGATGACATTGCCGTCGAGTTGTCATCACGGCCCTCGGGCCCGATCGCCCCCCACGAGAGAGTGCGCGCACTCCGCTCCGACAACGTCGCATATGTCATCTATACCTCGGGATCGACCGGCCGACCCAAAGGTGTGTCAGTGCCGCACATCAATGTCCTTCGGCTGTTCGACAGCGTCGCGGCCCGGTTCGAGTTCGGTCCGCGTGACGTGTGGACGATGTTCCACTCTGCAGCCTTCGATTTCTCTGTGTGGGAGTTGTGGGGCGCCCTGCTGCACGGCGGAACATTGATCGTCGTCGACTATTACGTCTCCCGCTCGCCCGACGAGTTTCTCTCTCTGATCCGCCGCGAGGGAGTGACCGTGCTGAACCAAACTCCGTCCGCATTTTATCAGCTCATCGAGGCCGAGCGGCGATCGACACCGGAGGCGCTGCCTCTCAGGTATGTGATCTTCGGCGGCGAAGCACTGGATTTTCGGCGACTGCCCGAGTGGTACCGGCGACACGGGAACGCGTCTCCGGCTCTGGTCAACATGTACGGAATCACCGAAACAACCGTGCACG
Organism: Rhodococcus mengyinensis; assembly: GCF_048381435.1. Classification (NCBI taxonomy): domain Bacteria; kingdom Bacillati; phylum Actinomycetota; class Actinomycetes; order Mycobacteriales; family Nocardiaceae; genus Rhodococcus; species Rhodococcus mengyinensis. The sequence continues at coordinate 25,657 of NZ_JBLWIT010000025.1, read as the reverse complement.
TATCCTATCTTGCGATCGATGACGCACTTGTGCAACGGAACTCGGGCAACCTCGTCGGTGACGCAATCGACGGACTGGCCGTCTACGTGCTCGACGAGTATCTGCAGCCGGTGCCGGTTGGTATGGCAGGCGAAATGTACGTTGGTGGAGGCCAGGTGTCCCGCGGCTATCTGCGGCGGCCGGGGCTGAGTGCCTCGAGATTCGTCGCCAACCGCTTCGGAGCAGCTGGGTCACGGTTGTACCGGTCCGGTGACCGTGCCCGCTGGGTGGCTCCCGGGATGCTCGAGTACCTAGGCCGTGACGACGATCAGGTGAAGGTTCGCGGATTCCGTATCGAACTCGGTGAGATAGACGCGGCCGTGATGACGGTCACGGGAGTCGGGCAGTCGATTACCGTGGTCACCGAAGATGTGCGCGGTGACGAGCAACTCACGACGTATCTGACGTGCACGAGTGGTGGTCCAATCGATGTTGTAGAGGTTCGCCGTCTGGTGGGGGCGCTGCTTCCCGATTACATGGTGCCGGACGGATTCGTCGTCCTCGACGCCATACCGTTGACCACGAACGGCAAGCTGGACCGCCGGGCGCTGCCGGCTCCGGAGGTCGCCGCATCGGGCGAGAGTGGCCGCGCGCCCGCAGGTGAGCATGAGAAGCTCGTCGCGGCGCTGGTGGGGGAGGTACTCGATCTTCCGAAAGTCGGTGTGGAGGACAGCTTCTTCCACCTTGGTGGAAACTCGCTCGTGGCGGCGCAGATGGTCGGGCGTCTCAGCGAGGCGACGGGCCTTCAGATTCCGCTGCGTGTCCTTTTCGAGAACCCGACCGTTGGGGCGCTGGCTTCCTGGATCGCGGTCACCGGAGTGTCGGGTTCGGGCACCGACCGCGCGGTGACCGCGCTGGCCCCGCGTCCAAGGTCCGGATCGATTCCGTTGGCCCCGGCCCAGCAACGCCTGTGGTTCCTCGCACGCTTGGACAGCACGTCAGGTGCGTACAACATTCCGCTTGCCGTTCGGCTTCGGGGAGAACTTGACGTCGACGCGCTGAACGCCGCGATGTTGGATGTAGTGGCACGCCACGAAACACTTCGCACGGTGCACCCCCAGGTCGGGGATGATCCCTGCCAGGTGCTCGTGCCCGCCGCCGACGCGGCACCGCCCTTGGTGCCGGTGATTGTCACTGCCGACGATCTCGAGGCGCGAATCCACGCGATCGCTGCCGCCGGATTCGACCTCCTCGAAGAGTTGCCGCTACGTGCCGCGCTTCTGCGGATCGGCTCGGACGACCACCTCTTGGTACTGGTACTACACCACATTGCGGTAGACGGCTGGTCACTCCAGCCGCTGGCTGCAGACATCACCGCGGCATACTCGGCCAGGTCAGCCGGGATCCACCCGCACCGGGACCCGCTACCGGTCCAATACGCGGACTACGCCCTGTGGCAGCATGAGATGCTCGGCGCGGAAACGGATCCGAACAGCTTGGCGTCAGCGCAGATCGCGTACTGGACCGAGCGACTGGCGGGGATCCCTGATCAGACCGACCTCCCGGTCGACCGTCCACGCTCGGCCGGCACCACCACCATGCGCGGCGCGACGGTCGACTTCATCGTGGACCCGCAGACGCACCAAGCGCTCGCCGTCGTCGCCGCGGATCGCGGTGCGACAGTGTTCATGGCATTGCACGCCGCGCTGATCGTGCTGCTCGCCAGATTCGGCGGAGGCACCGATATTGCGGTGGGCACGCCGGTGGCAGGTCGCGGGGACCGCGTGCTGGACGGGCTCGTCGGCATGTTCGTCAACACTGTGGTCCTGCGTACCGAAATGGACGCGTCCGCGGGATTCGTGGATCTGCTTGAGCAGGTTCGCGACATCGACCTCGAGGCGTTCTGTCACGCCGACCTCCCATTCGAACGACTCGTCGACGTGCTGGACATACCTCGCTCCGCCTCTCGGCATCCGCTGTTCCAGGTGGCGTTGACCTCCCGCATCGTCGATCAGTACACCATCGAATTCCCGGATCTCACGATGACTGTGAGCGGAATCGACACCGGGTTGACAAAGTTCGACCTCGAACTGGCATACGCCGAGACGTTCGACGACGCGGGGGCACCGGCAGGAATCGAGTTGACGTTCACCTTCGCCACCGAACTCTTCGATGCCCCCACGGTCGATGCGATGGCAGCGACATTGGTGCGAGTACTTCGGGCGGCGGTAGCTACACCCCGGATGCCGGTCGGTGACATCGACATCCTCGACGAAGACTCTGTGCAGCGACTGGTGCCGGCGCGAGGAACAGAGGCAATAGAAGTTCGCACGTTGCCGGCCCTGCTCCGCGCCGCAGCCCAGCTGAAACCTGACGCCCCGGCGCTGCTCTCGTCGAGGCGCTCGATGACCTACCGCGAGCTCGACGAACGCTCCGACCGGCTGGCCGGGCTGCTTGTCGAGCGCGGAGTGGGACCGGAGACCTTCGTCGCGCTCGCGCTCGAGCGCTCGATCGAATCGGTGCTCACGGTGTGGGCGGTGACGAAGACCGGCGCCGCATACGTTCCGGTCGACCCTCACTACCCCGCCGAACGACTTGCACACATGCTGTCCGATTCCGGCGTGAGACTGGGAATCACCACGTCGGCAACCAGAACACTTCCCGGGGTGGTGCACTGGATCGCCCTGGACGACCCCGACATCGAGCATGCGCTCGACTCCCGACAGGACACCGGAGGCCCCCGGCCTCGCCTTCGACCCGACAATGCCGCCTACGTCATCTACACTTCCGGATCCACTGGCGTGCCGAAAGGAACCGTCGTCACGCACAGCGGGTTCGCGAACTTCGCCCGCGAACAACAGAGGCGCTACTCGATCACGCCCCAGTCCCGAACGCTGCACTTCGCCTCACCCAGTTTTGACGGTGCGGTGCTCGAACTGCTGCTCGCCGGGGCGACGGGCGCCACCATGGTGATTGCGCCTGCTGGAGTGTTCGGAGGGGCCGAACTTGCCGAAGTGCTACGCACACGGCGGGTAACGCACGCCTTCATCACCCCCGCCGCACTGGCCACTGTCGACCCGGCCGGTATGGACCATCTCGAGTCACTGGTTGTCGGCGGCGACGTCTGTTCCCCCGAATTGGTACAGCGATGGGCGCCGGGTCGCCGAATGTTCAACGGCTACGGGCCTACCGAGGCCACCATCATGGTGTGCATCAGCGACGCGTTGACCGTCGGAGGTCCGATCACCATCGGTCGCCCCGTGCGCGGGGTCCGTGCGGTCGTGCTCGATGCGCGCCTGCACCCGGTGCCGGCCGGGGTTACCGGCGAGTTGTACATCTCCGGGCCGGGCCTTGCCCGCGGCTACCACCGGCTCGGCGGGCTGACCTCCGAGCGATTCGTCGCGGACCCGTTCGGTGAGCCCGGGGACCGGATGTACCGAACCGGGGACGTAGTGAAGTGGACGCCCCAACACACAATTCGGTATGTCGGACGTTCGGACCACCAGGTGAAGATTCGCGGCTTCCGCATCGAGTTGGGGGAGATCGATGCAGTGCTCGCGTCTCATCCACTCGTCGAGTTCGTAACCACGATCGGTGACGACTCCACGGGACGAACGCTGCTGGCGTCCTATGTGCTACCGACCGCGGGCGCGGAAGTCACCCCCGGCGATTTGGTCCAGTACGCCGCAACGAGACTTCCGGGCTACATGGTGCCCGCGGTCATGCTGCTCGACGACATCCCGCTCACTCCGGTCGGGAAACTCGATCGTCGCGCCCTGCCGACCCCGGTGCTCGGCACTTCCGCAACGATCTGGCAGGCACCCTCAACGCCCACCGAGCGGCTGGTCGCGGAGGTATACGCCGGCGTCCTGGGCGTCGCGGACGTCGGTGCCGACGACAGCTTCTTCGACCTCGGTGGCAACTCACTGGCCGCCACGCAGGTCACCGGGAGGCTGCAATCCGTCCTCGAGTGCCCGGTCGAGGTGCGCGCCATCTTCGAAGCGCCCACCGTAGCGGGACTCGCACGGCGGATCGACGGAGAGAGCTCCGATATCGCGGCCCCGCCGGTGCCGACCGGACCCCAACTCGTCGCCCGGCGATCACACGCGCGGGTGCCGCTCTCCGCGGCGCAACAGCGGCTGTGGTTCCTGAATCGTCTGGACCCCGAATCTGCGGCCTACAACATTCCGTTCGCGATCCGCATGTGCGGCAGCCTCGATCGGCTCGCCCTGACCGCCGCACTCGCGGACGTCGTCGAACGCCACGAGTCCCTGCGCACGGTTTATCCGGAGACTCCGGAGGGTCCGGAACAGCTCGTGTTGGATTCCGCGGAACCCGTCATGTCCGTTGCCGATGCCACCGAGAGTGAACTCGCGGGGTTGATCAATGAAATGGCGTCGGACGGGTTCGACCTGCGCACCGATCGGCCGCTACGCACTCTCCTGTACCGGACGGCACCCGAGGTGCATATCCTCGCTCTCATCGTGCACCACATTGCCTTCGACGGCTGGTCGCTCGCCCCGTTTGCGCGTGACCTCGTCGTGGCATACGCGGCCCGGGTCGAGGGAACGGCGCCCGCATGGTCGCCGTTGGCGGTGCAGTACGCCGACTACACGCTCTGGCAACTTGATCTGCTCGGTGCCGGCGACGATCCGCACAGCGTCCGGGCCAAGGAACTTGCGTATTGGAAGGACACCCTGGCCGGTCTGCCGGATCAGCTGGCCCTGCCGGGTGCGCGGCTGCGCCCGGCAGTCCAAGATCTCGCCGGCGACTCCGTGTCGTTTGCCATTGATCCGGACACCCACCGCCACCTGGACGATCTCGCTCGTGAATCGGGTGCAACCCTGTTCATGGCGCTGCACGCCACCCTCGCGGTGTTGCTCGCCCGGATGACGGGGGACTCCGACATCGCGATCGGTACGCCGGTCGCCGGCCGCGGCGACCAGGCGCTCGACCAGCTCGTCGGAATGTTCGTCAACACCCTGGTGTTGCGGACCTCCGTGGACAGTGCCCAGGAGTTCACGACCCTGTTGACGCAGGTGCGGGAGACCGATCTCGACGCTTTCGCCCACGCCCGAGTGCCATTCGAGCAGATCGTGCAGGCCGTCAACCCGAGCCGATCGACCGGGGGACACCCGCTGTTCCAGGTGATGCTCTCCTTCCACCAGAACCCGGCACCGACCGCGATGTCGCTACCCGGACTCGACGTGACAGCCGAGTCTGTCGACCCGGGCGTGGCAAAGTTCGACCTCGAGTTCACGCTCATCGCCGATGTCGCGGCAGACGGTGGCCATCGCGGCATAGCCGGCTCCCTCGGTTACGCAAGCGCCCTGTTCGACGCCCGGACCGTGAGGTCCTTCGCCGAGTACTTCGTCCGGATCGTCGAAGAGGTCGCTACGCGGCCATCGTCTACGCTGGGTGATCTTCGCCTCGTCTCGGCTGCTGATCAGGCCGCGTGGCTCCCAGTGGCAGGCGCGCCCAGGCACGAGCCGCGGACCCTCGCCGAAATATTCGAGAATTCAGCTGCACACCGTCCGGACTCGACGGCCGTCGAGTGCGGAGATCAGTTGCTGACCTACCGTGAGTTGGACGAGCAGTCGAACCGGCTGGCGCGGGTCCTCCTCGACCGCGGGATCGGGCCGGAACACCTAGTGGCCGTGGCGCTGCCGCGGTCCGTCAACTCCGTCCTCGCGGTCTGGGCGGTCGCGAAGACCGGGGCCGCCTTCGTGCCCGTCGATCCCAATTATCCCGCTGATCGGGTACGCCACATGCTTGACGACTCCGGTGCCGCGGCGGGGATCACGCTTGCCGGGCACCTCGGGACCCTGCCTGCGGACCTCGATTGGATCGTGCTCGATTCACCGGCGTCCCGGCAGCGTTACGCATCCGCGTCGACGGCGCTCATCACGCCCGTCGAGCGCGGCACGCTCGCGCGAACCGATCAACTGGCTTACGTGATCTACACCTCGGGATCGACTGGAAAACCCAAGGGCGTGGCGATCACTCATCGCGGACTGGCCGGTTTCGGCGCAGAGCAACGTGAGCGCTACCGGGTTACGCCGTCGTCGCGGACGCTGCACTTCTCGTCGCCGAGCTTCGACGCTTCAGTCCTCGAACTGTTGCTTGCCTTCGACGTCGGCGCGACGATGGTGATCTCACCGCCACACATCTACGGCGGAGAGGAACTCGCTGAACTGATCCGCCGTGAGCGGGTCACCCACGCGTTCGTCACACCTGCCGCGCTCGCATCAGTGAGCCCGGACGGACTGGACGAGCTGGGGGTCGTGGTGGTGGGCGGAGAACTGTGCCCCCCTGAACTCGTGGCCCGCTGGGCACCGGCACGCGCGATGTTCAACGGATACGGACCCACCGAGACCACCATCATGGGGTGCATCAGCGATCCGCTCACGGTCGGCGAGGCGATCACCATCGGTGGTCCGGTCCGCGGGGTCGGCGCGATGGTCCTGGATCCACGGCTGCACCCGGTGCCAGTCGGAGTGATCGGCGAGCTGTATCTGACCGGCGACGGTATCGCTCGCGGTTACCACGGCCATCCTGGGCGTACCGCAGAGCGCTTCGTGGCCGCGCGGGGCCACGAGACCGGCGCCCGCATGTACCGAACCGGCGACCTCGTGCGATGGCAGCTTTCCGACGACGAAACCGCGACTCCGAAGCTGGAATACGTCGGCCGCGTGGACCAACAGGTCAAGATTCGTGGCTTCCGGATCGAGCTGGGCGAAATCGACAGTGTCCTGCGAGCACACCCCGACGTGGACTTCGCCACGACGCAGGGGCATACCGCGCCTTCCGGGGAGACCGTACTGGTGTCATACGTCCTGCCCGCGGCACACCGCCAGGTGGATCCGGCGTCGCTGCGCGAGTTCGCCGCCAGCTCGCTACCCACCTTCATGGTGCCGGCCTCGGTGACAGTGCTCGACGCGCTGCCGCTGACGCCAGTCGGCAAGCTCGACCTTCGGGCACTGCCCGAGCCCACGATCGACACTCCTCGAGGCGAATTCGTGCCGCTGGCGACCGAGACCGAACGAAGAGTGGCCGCCGTCTTCGCCGAACTACTCGGCATCGACGCGGTCGGTGCCGCGACTAGCTTCTTCGACCTCGGTGGCAACTCGCTGCTCGCCACCCAGGTGGTCTCGCGGGTCGGTGCCGGAGTCGGCAAGCAGATCGGGGTTCGCGAACTTTTCGAGGCGCCGACGGTGCGCGGTTTCGCGGCGACGGTCGACGGAATCACCACAGCCATGGCCACACGTCCGTCGCTGCAGCGAACCCCAGACCTGGACGCTGTACCACTGTCGTTCGCGCAGGAGCGAATTTGGATTCTCAACCAAATGGACGTGTCGTCACCTGCTTACAACATCCCCTTCGCCCTGACCCTGCGCGGCACACTCGACGTGCACGCGATCGAAGCCGCCTTCGCGGACCTGCTCGAGCGACACGAGTCACTGCGCACACTATTTCCGGACTCGGAGAGCGGACCGATCCAGGTGGTATTGGACACCGAGTTGGTGGCTCCGCGCTTGACCCCGGTGCCGGTGGCGGCAAATGAACTCGACGAGCGCGTACATGCGGTCACCGCCGGATTCGACGTCACCACTGAGACACCTTTACGCGCGGAGTTGTTGGCACATGGCCAGAACCACTGGACCCTGGTGATCACCGTGCACCACATCGCCGCCGATGGCTGGTCGATCACCCCGCTGGTACGGGACGTGATGACGGCCTATGCCGCACGAACCGCGGGGGACGCCCCACCATGGGTGCCGCTGCCCGTCCAGTACGCCGACTACGCCGTCTGGCAACGACAGTTGCTCGGCTCCTCGCGCGACCAAACAATTCTGGCATCCACACAGTTGGAGTTCTGGCGCCGGGAGCTGGCGGATCTTCCCGACCATGTGGAGCTACCGATCGACCGGCCGCGGCCGGTATCACCGTCCTTCCGTGGGGCCGCGGTCGAGTTCAGCGTGTCGGCCCGCACGCGTGCATCGCTCACCGAACTGGCGCGCACGAACGACTCCAGCCTGTTCATGATCGTCCATGCCGCCTTCGCCGCGTTGCTGGCGCGGGTGACAGCAAGCCGCGATGTCGCGATCGGAACTCCCGTCGCCGGACGGGGCGAGCGGGAACTGGACGACCTGGTGGGCATGTTCGTGAACACGCTCGTATTACGCAGCCGGATCGATCCACGCACTCCCTTCCGGGACCTGCTCCGGCAGGTCCGCGAAACCGATCTGCGAGCCTACGCACACGCAGATTTGCCGTTCGAGCGGCTCGTCGATGACCTGGACCCCATCCGGTCGACCGCACGGCACCCCCTCTTCCAGGTGATGCTCTCGTTCCACGCCTCGACGCCGACCGCGCTCGAACTGGCGGGGCTCGACGTGCAGGCCCGCGAACTCGACGGGCACATCGCGAAGTTCGACCTGCAATTGACGATCCGGGAGCTTCCCGGCGACTCTGCGGGGCTGATGGCCACCTTCACCTACGCCACCGAGCTTTTCGACTCCGCAACTGTGGAGGCGCTCGCCGACCGACTGACCGCCATCCTCGACACAGTCGCCGACGACCCCACCGCGATTATCGGCGACATCGACCTGCTGGTACGGGGGGAACGCGACCGCACTGTGCCGATCTCCGGGGCCCGAGGCGTCCCGGTGCGGACCCTGCCCGAGATCTTCGAAACGACCGCAGCCGCCGCCGGGGACACGCCCGCCATCGTCGATGTCGCCGCAGTGGGATCTTTGACCTACCGCGAGCTCGACGAGCGCTCGAACCGGATGGCACGGCTACTTACAGAACTCGGCGTCGGACCCGAAACTTTCGTGGCATTGGCAATACCGAGGTCCGTCGACTTCGTGGTCGCCGTGTGGGCGGTGACGAAGGCGGGCGGCGCCTTCCTCCCGATCGATCCGAGCTACCCCGTCGAGAGGATCGAGCACATGCTCGCCGACAGCGGAGCGCTCCTCGGACTGACGGTCGCGGAGCACCGTGATCGACTGCCCGACCTGGCGTCATGGACAGTGCTCGATGACCAGGACGTAGCGCCGGTACTCGCCGATAAGTCCGGGTCGCCACTGGCGGAATCGGATCGCCGCGCACCTCTGGCGGCGCGCCATCCCGCATACGTGATCTACACGTCGGGTTCGACGGGCCGCCCGAAGGGTGTGGTCACGACCCATGAGGGGGTCGCGAACTTCGCCGCCGAGCTACGGGAAAGATTCACTGTAACAGCAGAATCGAGAACCCTGCAGTTTGCCTCCCCGAGTTTCGACGCATCAGTGCTCGAGCAGCTGTTGGCCTTCGGCGCCGGCGCCACCATTGTGCTGGCGCCCGGGTCCGTCTACGGCGGTGACGACCTCGCGGAACTGCTGCACCAGTACCAGGTAACGCACGCCTTCGTCACCCCCGCCGCATTGGCATCCGTCGATCCGACGGGTCTGGACTGTGTGCATACCGTCGTGGTCGGCGGCGACACCTGCAGCACCGAAATTGTGGAACGGTGGGCGCCTGGTCGTCGGATCTTCAACGCATACGGGCCGACTGAGGCGACCGTCGCCGTGACCATCAGCGACGCCCTTCACGCGGGACAGCCGGTCACCATCGGCGGACCGATTCGTGGCGTCGAGGCGTTGATCCTCGACGAACGCCTGCATCCAGTACCCGAGGGTGTTCGCGGGGAGCTGTACGTCGCCGGCCCGGGACTAGCACGCGGGTATGTCGGCAACGCCGCGCAGACCGCGGACCGGTTCGTGGCCAACCCATTCGGTGGCCGAGGGGCACGAATGTACCGCACCGGTGACGTCGTGCGCCGCCGGGCGGGATCGGGCATCGAATACCTGGGTCGCTCAGACCAGCAGGTGAAGGTCCGTGGCTTCCGAATCGAACTCGGCGAGATCGACACAGCACTGACGAGCCACCCACAGGTGCGGTTCGCGGTGACAGTCGTGCATGGGGACAGTGAGCCGGCAGCACGTCTCGTGTCCTACGTGGTAGCAGATGGAGCGGATTCCACCGATTCCACCGATTCCGCCTCGCTGCAGGCTCACGTTGCCGCCAAAGTACCCGGGTACATGGTGCCGTCCGCGGTCACGTTCTTGGACGATATTCCGTTGACCTCAGCAGGCAAACTCGATCGGGCCGCCCTACCCAAACCCGAGTTCCCCAACACAGCACAACCGCGACTCCCACAGACCCAAACTGAATCAACCATCTGCGCCGTCTTTGCACGAGTGCTCGAGATTCAGTCAGTGGGGGCCGACGAAAACTTCTTCGATCTTGGCGGCAACTCACTGCTCGGAACACGTCTGGTGGCAGCACTACGCAGCGAACTCGACGTCGAGGTCGCGGTTCCCTGGCTGTTCACAAACCCGACGCCGGAACTTCTCGCCCGCAGAATCGAACACCCAGATTCCGGGGGACCAACGGCGCTGGACGAGTCGGCACTCGCGGTCTTGCTACCGATCCGCATCGCGGGAAGCCAGCTCCCGCTCTTTTGCATCCACCCGGCGATCGGACTGTCCTGGTGCTATGGCGGGCTCGCGCAGCACCTGGACTCGGATCGGCCCATCTTCGGCCTGCAGTCGCCGGCGCTCACCGAAACCCCGGCCGAGTCGCCATCGATCGAAGCCCTTGCCGTCCGCTACGCCCGGGAGATCCGCGCGGTCCAACCAGACGGGCCATACCACTTGCTTGGGTGGTCGCTCGGCGGGTTGATCGCCCACGCCGTTGCCGTCGAAATACAGAGGAATGGGCACGAAGTCGCGTTGCTCGCGATGATGGACAGCTACGTGCTATCGGATTCGGATACGGTGGGCGCTGATCCAACACCGGCGGAACTGCTCCGCGAGTTCGGCATAGAGGTACCGGTCGGCGATGGCGGTGTCGACGGGTTCACTGCCGAGGATGCGGCGGTAGTTCTGCGGGACGCGGCGAGCCCTTTCGGGTATCTCACCCCCGCCCAACTCGAGCGACTGTACGAGGACTATCTCCGCGCCCACGAGCGGGCACACGAGTACCGGCCGGCGACGTACTCCGGTCAATTGCTGTTCTTCTCAGCGCGTGTGGACAACTTCGAACTGACTCGGACCGCCTCGGCTTGGCGTCCCTACGTCACCGGAACGATCACGGATTATCCAGTCGAGTACCCGCACGCCCACATGACAACCTCCGATGCCCTGGCATCGATCGGCCCGATCCTGGAAGAGCGACTCGAAACTGCCGCGATGGAGTTGATACTTTCCTGAATGTGCCAACCTCCGCGCGGGGTATTTGTTATCGAAGACATCAGCATCGAAAGGAGTCCCGCCCTCCGTGGCGGTGTGTGCCGTCAACCGCGTAAATCGAGCCCGATACGGTCGCGCCACACACTGCCACAGCCACTGATGGGGGTGTTGTGCCCAGGTAGGGTTCGGGTGGCAAGAACTAGAATCCGGCGTCATATGCTCTTCACGCGCGATGGAGACACGTCCCGGCGCTTACAGGCCGCCCCATTGGTGTCTCGGGCGAGTCGATCAGACCAATCACTGGCCGCTTCATCTCTCCGGGGTGTATGCCGCAGCAGTTCAGAGCGTCGGTGCTTGCGTACTGCCTATGCGCTCGCTGAGGACGCCGATGAGCATCGATGCGGTCAAGTCAGGCCAATGCTGTACCCACGTTTCGCCCGAACGTACTCGGCGAGCATTGTCGATAGAAGTCCTACGGACTCCGCCCCGCCGTCGAGAAGGACGCGGGGTAGGCCGAGTGCGACGCATTGAAGAACGATCGGTGCGAAGGTCTGTTTCGCCTCATCTTCCCGTCCTGCCGCGGCGAGACAACACACCTCTAATGCGATCGCTGCGACAAGCGCCCGCGGTCGCTTTTGCGTCGCGACGCGTGCCACCAATACGCGACTACGCCTCAACGCCTCCTGGACTGCGGCGTCCGACCGGTCGGTGAGGAGCATCCTGATCGAAGACTCCTCGTCAAGTTGAGAGCATTCCTCGGCAATGCCACCCTGACCTTCCGTAGGGGGACTGAATTTTCTCAGGCGGGCGCTCGTCCCGGGATCGAGCGGCAGCCCGGCACGGATCCGCTCATTCACGACCCGCTTATCCAACCGTGAAATAGACAGCCGAGCAGCTACTGCCATTCCTTCATCCAATCGGATCGCCGCGGCGGCATGATCGCCGCGAAGTGCCTTGATCCGCGAACCCACGCCATACGTGGCGAGCAGGATGTCGACCACGCCACCTTCGGAGCCAAGCTCATTGCTTCGGTCGAGCAACTCCTCCGCGGCGTCGACGTCACCTTTTTCGTACAGCAAGGAACCTAGGAGGGCGCCTGCTAGGCGCGCGGCATGGCTGTGCACGCCAGTCAGGATGGCAAGTTCCAGAGCAGTGCGGAATTTGCTCTCGGCTTCCCGGATATCGAGAATCTCGTACGCCGCCACTCCGGCCATGCAATATCCGTACATGACGCTGAACGGACCGACGGTCCAGTTGCCGGCCCACTCCTGCCATCGGCGCGCAGTCGCAAAGTCGAAACTGTGCACGGCCAGAAAGGACGCCACATCGCTCGCACCCGAAGCCACGAAGGGACGCACTTCGTCAGGATGCTGCAGTATGTCGTCGATCAGGTCCTGCACCCCCTCGACCTGATCAGCGAAGACCCTCCCCACCGCCTGTATCAGGTCGGCCTCGCGGCGGATCGCCTGGTGCTGGTCAGCGGATCTCGATTCCGCGTCGAGGCCGGAATAGAGGCGTTCGAGGGAGGATTGCGTGGCAGCGGGGTGCTGCAACAGCACGTTCCCCCACGCGACGAGGAGCGGAAGTTCCGGGTATTGGTGAGTCTCGGCGGGCGGTAGTTTCGCCACCAGGCCGAGGAGTGTCGCCATCCGCGAGTTCTCGATCAACTCCGGTCCACCTGATTCGACCAGGTGGACGGCACGGTCGGGGTCCTGCGCGGCCACCGCGTGATCGACTGCTTCGCTGAGCATTCCGTGCGCGCCGAACCACTGCGAGGCAACAAGGTGCAGTTGTCGGACCTGGTCGGATTGTCTCGCTCGAGTCGGCGTAGAAGGAAGTCGGCAAACAGGTGGTGGTATTGGAACCACTCCTCGTCGTCGTCGATTCTGGTCAAGAACAGATCCCGGTTTTCGGCTTCCTCGAGCAGTGCCTGACCGTTCTGGCAGCCCGACAGCTGTGCCGCAAGGTCGCCACAGACCTTCGCGGTGATCGTTCAGACAAAGGCGGCGCCGGTAAAGAAGGCAGCCGCGAAGAAGACCGCCGCGACGGTTCCGGCGAAGCCGGCGACGGCGAGCACGGCTCCCGCGACGAAGACGGCCGCGAAGAAGGCAGCCGCGACCAAGACGGGGGAGAAGAAGAGAGTTGGGGAGAAGTCGGCCGGGAAGAAGATCGTCTCGGCGAAGGTGCCAGTGACGAAGGAAGTGGTGAGTAAGGCTCCGGCGAAGAGGACGACCAGGGAGATTCGTGAGTGGGCGCTCGGGGCGGGTCATGAGGTGTCCTCGCGTGGCCGAATTCCTGCCGAGATCCAGCGAGCTTTCCGTGACGCACAGGTGGAGAAGCCGGTCGCGTGAGTTGCAACATCGTCCCGGTGCACACCGTGCACATCCTGTCGCGAACCATGATCCGGTGGGAATCATGGCCTTCGGCGCCATGCGGTGGGCGGTGGTCCCGTCAGCGGTGCCGGCGTACGGGGCGGGGTAGTCGCGCTCGAGGATGGCGCCGGGTCTTCGCGGGCACGGACGAGGTGACCGTCGATCCCCGCCCCGCCCCTCCGTGCCCGTCCGCTCCGGGGCGGGACCCGCCGGCGAGAACTGTGAGGGGAGTCGGCCGCACGCTCACTGGCCCCCGTTTGGGCCGCTGGTCTCGGGCATCGACGGATCGACCGCTTTGAAGGTACGATAGGTACGTAGTTCTGACGATCGTACCTGGGAGGGTTGGATGAGTGCCGAAGCGTTCTCCTCGGGACCTGTTCCTGCGATCGATCCGGTGGTGGCGGCGCGGATGTCCGAGTCGATCCGTGTCGAGGGGCTCGAGCGGGCGTTGGGTACGTATTTCGCGGAGTTTCGTCTCGCCCTGGTCCAGGCAGGCGAAAAGACGCCGGATCGCGGACCCGGCGCAGCCTCAGCAGGTCGGCGTGGCACCGAACTGGTAGCGCTGGGGGCAGAGGAGGTGGGCGGGGACGTGGTCACCGCGCTCACCCAGTTTTCCGCGGCAGCGTTGTCGCAGACGGAGCGGTTGCAGTTGGCGCAGTCGCTGATCGCGACCGTCACCGATGCCGATGCCGATGCCAATGCCAATGCCGATGGCAGTGGGCCGCGGGCCACGGCCCGCCGTTCGGTCCTCGACGCCCTCGAGGTGATCGACTCCAAGGAGGTCGCCACGATCCTGGCGCCGACGAGCGAGCCGATCCGCAGCGTCGCACAGAAACGGCGGAAGGCGGGGGAGTTGATCGGGTTGCCGATCGGCACCCGCCCGGACTACCGGTACCCGCTGTTCCAGTTCGACCGGGCACGGCACCAGATTTATGACCTGGTGAAGTATGCGAACCGGCGGCTCGCGGTGGCGGAGGACCCGTACGGTGCGGCGTCGTGGTGGCTGACCGCCACCGAGATCCTCGACGGCCGCAGCCCCCTCGAGGACCTCGAGGCCGGCGAGCTGACCGAGATCGCGATCGACAACGTCCTCGACGTGGCACGCCGGGGCATGTGAGCGGGTGCGAACGTACAACGGCGCACCCGCGCACACCGACACCATTTCGGCCGGCACCGAGTTGTGGCGAATCCACCGCACCGACAGCCCCTTCCCGCCGAACAGCGTCAACTCCGCCGCCATCGCCCCGCTCGAGGACGGCTTGACGATCAACACCCGCACCACGCGGGTACCGCGGCAGGGCCGGTTCGACCCGGTCCACGACGACCGCGTCTGCCCGGGCGGCTCACTGCTCGGTGGCTACCTGTACGTCGGGTTGTCGGTGGGTGCGGTGGTCGCCGAGGGGGTCCTGCGCGGCACCGACATCCCCAAGACCGGAATGCTCTCCGACACAGCCCTCGCCGAGGTGTCGCTCACCCGGATGATTGCAGGTGAGGACATCACGGTCGCGGTCCTCGACACCCAGGCCGGGCTGGCGGCGATCAACCAGGACGGCTCGCTGACCGGGTGTACGTGGCGGGACTACCGCGACTCCCGCATCACCTGCACGAACATCCTGGCCGGCACCCCGGCGGCGGCGGGGGTGCGGTATCGGTGCCGCCACGGCCAGGACGAGCTCGCCGTGATGCTGGTCGAACGGGGCGCACCACCGGTGATCAGCATCGACGCCACGGGTGATCTCGCCGACCGGGGATGGGCCCGCGAGGGTCATCGAGTCCCTTCTCGACGACTTCGGTCTCGTCGAGGACGTTCCGTAACCGGTGCCCGAGGCCAGTCGGGGCGGCTCAGTGATTCCTGACGTCCTCACCATCCGCCACAGTGTCGTCAATGACACTGCGATACTGCGTATTACACCTCGGATGTCGGTGTTGGCGTCGGGGAAGTGAACACGGTTGGTGATCGTCGGGAGGTCCTCACGACCTTCGCGCGCGTGGCAAGCTGCCTGCCCGGACCGCGACCCGCGATTGGGACGCAGCACACACCGGCAGGGCCGGATGGGTGAGCGCCGACCCCTGGAGGTGATGGGCATGACCTCCTGCGACGAGATCCGACGCTCTATCGCGTTGATTGCGCCAACCCGGTTGATCGACGGACGTCATGCTGTCGGGCATTCGAATGATATTGAAGTGCAGTGGTTTCGGGATATGTTCCGAGAGATCAGGATCTATTGATTTCGAACATCTTCGGATCGAGGAGCAGTTAATGAAGCAAAAGTGCACAACCCTGGTTGCGTGTGCAGTGATGAGTTTGGTGGCTGTGTTCTCGCTCGGTGCGGGGACCGTCTCCGCTGCGCCCACGGGGTGCAGTAAGGGTGGAGGGGGAACTTACGCGACGGCGATCTGCAGTGGAGGTACTGGTTCTTATCAGGCATATGCCACGTGTATGAACCCAACTATTCCCGGAGCTACGTTTTATAAGTTCGTCGAAGGCCCGTGGAAGGCGGCCAGGAGTGGACAGACTTCGACGGCCGGGTGTCCCTTTCTCTACGTCGTGTCATCTCGCGGAGTCGGAATAAGGAACTGACGCTGTCCGGCTTCTCGGGTCGGGTGGGGATCTCACCGCCTCGGGGTGCAGGTTTCCTGCCGGTTTGTGGCCGGCTCGGATGATGGGTGCGGAGTACACCTACGGATGGTCTGCGAGTCAACGCTCACGGACCATCTTCCCGGGTCGAGGCGCGGATCGGGTGGGGTGATTCCTGGCCGCAGGGTGCGTGCTTCGGGGCGCACGCGGTTCCCTGCTTGGTGCGGATCGTTCTCGGGGGCGTTGGCCACACTCGGCCCTCTCAGGGCCGCGGAGTAATTTCGGTTGACGGGACATTGTCGACGAACCTGGACGTCGCAGTTGGTGGGTGAAGCCAAGGCGGGCTCGGCGAGCGGGTGCGATGTGTCCCGTCCGGCCAGGCCTGGCGTCTCTCGCTGCGGATGCGAAATCTTCGGGGGTTGTCGGTGTCGGTGTCGGTGTCGCGGATGTGAATAGAGGAGTCAGACATCGACCCGCCCAGCCGGGCGCAATGGTATGTGTGTCTTCGATGTACAGCTATTGACGTGCTATCTGCGATCTCGTCGAATCTTGTGACGTGCATAGCCATGTTCCGCTTGCCGGTGGTGCAGCAGTTATTCTGTGGCTACATGCAGGGAGGGGTGCATATGTCGAGCGGTGTGACGCAGCGGCATCGGATCGGGATCGTCGAGGACCATGAGTCCGTGGTCATGGGTATGGCGGCGATGTTGTCCGACGAACCCGACCTGGATCTTGTGGCCACGGCGAGCACCGTCGCCGAATTGCTCGGGACCACGGTGGATCTCGACCTGGCGATTCTTGATCTGCGACTGGTGGACGGTTCCTCACCGAAGAGCAATGTCGAAACTCTGCGCGGCGCGGGCATCGAGACCCTGGTATTCACCGGGGCGGAGAACCCGTATTTGGTCCGGTCCGCCGCGCGCGCGGGAGTCTTGGGCGTTGTCCGTAAAACGGAGTCACGGGAAACGGTGGTCGCGGCCATCCGCACCGCCGCTGGTGGGGGACAGGTGGTCACCACCGAGTGGGCGGCCGCGATCGACGGTGATCCCGGTCTGTCGGAGGTTGGGCTCAGTCCCCGACAGCTCGAGGTCCTCGAGCTGTACGCGTCGGGGGAGAAGGCCGTTCGGGTCGCGCGGCTGACCGGGCTGGCACCCCAGACGGTCAACGACTACCTACAGCGGATCCGGCAGAAATACGCAGAGGCGGGCCGCCCGGCGCGGACCAAGACGGACCTGTACAAGCGGGCATTGGAGGACGGGTGGCTTCCGTATCCGGAACGTCCCAGCGACACCTGAGCGAGCCCGACTCGAACGAATTGACGGGCCATCAGTCCACGGACCGGATTCTGCGGACCTTCGCCCGATTCGTGGCGGCCGGGTACGGGTTCTATCTGGTCCTGCTGCTGTCGGACATCATCGCCACCGCCGATCAGATGGTGTGGTGGTGGACCCCGACAGTCGGGGTTCTCGTGTTCGGCTCCGGACTATCGATGGGCGTGCTGAGCGGCGGCAGTATCGACCGGATGCGGTGCGCCGCCGCGATCGCCGCCACGGCATTTCTCCTTGCCGCAGTGTCGTGGTGGTTCTGCTGGGACGGCACACAGACCACCACGGACCGCGGGATGTGGCTGTCGGTGTTTCCCGGTCTCGCGAGTCTCGCAGCGGCCATTGCCTGGCCGGCCTGGATGGCGTTCGGCCACATGACCCTCGCGGTGACGATCATGATGCTCATCAACCAGGCCGCCCGGGACCCGCGGATGAACAGCCCCTTCCTGCCGGATCTGGTCTTCGGGCTGATGTTCTGCGCGATCTTCGTCGGCGCGACGGTGATGGCACTGCGCACGGGCCGAATCCTCGATGCCACCCGGGCGACGACCCACGCCGCGGCCGCGAGTGCCGCCGCGGTGCAGGCCCGCACCGTCGAACGGGAACGCTTCGACGCGCTGATCCACGACGATGTGATGTCGACCCTGCTCGCGGCATCCCGCGGTGAGGTGGACCCGACGGTCAGGCGGCAGGCACGGCACACGCTGCGGCGGTTGAACCTTCTGCGGTCGGAGACGGCCTCGGATGGGGCATTCGACAGCGGGGCCGTGCTGGCACATTTGCGGGCGATGGCGACGCAGGTGGACGAGAACGTCGCGATCGGCGCGACCGTGGACCCGAAGGCCGCGGCATCCGAGTACCCGGCGGACGCGGCCCGCGCTCTCGGCGCGGCGCTCGCCGAGGCCCTGCGCAACAGCATCCGGCACGCAGGGCGCGGTACGCGGCGGGCGCTGTCGGTGACCATCACACCCGCTTTGGTGCTCGTCGAGGTCAGCGACGACGGGGTTGGATTCGACCCGGCCGCGGTGGCCCCACACCGGCTCGGGGTCGCGGTGAGCATCCGGGCCCGCATGCAGCAACTTCCGGGAGGATCCGCGGTGATCACCACCGGTCCGGGTGCGGGAACCCGGGTCACGCTGTCCTGGACGGCGGCGGCATGAGCATCGACGTCGTCCGGGGCGAGGACGTGCGCGACCTGCTGGGCATGCGCACCCGGGCCGCCTACCTGATGGTCGGATTCTACGGACTCGCATGCGTCCTGTTGACCGCGTACATGCTCACGAGTGTCAGTCACTGGTGGCCGGTGGTGGTGGCGGCCGCGCTGTGCACCGCCGGGGCGGTCACCCTGGTGACCGCCAGCGGCGACCCCTTGCCCCCGGGCTATACCGCGGCCCTGACTCTGATCGGGCCGGTCTCCTCCGGGTTCGTTCTCGCGGTGGTACCCGTCCCGGTGACGACCACCCTGCAGACGTGGACCTTCGGCGCCACCACCGCCATCTACACCTTCATGTGCGTACGCGGACGGACACTGTGCGCCTGGATCGGCTTGGCGGCGACCATGGCAACCGCTTCCCTCTGGGCGTCGTGGACCGGGCAAGGCGCGCTGCACGGTGTCGCGATCACGGTGATCAACGTTGCACCACTGTTGATGGCGACGTTCTTCGCATTCACCATCCGACCGCTCGGGAAGGCAATCTTCACATTGCGGCAGCAATCAACCCAGCGCGCGGCGACCGAGGCCGCGGCATCGGCGATCCTCGACGAACGCGACGCACAATTGGACCGCCTCGACGAACTCGCCCGGCCCCTGCTCGCGCGTATCGCGTCCGGCACGCCACAGACCCCGGACGAACTGCTCGCGTGCCGGCTGCTCGAAGCGCATCTTCGAGACGGCCTCCGCGCCCCGGGCCTGACGGACCAGGCGACCGCTGCCGCCGCGCGCCGAGTACGAACCCGCGGTGTCGAGGTCGTCATGCTCGACGACCGGGGGATGGCAGATGCCGACGACACCGTCCGGCAGCGATTGCTCGAGCACGTCAGCGCCCGACTCGACGGTGTCGTCACCGGGACGGTGACCGTGCGGATCATGCCCCCCGGCCGGGTGAACCTGGCCACCATCCTCATCAGCACGGACGACGACGTGACCAGGCTCGAGTACGACCATGACGGGCACCTGATCCCGACCGAGACCCGCGGCCACGGGGCTGTCCACGAGGCCGACGAGGTTATCGACGTGTGAAGGTCACTCTGGTGGCCGGGTGCAGCGGATCGACACCGGTGATCTGATCACCGGTCATGGTGAGGACCCATTGATTGTCGCTGCAGTCTCCGCTGTTCACCTCGACGTCGGCCAGTACCGAGGCACCCAATCGGCCGATCTCGGTCCGCGTTGCGTTGCATGGGGGATCGGGGATATCGATGTTCGCCGACTCGGGCTGGTACCACTGACGTTCAGGACGGACGTGTATGCCCCGTCGACAACATCCCATCGACCAAACCAGCCACCGCGTACGAACTCCTCTGACGGCATCGACCCCACGGGCCCAGGACCAGTCGGCCCTGCGCCGGGTGCGACCCCCTCCACGGCGCCGAGAAGCCCGGGCAGGACCGGAACAAGGGAGAAAGCGTCCTCGGCCGAGCCTGCGGTGCCGGAGCTACCCACGTTGATAACCCGGTTCAGCGGTGGTGACCGCATCGGAAGACATCGCCAAGCCCCGGCGACCGCAGCGGCGGAGAGGATGGTGGCGACACGGCTCATGAGTGTCGCTCTTTCCTGGTTGACGACTTCTCGGCCTGAAGTGACGTTACGAGCTCAAATCGCCCTTGCCAGTCCGTCATTCGGGTGTCGTTCGTGTATTGCGCCGCCGCGACGGTAGGGATCCGCCCGGTTCGTTCGGTCGGGCAACGATGCCCATACTTTTGTGGGCAGAGAAACTTCCGTCTTCAACGAAACGGGCCCTCCGTTTACGGTCGGGGGGACCGTAAGCAGCGATGTCGGGGCAGCTGTGGTCGTTTCGCATTCATCTCGGACGAGGAGACCTCAATGACGATCGCCATGGAACACACCTTCGTACCGGCGCACGAAATCAAACGCCCGACCGCGCCGGCAGCGCCGATGCTCTCGGTCCGGGAGGTGCAGGTCCTGCGTCACTGGTTGCGGTGCGACTCCAAACAGACGGTGGCGAACGAGCTGTTCATCTCGCTCGGCACCATCAACACGCACCTGTCGCGGATCCGCGTCAAATACACCGCCGTGGGCCGCGAGGCATCGACGAAATCGGCGCTGCTGGCTCGTGCGTTGCAGGACGGCCACATCACCATCGACGAGCTGTAGCGCAGGTGAGGGGTTCAACGGGCGCGTCGACGTTCGAGGGGTCGTCGACGCCCTCCGCTGAACACAGTCTCCGGGCGAACGCACGCGCCGCGCCTGCCGTGTGGTCCGTGTGGGATCGTCGCGAGTCGGCCGTCCTCTGAGAAACGGCGTCGAGGTGCGCCGGCGCGGAGGGATGCGGGCCAAACCGTGTACCGATTCTTGGCAACGAATCCCCGATGCGATGCCGTTCCGGTGCCTGTCCCGACTACCTGCGACATCCAACCAGGCCGTAGAACCGTCGTCACGGTCGCATCGGCCGGGAGTTGATCCTGCGCGAAACCACACTCGGGATCAGGCGCTTTCCACGAAGCGGTCGTCCGAGTACACGACACCGGAACGTTGGAACGAGCGGGTAACCGGTACAACCGATTTCCACGACGTCACCGGTACGAGCGCTGAGAACAAGCTCCTGACCCGTCGTGGTCACACAGACTTTGTCGTCGAGTAGAGCATGCCGCGGACGGTCTGACACGAGAAGTCATACGTGAGAACTCAAGGCAGAAGTCAGCGGTATACGGAGATCCGCTCCACCGACTGGATGTGACTGCGCCTCATCGTCGACGACGGCTTCCCAGGCTTTGCGGACACCCTCTTCGCGCCCAATCTGTCCGGAAGTGCGCCGAGGCCACCTCCCGTACACATCAAAGGCCGGAACCGAAGGTGGCGTCGGAGCTACTTCCAGTAGCCGCCGTGTTCGTTGCATAGGGAACCGGTGTTGTTGCACTTGCTGCAGGTCAGCTTGCCGGCGATCGGGCTCGAGGCCCGCCCGCCGTTGCAGTAATGGCAGTCGTTGACGGGGCGGAAGCACTTCTTGCATTGAGCCACCATTTTCTCCAATCGGGTTGTGGACTAGCAACTGCTTCGGGGACCTTCATTGGCGGGCGCGGCGGTTGACCTTCCATCCGGGTACCCAGCACAGGCCGTACGTGGTGGCACCCGCCGCGATGGCGAAAAGCAACAGGACGAATCCGGACCCTACGGCACCGGAATTGAACAAAACGAAAGCGATGACACCGAGCACAAGGGGAATAGCGACCGCCTTGAATGTGGAATAGCCGAACGGGAAACGTGGTACTGCCCACGTCCGCTTCTCCATGCGGTCCAGGTAGTCGGCGATGTGCCGGACGCGATAGTCGACATCGTCGTCCGAAAGTCCCAGCGATGCTACGCGTCCGACGAGGGCACGCATCGTGGTGATCTCGTCAGGACTCGACACCCGATACGCGCCATCGCCTTGCATAGCCGGGGCCGATTCCGCCTTGTCCAGCAGCGCCTGCGCGAGGTAGAAGTTGACGACCCTGACTGTGGGATACGCGGCGTGAACCGGCTCGATCGTCAGCAACGCCTCATCGATGAGCCCGTTCTGAAGAAGAACCGAGCCGACGGCCAAGGGGTAGATGAACTCGTCCGGGGCGAGCCGCGCGGCCGTCCGGTAACTCGACAGCGCACCCTCCCACTGCGACAGCTCCTCATGGACAAGGCCCGCGTGAAAGTGGAAATCGGGGTTGTTGGGTTCGATCGTGGTCGCCTGCCGCACTTCGTAGAGCGCATCGTTGAGCTCGCCGAGTCCGGCGTTTGCCCTGGATCGGAGGATCCAAGCCTCGGCGGAGTCGCCGATGCTGTGGGTGGCTTCACGAGCGGCATACGCGGCCGAGTGATAGTCGCCTTCCGCCAGCGCATCTCTCGCCTGTTCGACCCAGTTCGCCGACGACCTGCTCCCGCCAACCGGAGTCGGTACCGGCGACGATTGAACACCATTCCGGGTCAGCTGACCGTCGAACGCACGCCGCCGCGCCGGATCGAGCAAGGCATCGAGTGCGGTATCGAGTCGGCCGACCCTCAGCTCGGCCTCTTCGCGGACACTCGGGTCGCCGCTGACGGCACGTTTCGCCCAGATCCTGCTCTGCTTCTTGTGTGCCTCGCGGATCTGCTCATCCGATGCGTCCCGGGGCACTCCCAGGATCGCGTAAAGGTCGAATTCCATCGTCATGAAACATCCTCACCTCGTACCCGGGCCGGCGCATGCCGCGACCGCTAACCGATCCTGGATTGCGCTGTCTACAAGACCATTTCAGTGCAGCGTCACCGATTTGAACATCGTGTACCTGAATGACATCGGTTCGAGGGGCATTCCAATCCAATACCGCACCTCCGAGCGCACGCCAGTTGGGGCGGTGTAAAGCCCTCACGGTTAGCCCAGGTCACGATGCCCATATTTTCCTGGGCAGACAAACTTCTGTCTTCTACCAAGCGGATTCCCCGAATACGTTCCTTTGAAGTGGCGGCACAAGTCGCCACCGAACCGAGCGCCGGAGGAGAGAACATGCGCGAGCAGCATGAAATGGACAACCGCGAGCAGAAGACGGCCAGCGAGCCGCTCTTCCTGAAGAGCCTGGTGCAGCCACTCGATGACCGAGTGGAAATGGCGAAGCTCCCGAAGATGTGCAAGAACAGCTTCTACGGGAACTGAGCCGAAACGGTGCGGAGCATTGCCACCGGCGGGTGCTCCGCATCCCGGCCAACTTTGGGAATTGACTCATGAAACCCTTCATCGACCACGCGCCGGGCACGACCGTGGCAGACCTGCAATATCGAGTTTGGGAGCAGCTGTTCAACCGGGCGGATTACGAACGGAGAGTGTCCGCCCTGTCCGAGCTTGGAATCGGAATGGACGACTTACCGGCTGACGTCCGACGATCAGTGGGCCTGCTGACGCAGTCCGAGGTCGGCGTCCGCCTGGTGTGCTCGCATTACAACCTGCCCGAGTCCGAGAATTTGGACACGCTTGCCCTCGTGCTTCGACTTGCCCGATCTCTCGCCCAACGCCGTGGACGGGGAACGACCGACATGGCGCGCGCCTTCACTGACGCGTCCGCGGCGCTTCTCGACACCTTGCCCGCGTCCACCTCGGAGGTCGAGCGATGGACGCACTCTCTCGAATTGCTCTCCAGTCCCGCACGGCCAACGTGGGACCACGAGGAAATTCGAGTGGCGGCCGAGTCGTTGCCCTTGGCCATAAGTGTCCGGTGTGCGGCGACAGAGCGAGACGACCTCGACGGTCTCGTACGGATTTTCGACGTGGGGACGGCGCTGGACTGGCTCATCCTCGACATGAAACTTCTTCTCGAGAACTCTCCGGCCTTGTCCCATACCGCTCCGGTCAGTGATCTGCTGACAGAGAATCGTTCAATCGAGCACGCCTCGTCGTCATCGCGAGTAGCACGGTCCATTCAGCGGATCGATGCGTACGCGCGTGAGCTCGACATACGGCTATCCGGCACGGATCCGGGGGCTGCGCCTGGGTTCGTCGTCGAACACTTTCAACCTGTCCTGGCTTTGACACAGGTGGTTGCCAACGGACTCCAATCGGAGGGGGTGCTGTGAGCGTAGTGATATTTGCGGCTCTCTTGTCATGAATGTGGATGGGTTGCCGTGTGATACGGGAGGGTGAGGGTGACGGGTCCGCAGGCGAGCAGGATCAACGCGAGAGCATTCTCGGCGGTGTGGAATCCGTAGGCCCGGCGGATAATCAGCCTCACCTTGTTATTCAGTCCCTCATGGCGTCCGTTCGCGAGGCCTCGTTCGACCGCGGCGGTGATGCCGTCGAGGTGCTTTCGGATGGTGCGTCCGAGTTTGACGAACTGCGGGATCCGGCAGCGCTGCGCCCAGGCACACCATCGGGCGAGCATCTCGAGCACCACCTCGTCGTCGAGATCGCCGGCGAAGACCGCGCGCAACGCCTCCTTGAGTTCGTAGGCCCGGACCAGTGCGCCGCCCTGCCGTTTGAGCGCTTTCAGTGTCGAAGCCTGCTTGGCGGACAGGCTTTCGGGATTCTTCAAAAGCGCCCACCGCGCACCTCGATAGGTCTTGGCGATCTGCTTGTCCGAGAGACTGCGGGCGTGCTGCCACACCTGGCGACGCACGTCGTCGAGGGCGTCGGTGGCGAGTTTGACGACATGGAACGGGTCGAAACAGATCGTCGCCTGCGGGGCATGCTCACGCACCGCCTTGACGTAGGCCGGTCCGAGGTCCATCGACACCGCCTCGATCCGCTCCGCGGCCCCCGCGGGCAGGGTGTCGGTGAAGAAGGTGCCGAGCGCGGCGGCGTGCTTGCCCTCGGTGCCCCAAACGATCTTGCCGGTCTCGTGGTCGGACACCAGCGTCAGATACTTGTGGTGGCGGCGCCACGAAATCTCGTCCACCCCGATCTCGACCAGATTCGTGAATCGGTCGGGGTCGAGTTTGTCGGCGACGACCCGGCCGCAGATCGCGCCGACGGTGCGCCAGGTGACCCGGCAGAACACCGACACGGTGGACTTGTCGGTCTTGGTGGCCAGCCACACCGCCAGGTCCTCGAAGTCGCGAGTGAACCCGGATCCGGGTCGGGCGAAGTCCACCGCCTCGACCAGCACCCCGTGCTCGGGGCATCGCAGTCGCCGGCGGCGCATCGTGAGCACACAGACGCGTCCACCCAGGTCGAGGTGCCGCCACGATGAGTCCACCTCGCGGGTGTCGTAGCGATGAAGGGTTGAATAGTCGCAGTGCGGGCACCGCATCCGGCGGCGGTGGGGGCGCACCGCCACCCGCACCCGATCGTCGGCGATCTCGACGTCGCGGACGGTGGCCTGCGGTAGGCACAGCAGCCTGTTGAGTAGGGTTGAAGCGCGCACGGGTCATCTCCGATGGTGACGGATGTGTAGGAGCTTTCGACCCTACGGGCGGCCCGTGCGCCCACCCCCACACCACCTGCCCTTATCACATGCAGGGCCATCCACATTCATGGCAGAAGAGCC
>NZ_JBLWIT010000024.1:0-17150 GCF_048381435.1 Rhodococcus mengyinensis | reverse complement strand
CGCGATCGCGTACCTCGGCCAGGACGCCCCCGACCTGCTGCCGCTGCGTGCCGGGGATGTCCTCGTCGTGAACGCCTCGCGGGCCGCGGTGCGCGCGCACGCCACCTCCCCGGCCGCGCTCGCGCACTACGTGGCCGCCGGGGTGCGGGTGCTGTCGTCACCGAACCTGCACGCAGGCGTGATCGCCACCGCCAGGTGGGCGGTCATCGGCTCCGCAGGCGCCTCCCACAGCTCCACCATCTCGGATGAGGCCATCGTCGTCACCGATGATCCTGAGGTCGTGGCCGCCGTCCGGGCCTTCATCGACGGTATCGACGAGATCACCGAGGTCGACCAGGTGTTCCTCGACAACGCCACCGCCATCTGGCAGATCGGCCGGGCCGTACCCCTGCCCGGAATCGGCGACCGCAACCGGCGTGCCGAACCCGACTTCCTCCCCACCCCGGTGACCCGGATGTTCCTGTGGCACATCACCCATTACCAACCCGGCCCCGCGGAAGAACACGAGCGCGCAGCCCAGACCAGCGCCCGCCGTACGTCTGCGGGTCCGGCGGCGAAGTATCAGCTCGAATGGTTCCGTATCGACGCCCCCGCCGGCCGCGGCCGTGGCCGGCTCCAGCGGGGTGACGTCCTGTTGCAGGTCACCGCCGACAACGAATGGCTCTACTCGCCGGCGGTCGTGGACTCCGACCCGATCGCGATCCCCCGCACCCGCACAGCGGTGGCGTACCACCTGCGTACGCGGGTCGACCTGGAGCCGATCGCGGTGCCCGACGCGGAAGTACGGCTCGCCGATGCCGGGCACCCGGGTCCCCGGCTGCGCACCGACCACCGCATCGTCTCCGCCAGCCTGCGGGCCGCGCTGCTCCGACTCTGGAACCTGTGACCCGATCCGCACGTTTCAGGCGTGACCCGTGACTACGACATGACCGCCCGACGGCGCACCGAGATCGCCGCGGGCACAACGCTGGAGTGATCAGGCCGACGCCAGAACAGGGAGGGCGCTTCCCTGCATCGGGGGCGGCCACCGATCCCGGCGGGCCGGTACGCGCGCGAGCGCGAGCGTGGAATGGTCCTGCACGCTGCCGATCAGCTGGTGGGTTCCACCAGTTCTCACGACCTGTGCACAGGTTGCCATCCGACACGCGTCGACTTCCGTGACAGATCGTCAAAGAGGTGGACATACTTTGACTCAATGACTACCGGGCAACACGTGGACGGCATACCTGAGGATGTGATCTCGATGCGAGCACGGCGGACGGCGGCCTCACCTCTGCAGCTCTACACCGAGTTTCGCCGCCATCACCCCGCACTCGTGATGCCCGCCGACTACGTCACCGAATGCGGCTTCCGACTGGGACGCTGGCAGGACCGCCAGCGGGTTGCCCGCATGCTCGGCACCTTGCCGCCGCAACGCATTACGCAACTCGATGCGATCGGCTTCGTGTGGACCGAGGACAGCGTGCCGCTCCCTGCCGTGCCGTCGGCCGACGGTAAGCGGCGACGGATGCTCACCGAAATCGCCGCCTACCGCGAAGAACACGGCGACGCACTCGTTCCCGCAAACTATGTCACCGCCGACGGTGAGCAGGTAGGCCAGTGGCTCTACCGGGCAGTGAAAAAGTGGCGAGCCAACGCACTGCCGGACGACGAGCGGCGCCCCCTCGCAGCCCTCGGGGTGTCCCCCGGGCCCCGCCCACGGGGACCACGGCTCTCAGCACACCCGATGCGATAGCCACCACCACCTGTCCCTCAGACAGACCGACACTCGCGCGCTCTGAGGCGCACAGGGGCAGATGTGCACATGCTCGGCACTCGGCGAGGTGAAGGACTGTCAGATTCCAGTCGATGTGGACGGATTCGACGTGGACGAAGTAGATCAAAGCTGTTCTGCTGCACTCCGGGACGGCCACTGGCCAACCCTGCTTCGGCCGCGTAGTTCCGGGACCTTCGGCCTCCAACCACAGACGTACTCGCCGAACCACACGCATCTGCTCCCGTGTGTCTACACGCATTGCGGCACGCCTGCCGCCACGCACAACTCCACGCACATTGATTCGCACAGCTTCACGCACGTCGACACGCAGCATTTCACGCACATCGACCCGCATAAATCGCGCGGTCAGGAACACGTGTGGTGACCGCACGGGTGGGAAGTACCCGGTCCCCGGCGCACCCGGTGCCGGGGACCGCCGGCCGGACGGGTCCGGACGGACCCCTCCAGCCGCCGGTTCCGTCAGTCCGCGCCGTACAGTTCGGCGGCGAAAGTGGACCGCTCCCCGTCGCTGTGCTTCGTCCCGGTCGACGCCCATCACGTCGGCCAGATGGTGCAGATCACCGAGGAAGTCCGGCGAAGACCGTGATGGCCTCCTCCCGAGCGGTGTTGCAGAGGCGGGCATGGGTGATCAGCCCGTCGCCTGCCCGCAGCGCGCGGACGCCGCCCCCGTGGACCGGAGAACCCCTTGTCGTCGTCGTCGGTGAAGTTCACCTCGGGTCCGCCCCGCGAATGCGGCCACCAGTGGGGCTGGCGAGTCGACGCCGGGCAGCCGTTCTGCGCGGAACTCGGGTCCTGATGTCATCGGACATTTTCTAATCCCCTTTCGTTGTGATGGGTTGCTACACAGCGGGGGTGCGGTGCAGCGCGGCCAACAGGGCGGCATGGGTGGCGTGCGCGGTCGAGGGTTCGGTGTGGGCGAGTACGGCGGCGCTCGCGTCATCGATGACGACGCTCATGTGGGCGCGGTGACGCGAAAGCATCACGCAGGCGCGGCCCGGATCGAGGCTGAACGGCTCGGCGGTGCGGTATCCGGCCAGCGGATGCAGCACCACCACAGCGGCCCGCTCGAGCCCTTGCAGTGAATTCGCGGTGCCGACCAGCACGTCCGGGTGATCGGACAGCAGGGCGCGGATCGCCGCCGCCTGGCTCACGTGGGGAACCACCACCGCGATATCGGCGGCGCTGATCGGTCGCTGGTCCTGGGCGGTGACCAGCACGGTGTCGAGCACTTCGCGCGCCCGCTGGGCGCACGCGGTCACCAGCGCCGGATCGGACGGGCCACCACGGACG
Organism: Rhodococcus mengyinensis; assembly: GCF_048381435.1. NCBI lineage: Bacteria > Bacillati > Actinomycetota > Actinomycetes > Mycobacteriales > Nocardiaceae > Rhodococcus > Rhodococcus mengyinensis. The sequence continues at coordinate 14,083 of NZ_JBLWIT010000024.1, read as the reverse complement.
GTGACCAGGCGGTGCGCCAGCTCCGGCACGACCCCGCCTGCGTCGGTCAGGTGCTCCGGTGGTCGGCGGGAGGTGAACGGCAGGTCGGGGTAGAACAACGGCCCGATCAGGGCGGTGGTGCCGGGTCCGAGCCGCCAGGTGTAGCGCAGCCGGACCACGCCCACCGCGTCGCCGTGTGCGGCCTGCAGCGCGATCGGTCCCGGCAGGTTCGGGGCGGTATCGCTGCCGTCCCATCGAGACACATCGCCGGTCACCACCGGATCGATCTGACCGGGATCGCCGACACAGACCACCTGCCGGGCCATGGCACCGAGTGCGCCCAGATCTGCGTAGGTGCACTGCCAGGATTCATCGACCAGAAGCACGTCCGCCGCCACCCGGTCGGGGTCCGAGAACAGCCATCGGGCGGTCGTGCCGATCAGGATCGCACCCACCTCACCGGGCCACCGCACCTTCTGCCCCGACACCGTGGGCGTCTGCCCGCTGTCGGGTTTCGGCGGTTTCGCTTTCCACATCAGAGCAGCGCGATCGGTGAGGGTGCCCAGGCGCCGCGCGATCTCCACTGCCTGCTGCCGGGTCTGGGCCGCGACACCGACACGCAGATCCGCGCGGTGCGCCAATGCTGCCGCGAGAAGGGCGACCAGTCGGGTCTTGCCCGCGCCGGGTGGCGACGGGACCACTACGGCGGGATCACCCGACCACACCGAGAACAGCACACGGGCGGTGATCGGGTCGGACATGATCTGCGATCCCGGCCACTGCGTGAGCGGCGGCGCGCTGGGCCTGGGTTCCGACGCGTTCGCCGGTGCCGGGTTGGGGATATCTGGGCGGGGGGCGAGGATGCGCATGACGGTGGCGACCTTTCACTAAAGGTGTTGTGATGCAGAATGTTTAGGGTTGCGGGTGCAGGCTGGCGGGGCTAGTCCTCTGCGCCTGCGATCAGCACGTCGAGGGGAACTGAGGTTCCCCCCGAAAAGTGGACACCGAGTTAGCGGGACTCCAGTCCCGCTGGAAGGATGTCCGTATGCCTCCTCGCAAGCGTCGGTCGTTCACGGCCGAGTACAAGGTCGAGGCCGCCCATCGTGTGATCGATTCCGGCCGTACCATCGCAGAAGTGGCCCGGGAGCTGGGCCTGAACGAGAGCCTGTTGGGTGAGTGGGTCAAAGTCGAGCGTCGCAGGATCGCCGCCGCCGAGGTCCATGGAGAAAAACCTCTGGACACGGCCGAACGCGCCGAGTTGCTGCGACTGCGACGGCAGGTCGGCGAGCTCGAGAAAGACAACGCTTTCCTGGTAAAAGCCTCGGCGTACTTTGCTGCGATGCAGAAGAATCGACCCGGTTCGATCTGATGGTGAAGTACGCCGGCCTCGACGGCATTGCGGAGACCGCCGGTACCGCCGCACCGGAAGGTGAGCGCTTTTCGATCACGCGGATGCGCGACTGCTGACAGTGTCCACATCTGGCTACTACCAGTACATCAAACGTAGAGCTACCAGGGTGCTGACGCCGAGGCAGCAGCGTCGCGCCGACCTCGAAGTCAAGATCGTCGAGATCCACAAGGATTCGAAGGGAACCTACGGGTCTCCGCGGGTCACGGCCGAGTTGCGTGCTCACGGCGAGGTGGTGAACAAGAAGACGGTGGCCAAGATCATGGCCTCGATAGGTATGGAGGGCATCAGTCCGCGCACGTTCAAGGTCAAGACGACGGTGGTCGATCCGCAGGCGTCGTTCCCGCCGGATCTGATCGAGCGGCACTTCGACCAGGGCCGACTCGATGCCGTCTGGCTCACCGACGTCACCTATCTCACCTCCGGTGAAGGTGACATGTTCTTGTGTGCAATCCGGGACGGCCATTCGCGGAAAGTGTTGGGATACAGCATTGCTGATCACATCGGTGCCGAGATGGTCACGACAGCCATCGACCGCGCCGTGGCTGCGCGCGGTGGGTGGTGTCGTCAGACGATCCTGCACTCGGACCGGGGTGGGGAATACACGGCTCACCTGACCGCGGCCGCCTGTTTCCGGCACGGGTTGCGTCGGTCGATGGGTGCGACCGGGATCTGCTGGGACAACAGTCCTTCCGAATCGTTCTGGTCGACCTTCAAGCACGAGGAATACTATCGGCACGTCTTTGCGACGAATTCTGATCTCGTTGCCGCAGTTGACAGCGGGATCTTCTACAACACTGTCCGACGACACTCGGCAGTGGGAATGCAAAGCCCCGACAGCTACGAGAAGTCACTTCGGGCGGCAGTCGCCTGAAGCAGGTAACCCCCTTGTCCACCGTTCGGGGGGAACCTCAAACCTCACGCCGCGTAGCGACCGGTGTGTGGCCGGTGGAGAGCCAGGAACGGCGGGCACGGTAGAGCCGCCAGTATCGGCCCCGACCCGCGCGCATCGTCTGCGGGGACGGCGGCTGCGGCATCAAACACACCCTTGCTCCGGGTGCGGGGGCGTGTGCGCCGACCGGGCCGAGATGCAGGACCAGCTTTCCCTCTACGACGTGTGCCGAGGTGACCTCGGCGCAGAACCGTTCGAAGGGTGTGTCCGCTGGGGTGCCTATCCAGCCAGTGACCTCGGATCCGACGCGCAACCGTGAATCGAGCCGCTCGCAGGTCACCGACAGCGATACGCCCCGCCGACGCGTGCCGGTCGGCGGCGGGGTCACCGAGGCCACCCCGACCGCCACGTGCCCGGTGTGGACTGCGCGTTGCCGCCAGAGCGGATCGTCGAGCAGGGCGGCAGCTTTCAGGTCGGCGGCATCGCATCGGGTGCGCAGTCCCATGGCGGCGCTGGCGGTGGTGTCCGGACGCGACCAATCGTGCCCGGCTGTCGCTGCCGACAGCGCGCGGTCCCAGCAATAGCGGTCGTCCTCGTGGATCGGCGCCAGTAGGGGCAGCAGCGGTCCGCCGCCGATCGTCGCGGCCCACTCGTGCAAGCCGATGACGCTGTCATCGGAGATGCGCAGCCACTGCCGCCAGGTGGTCGCCGACCGTTCGGCCTCCGGGGTGGTGCCGAGGACGTACCGCGCCGACGACGCGGCCACCAGATTCACCACCGCCGAGGTGCCGGGATGATCGGCCCGATCCGCCCACCACGCCACCATGGCCGCCGCGCCGGCCACCTGCGGGTCCGGGTGGTGTGCGTGCGCCCGCGCCAGCGTCAGCAGGACAGCCACGGTGCCGGTGTCGTCGGTGAGCAACGGCGGCGGGTCGCAGCGCCCCACAAGGGTGCCGGCGAATCACCTGATGACCCCTGACGGGGGCGATACCACCTGCCGCCCAGGGACCGGTCCGCTCGGCCCGTCCGCCCGCGTCGCAGATCCGCGTGTTCGTGCGGTGTCGGGACCATGTGCCAGGCTGTCGTGCGCTGCCCCGACCACACACGGCAGGGGCGGCAAGTAGGACACATACGGGGAGGAAGGGTTCATCGGGGTGGATACAGCAATGGCGCAATGGGCGGAACGTCGCGGACGTCATCTGACCGTCGCAGAAACCAGCAAGTACGTCCAGACTCACCTCGATCAGAGCGTGGACATGCAGATCGTCATCCCCGGAGGGTGCCGCGAGCTCAGACGACTCTCCGGTGGCAACTGGCAGATGGACCTTGCCTCCCCACACGGCCGCGCCGTCGATTACATACCCGTGTACTTCAGCAACGATGTCGCCGCAGCAGTAAGCGGATTCCTCAAACACCGTGTCGGACGCCGTTTCGGCGACCACATCACCAACCGTGCCGGAATCACCGTCGCAGGAAACTTGACCGTCAGCCCCTACACCCGCGCGCTGCAACTGCGCGCCAACCAGGTCTACCCCGAACGCACAGACCTGGGGCCCGTGACGTGTGCCGAGAACGCACATCGAGACAGGCTCGCGACCCTCGGCTTCACCACATCCTTGTTCACTAAAGGCAATCCCACCAGCGTGCAGTGGCCGGAGAAGCTCCGCAACATCACCGTCATCTCCTCCAAGGGCTCCAAAGCCGTCACCGACATCAAGGCGATGCTCGACAAGGTACGAGTCGGTGTCCCAACCCTCGACCCGGTCGTGGTGTCGATGAACCGCCACCATCGAACCAAGCCGCACCGACCTCGTCGTCATCACCCGCGGCGGTGGCCACTGGACGGACCTTTGGTCCTTCCACGACGCCGACCTCGCACACGCCATCCGCCACTGCCGCGTTCCTGTGATGGTCGCCCTCGGACATGCCGCGGACGAGCCCACCAACGCCGACTACGCCGCCGCCGGATCGTTCACCACACCGTCGGCCTTCGGCACACAACTCGCCGGGCATCTGTACAAAACCACTGCTGCACAGAAAAAGATCACGCCCACGCCCACCCAACTGCACGCAGCGAAGAAGCAGCCCACCGGCGAACATGAGGACTACCGCGCACGGTACGACCAGCTCGTCCAGTGGCACACCGCAACCACCCACAACACCCGCTACTGGCGGGACGCGTACGTCGATGAGCTCCGCACCGGCAGCGCGGCACGAGTCAAACTCCACTGCGTCCTGGCAGCCATCGCGACACTGCTGCTCGGCACCGGAATTGTGACGGCGGCCGCGTTGCTGTCACCGACCCCCACCCTACCCATCGCCACCGGCGCCGCGACCCTGCTCCTCGCCGCCCTGTGCTGGCACAACAGAACCCCCACGACCACCCCACCACGATCGATGCGATTCCGTCGGCCACCGGAGACCACACACGACTGGATCCGTGCCGCCCGCAAAGCCCGCACACCCCACCGATACCGCACCCTCTGGACGCAGATCCCGCCGGAACTCACGCAGCCCTGACTCCAAATCAACAACCGGTTGGGTGTCGATGGCGAACGCGTCCCCGAGCGGGGCGATGGCGGCGGAGTTGAAGCTTGTCGACCGAAAGAACTGTCGCTGCGGACCGTCCTGCGGGTCGCCGAGTACGCGGATACCGTTGCTGTTGAACGAGTTCGGTGGGTACGGCGATCCCGCACCCCTGGATCCGGTGTAGCGCGGTGCCCGCGCGGACAACCCTGGTCTGCGGGGCCGGCCGTTGCAGCGTTCACTACTCATCCGTCAGTCCATGCCCATCGGCTCGGCCGCCACCGTCAGCCCCACCTCGGCCTCCGTCAACGCGTGCGCGATCAGCCGTTCCACCGTTCCGGCTTTCCGGCTTTCCAGGTCGAGCCGTACGCAGTTCCCTGTAGGCAACCGTCCGGGCGGTGATTGTCTCACTCAGGTCGGTGACCGCCGTGGCTGGCGTCGTCGGGGCATTTGCCTGCGCGGTGATGAGACGCTCAATTCGCTCTGCGGTTTGTTCAGCTCGTTCGGCACGCTCGGTGCCCTGTTGTGCGGTGGCATCCGCGGCGGCTAGTTCGGCCGACAGCTGCGTTACTGCGTAGGCCGCGTCCCGCAACGCCTGAACTGCGGCGGCGATTTGGGCGCAGGACAGCACGTAGGTCTGGTCGCCCTCGGGCGCAAGCGTGCCGCTACCGGTTTCGGCCGCCGCGGTGATGGCGTCATGCAGTTGAGTGGCTGCGAGAACCCGGGAGCCGATGTCCCAGATAACCGCCCACAGGTCCAGGTCGGTGAATAGCCCTTCGCGCCACGCGCGGGACTCTTTGATCGCTTCGATGGTCAGGACAGCGTCACTCATGAGTTCGCGCACCGGGTCGGGCGCCGCGGCCAATTGGTTGCCGGTGATCTCGTTGGGCTTTCGCCTGTTCTTCACTGCACCGATCGCTGTCATGCCGCCCACTGCGGCACCCCCCAGGAGAAACGTCGATGTGCTCGCACCGGCCAGGGTCCAGAGGGCGTCGGAGTGGTGGGTGAGGAAGCTCGCCTCGACGCCTGCGGCGGCTGCCAACACAACAGCTAACCCGGCGAACAACAGCGGGATCACCGTCAGAAGGGTTCCGCCGATCGAGAGGACGAGAATGCCGAGCAAAACGCTCAGTAATCCGTCTTCCGCTGGGCGGGCCGGCGGCGGCTCTGATTCTTTCAGGACGACAGTGGACCAGTCCAGGGAGGTCGCCGCGATGCTGTCGTCGTGGTTCATCCTCGTCCGCCTCCGTGTCCTCGGTGCGTGACCATGCGGTCAGATATTCGCAGTCGGTTCTCTTCTCGGTCTAGCCGCCATTTCTGGGTGCCCGCCGCACCCGCAGCTATCACCATGACGGCAGCCGTGCACACCAGCGCAACGGTCACGCCGAGGTCGTCCTGCACTGGCTCAGGCGAGTCCCCAATACTCGGGCTGGTCACCAGCAGCACGCCGAACTGGGCAATGAGTCCACCCAAGAGCCACACCAGTCCAACCAACAGCGGCGGCATCCAGTGGCGGCGGTCAGGGCGGGAGGATGCGGCCCGCAGTTCGTTGTCCAACGACCATGCGCGGCGTTTTGTGTACACGCTCGCGGCCGAGAAGGCTACGCCGACCAACACAGTTGCCGCGAAGAAGGTGAGGATGGTTGTGGCCGACAGCCGCGCGCCAAGCAGCCCTGCTAAACCGGCGTAGAGGAACAGCAGGCCGTAGAGGGCGACGAGTGACATGGCTGCGACCATCGACTGGATTTTGGATCGGTCCCCGTCACTCCAGTTTCGCACGACCCCCAGCAGCGGATACAGTGCCCCGCTCAGAAACGCCACCCCCACAGCGAGCATTGCAACGAACAGCATTCTTGTCTCCTCCTTACCAAGACCGGGTGTGAGTTGCTCGGTGGGCAATGTAGCGCGGGGTACCCACATTTCTAGGTCATGTCGACTTCTTGTGCAGGCCAACGGGGTCGAGACTCCCGTCGGCGACGGTTGCTACAATGCGCTGCAGCTGCTCACCCATGCTGCGGCTGCCATTCAACGGAGTGCGGGCGTGCGGACATATGCCGGTGACGATCCGGGTGTCGTCTTGCTCCGCCCGCACGACGATATCCAGGGCAGCGAGAAGTCCTCCGTCATACGCCTGGGCGAAGGCGTTGCGGCGGTGACGGAGTCCGGGCTGCCGAGGCGCCTCTCGTACGGGGCGACGACGGTGTGGGGGTCGAGAAGCCGTGCAGCCCGAAGAGTATTCGGATGCTCTCGAGGGGTGCGAGTTGGCGGGCATCGTCGTGGCAAAGCCTTTGGCAGAAGCCGGTATAGAGAGCTCCAGAGGGGTCGGGCACTGTACGTTTGCGTCCACCGCACGACCCGGTAGCCGGAGGCGGGGCCTCCGCGCCGTCGGTGACGGGGACCGCTGTGACAGCCGTGTCGTAGGCGACGTGGTCTGCAAGGGTCCATGTCAGCCATTTCCACCCAGGGCGTCGGTGCAGGCCTGTGATCCCGCCGTAGTGGGCTTGCGAGGGAATTACGTGTGCCACAGCAGCACATCGGTATTCGGCAGGCGCATTTCAAAACCGTCATGACGGCCGATCATCCCTGGTGGCCCAGGTAGTGAATCGTGGCATCGTCGCAGTAAGCCCACTGCATCTGTCGCGCGGTGCGTGCGGCCGCCGACTACGGATTCACGCATCCGGGACCCCGAAGTTCCACCAGTGGTTCAGGTTGCAGGTTTGGTGAGTGTGCTCGCGAATCAAGTGATTGCGTGGAGTCATTTCTGTTGGTATCGCCGGGCCGCGTCGACTCCGGCGTCGTAGTCTTCGACGTAGTGGTCGGTGGTGCGCATGTATTTCGAACCGATTGCTTCGGGGTTATATGCCATGAAGACGACATCTGGCCGTCCGTTGTTGTATCTCTGGTACGTGCTGTAGTCCCAGCCGTCGGGTGCGTAGGTGTCGTTCCACGCGAGGCGTGCAACTGGGACGAAGCCCGATTGCGCGTAGATCTTGGGAAGCACTGTGTCGAAGCAGTCCAGGCGGCGACCGCCGATTTCGGTTGCCTGAGAGAGCAGCGCGTACGCCGCCCTCGGGTGTTCGCAATCGTTGTGCGCGAAGACCGAGACAACCTCATCGCCGTTGACCGCGACGCCGGCCTTTCCGTCGTCGGTGACGAGCATCCGCATACCGCGGTACTCGTGAGCGTCGTAGACGTAGACAGAGGCCGCGTAGGGATTGTTGTCTCGGAGGGCGAGCATCTGGTCTCGATACAGATCTGCATCACGTGGGTCGAGTTCAAACAGCGTGGGTGTGCTAACTCCCTGTGCGGCCAACCGCTCATGTGTGTGCGATGACAGGGTGTGTTCGGCGACCGGAGTGATCTCGCGACCGGCGATCAGAATCCGAGCGCTTCGGCCTCCGCGATCTCCGGGTCGGTCCAGTACTGCTCTATCTCCCGGCGCTCGTTGTCCGGCAGATCCGGGCGCCACCCGTGGAGGCGCCAGAACGCTTCCCGTTGCTGCTGGGTCAGTGTCGGTTCGTTGCTCATCGTGATTGTCCTTAGTTGTTGGATTCTGCTGACCATAGTGCATCGTCTGTATCTGTTGTGCGCGTAAGGCTTCAGCGGCGGCCAGTCGTTGTTTGAGCAGATTGCGGGAAGTGTCGTTGTCCTCGTGTGCGATTGCGTCGCGAAGTTCGTTCTGACCGGCGGGGGTGGAGTCGTACAGTGCGGCATGTTCTGCGACGGCTGCTTCGGCACGGCGGACGCGGTGTTTGAGGGTGTTGTTGTCGGGATCGTCAGCGAGTGCGTGGAGTGCGTCATTGAGTTTGGTGTGGGCGTGGGTGAGTCGGATGCGCATGTGTTTGGAGCAGCGGGGTCCGGGTTTGGGTTTGCACATCAGTCGGCGGCCGCTTTCGGTGTGCAGTGGGCGACGAGGGTTGCGAGCATGCCGGCGAGTGTGTCGACCTTGTTCGGGTTCGCGGCGCTCGGCGTTGTGAGGTACTGGTCGCGGCGGAGTTCGATCATCACGGCGCTCACCCGCGGGTCCTGCTGGTAGCGGTTGAGGGGGACGTAGCAGCCGCCGTAGGGGGTGTTGGTGGCGATGTCGCCGATCGGGGCGAAGGCGTCGCGTGCCTGCTCGCGGAGTCTGTTCGGGGTGTGGAAGTCGTCGGTGCCGAGGCAGAGGGCGGGGCGGGGTTTGTTGGGGTCCTCGAATCTGGAGGGGTGGTGCGGGTAGGAGTGGAGGTCGATGATGACGGCTGTGCCGGTGGTGGCGATCCGGTCGTCGACCAGGTCGGTGAGTGCGGTGGCGTAGGGGTGGTAGTAGGTGTCCATCAGGTGTTGCGTGTCCGGGGCGGGTTCGGGCCGGAGGAGGGCACGGTTGCAGGTGCGGGTGTATACCGCTCCTCTGCCGACGGCGTTCATGGGTTCGTAGTCGCCGGGGAATCGTTCGGGGTCGATGACGAGGCGTGAGAATTGGTTGATGGCCAGCCAGGGTTGTGGGAGACCGGCGGCGAGGAGTTCCGTGGTTCGAAGTGCGATGTGATCTGTTGCTGTGTCGGTGGATTCGTCCAGCTCTCGTTGCAACTGGTCGTCGGTCAGGAGGATGCCGGCACGGACGTTCTCGGGGATGGAGCGGGAGGCGTGCGGGACGTGCAAGATGACCGGCGAGTCCGCGTGGCCGGCCTGGATCCGGTAGGGGGTCATGGTGGTTTCCTTGTTGAGTTCAGTATCGTCGCGCGTTGCGCGGGGTGGACCGTGTCTTCTGATGCGCGGCTGGGCCTATTGATCGGTGAGTCTTCCTGCTCGGTGCCTGCATCGGATCCCCTTCTTCGCGTGCGTGTGTGTGCGTGTCAAGGTGTGCGGTTGTGGGGTGCGGTCGCCGTGTCAGCGAGCTGGTGGTATGTCTCGGCCGGTGATTGCCCCGTTGGCTTTGAGTGCCTGGTTGCGTAGTCGGCGGCGATCGATGGCTCCGAGAGTGAGGGCGGGCGGACGATGCCCGACGTGGTACTGGCTGGGATTGTGGGGGCAGGGGAACACCGAGAGTCCTTTCGATCCGTGGTGGCGTCTGCGGACGCTCTTGGCGTCGGTTCGGGCGAGGTAGCCGCGGAGTTTGCAGCGCCTGCACCAGATCCACCGGGCAGCGGGATTGTGTGATCGTGGTGGGGCCATGATGTTCGCCTCTCTCGTGCAGGATCATTTCGGAAGGCGGGTTACGCGGCCCGGCTGATCTGAAGGTTGAGCCAATCGGTGAGCCATTGGATGGCGGTGCGTCCGGCGTTATCGACGACGAGGTGGTTGTAGTCGGTGTGGGCGCCGGAGGCGAAGAATGATGCGGCGTTCAACCCCTCGGAAACCAGGGCGGCGAGGTCATCGGCACCTTGGGAGGTGGCCATGGTGGTCAGCGATCCGGTCAGCCCGTTCAGGTCGAGGCTCTGTGCTTGGTCGGGGACCGAGGGCGGAGCGGTGTGGGCTTGTCTGCCGAGGAGGGCCGGGTCGGTCTTGGTGGCCTTGCCTGAGAGCATGTTCACCGCGACCGAGGCGAGGTCGAGACCCACGGGTAGCAGTCCGGTCATGGCGGCTCCGGCGCCGAGTGGGTCGGGCGCCTGTCCGGGTGGTGGGAGGAGTCTCTCCACCGCGGCCCAGGCGATTTCCTGAATCTGACCGATCAGGTTGGCGAGCCGGATGACATCGACATTGGCAAGGATCGAGGTCACCAGTGCGGCGATCTGGGTGAACCCGGATGGGTCCGGGATGACCGCGAGGATCTGTGAGACCCATCGGAGGTCGACGCCGGCGGCGAGGGTGACCAACGGCGCGAACTGGTTGTTCAACTCCCCCGCGATCTGGTGCGCCCCGTGTGCGTCGAGCGCGGCGACCTTCTGCGGGAGGACGGTTAGGTTCTGCAGGATTCCGGGGAGGTCGAGTGCGGTCAAGCCTGTCACCACGTTGAGTACTTGGCCGACGACGATGCTCGGTTTGAGGACCGCCAGCACGCTCGATGCGGTCGTGAGTGTGTCGGCGGGTGTGGCAGCCAGCGGCGCAACCTGTGCGCTCAGTGTTCCTGCTGGTATGGACAGCGCGGTCGCTTCCGGCGACGTGGCCGGCACGGTGGCGGTGCCGGACTGGACCAACGTCGAGGCGGTGTCGGCGAGCTTGGTCGCGGTGGTCACCGCATTCGACAGGTCGGCCTGGGACGCGGCGGCCAGGAACTGTCCGGCGGCGTGTTCAGCGGTTCCCGGTGCCGCGGTGGTCAGGTCGGTGGTCGCGGCGGAGTTCGCTGCGCCGGAGGCGATCAGATCCGCGATCGGGGTGAGGCTGTGCATCAGCGATGTCGCGGAGTTTGCCACCTGGCCGACGTCGATGGTGTCCGCGGTGCTCTGCTGCGTCAGCGTGGTGGCGTGTGGTCCGAGTGCCGGCAGATCGGCTTGGGAGAAGTCGGAGGTCAATGCGTCAGCGAGACCGGTGCTTCCGTCGGGGGTGGGCGCCCCGGGTTCGGTGCTGGGAGCCTTGCTGAGGATGGAGCCGAGCGACCCGAGGAGCGGGCTCGCTCCCTTCTGGATCGAGCAGTACAGGTCCTTGCCGGTGTAGCAGATGGAGGCGACGCGCCCGGAGAGTTGGCCCATTCCCTGCGGGCGGGGGTCGGCGATGCCGGTTCCTGCGGCGCGGGGGCCGACGACGGCTTCACCTTCGGTGCCCGAGCCGGGGTCCGCCAGCAGGCCGACCGCGAGTACCCGGTCGGGTGGGATGGGGCCCTTGCCGTTGCCGATGTCGGAGGCGAGATCGCCGGCCGCGTCGGCACCCTGGGAGTATCCGGTGATCGTGAATTTCGTTCGCGGGCACTTGCTCGCAACGTCGGTCAGCACACTGGCCGCTTTCGTTCGTGCGTCCGACTTGCTGACGGCGTATGTCTTTCCGTTGTCGAATGCGCGGGCCATATACGGCAGGGTGTAGACCTCCGCGCGGTCGTCGTGGGTGGCTGTGATGGCGTCGGCGATCGGTTTCAGGATGCCGACCGGAACGGCGGGGTCGGCCTGCTCGGTGGTTTCCCAGGTTCCGGGGATGAAGAGGTTGAACGTCGATGCACATCTGGCTGAGTCCGCGTGCGCCACCGCCGGGACGGTCACCGTTGCGGTTGCGCTGGCGACCGTCGCGGTGACCAGTGCGGCGAGCGCGCGGCGGGCGGTCGGACGTGTGGCGGGCATTGGCACCTCATCTACCGGGCGGACTAGGGTAATTCATCACCGTTCGGTGAGCGCAACAGCGGCTCTAGCCGGTTGCGCTCGCGTCGAGGTGAGCGCCCACTGTGGCCGGTTTGTCCGGTGAGATCAACGTGATCTGTGGATAACTGCAAGACTTAGGAACGTCTTCGTCGTGGTGGTCATCGGTGTGCCGAACACATCCCCTTCCTGCGCCTTCCGGTTCGTGAAAGTCCATGAGTGTGGCCCTGGACCATTGCGCGGCAACGATCGTGTGCCGGTGTCGAGTTGTCTGGCTTCGTCACTGCCGTTGCAATGCCTAGATTGCGTGAGGGACTGATGCCCGCGGCACTCTCAATAGGCATTGCGCAACGGTTGCCGGAGGCACGGGGGCGGTGCGCAAGCCGCGTGCAAATCTGCGGGGTGCCGCCGGCTGGGTCCGTGGAGCGCCGCACCGTGGGATCAGCAGTGCGCACTGGCCATGCGGTTGCGCAAGCTGATCAGGGACCCGTTGCGTTGCCGGGAAACCGGGGAGCTGACGAGGTCAGCTTGCCGGTCGAAGGCAGGCTGCGGTGGGATCGCGAATCCTGCATCGACTGCGGCTGCGACGGCCTTGTTGTATCGACGGAGCGCGGTGCTCGGGGCTTTTGCCTCGGTGGCATCGGCGAGCTGACCCAGGTCGTGGCCGGTTCGGTGATCTTAATTCGGGCTCTCTTGTCATGAATGTGGATGGGTTGCCGTGTGATACGGGAGGGTGAGGGTGACGGGTCCGCAGGCGAGCAGGATCAACGCGAGAGCATTCTCGGCGGTGTGGAATCCGTAGGCCCGGCGGATAATCAGCCTCACCTTGTTATTCAGTCCCTCATGGCGTCCGTTCGCGAGGCCTCGTTCGACCGCGGCGGTGATGCCGTCGAGGTGCTTTCGGATGGTGCGTCCGAGTTTGACGAACTGCGGGATCCGGCAGCGCTGCGCCCAGGCACACCATCGGGCGAGCATCTCGAGCACCACCTCGTCGTCGAGATCGCCGGCGAAGACCGCGCGCAACGCCTCCTTGAGTTCGTAGGCCCGGACCAGTGCGCCGCCCTGCCGTTTGAGCGCTTTCAGTGTCGAAGCCTGCTTGGCGGACAGGCTTTCGGGATTCTTCAAAAGCGCCCACCGCGCACCTCGATAGGTCTTGGCGATCTGCTTGTCCGAGAGACTGCGGGCGTGCTGCCACACCTGGCGACGCACGTCGTCGAGGGCGTCGGTGGCGAGTTTGACGACATGGAACGGGTCGAAACAGATCGTCGCCTGCGGGGCATGCTCACGCACCGCCTTGACGTAGGCCGGTCCGAGGTCCATCGACACCGCCTCGATCCGCTCCGCGGCCCCCGCGGGCAGGGTGTCGGTGAAGAAGGTGCCGAGCGCGGCGGCGTGCTTGCCCTCGGTGCCCCAAACGATCTTGCCGGTCTCGTGGTCGGACACCAGCGTCAGATACTTGTGGTGGCGGCGCCACGAAATCTCGTCCACCCCGATCTCGACCAGATTCGTGAATCGGTCGGGGTCGAGTTTGTCGGCGACGACCCGGCCGCAGATCGCGCCGACGGTGCGCCAGGTGACCCGGCAGAACACCGACACGGTGGACTTGTCGGTCTTGGTGGCCAGCCACACCGCCAGGTCCTCGAAGTCGCGAGTGAACCCGGATCCGGGTCGGGCGAAGTCCACCGCCTCGACCAGCACCCCGTGCTCGGGGCATCGCAGTCGCCGGCGGCGCATCGTGAGCACACAGACGCGTCCACCCAGGTCGAGGTGCCGCCACGATGAGTCCACCTCGCGGGTGTCGTAGCGATGAAGGGTTGAATAGTCGCAGTGCGGGCACCGCATCCGGCGGCGGTGGGGGCGCACCGCCACCCGCACCCGATCGTCGGCGATCTCGACGTCGCGGACGGTGGCCTGCGGTAGGCACAGCAGCCTGTTGAGTAGGGTTGAAGCGCGCACGGGTCATCTCCGATGGTGACGGATGTGTAGGAGCTTTCGACCCTACGGGCGGCCCGTGCGCCCACCCCCACACCACCTGCCCTTATCACATGCAGGGCCATCCACATTCATGGCAGAAGAGCC
>NZ_JBLWIT010000023.1:0-62609 GCF_048381435.1 Rhodococcus mengyinensis | reverse complement strand
GGCTCTTCTGCCATGAATGTGGATGGCCCTGCATGTGATAAGGGCAGGTGGTGTGGGGGTGGGCGCACGGGCCGCCCGTAGGGTCGAAAGCTCCTACACATCCGTCACCATCGGAGATGACCCGTGCGCGCTTCAACCCTACTCAACAGGCTGCTGTGCCTACCGCAGGCCACCGTCCGCGACGTCGAGATCGCCGACGATCGGGTGCGGGTGGCGGTGCGCCCCCACCGCCGCCGGATGCGGTGCCCGCACTGCGACTATTCAACCCTTCATCGCTACGACACCCGCGAGGTGGACTCATCGTGGCGGCACCTCGACCTGGGTGGACGCGTCTGTGTGCTCACGATGCGCCGCCGGCGACTGCGATGCCCCGAGCACGGGGTGCTGGTCGAGGCGGTGGACTTCGCCCGACCCGGATCCGGGTTCACTCGCGACTTCGAGGACCTGGCGGTGTGGCTGGCCACCAAGACCGACAAGTCCACCGTGTCGGTGTTCTGCCGGGTCACCTGGCGCACCGTCGGCGCGATCTGCGGCCGGGTCGTCGCCGACAAACTCGACCCCGACCGATTCACGAATCTGGTCGAGATCGGGGTGGACGAGATTTCGTGGCGCCGCCACCACAAGTATCTGACGCTGGTGTCCGACCACGAGACCGGCAAGATCGTTTGGGGCACCGAGGGCAAGCACGCCGCCGCGCTCGGCACCTTCTTCACCGACACCCTGCCCGCGGGGGCCGCGGAGCGGATCGAGGCGGTGTCGATGGACCTCGGACCGGCCTACGTCAAGGCGGTGCGTGAGCATGCCCCGCAGGCGACGATCTGTTTCGACCCGTTCCATGTCGTCAAACTCGCCACCGACGCCCTCGACGACGTGCGTCGCCAGGTGTGGCAGCACGCCCGCAGTCTCTCGGACAAGCAGATCGCCAAGACCTATCGAGGTGCGCGGTGGGCGCTTTTGAAGAATCCCGAAAGCCTGTCCGCCAAGCAGGCTTCGACACTGAAAGCGCTCAAACGGCAGGGCGGCGCACTGGTCCGGGCCTACGAACTCAAGGAGGCGTTGCGCGCGGTCTTCGCCGGCGATCTCGACGACGAGGTGGTGCTCGAGATGCTCGCCCGATGGTGTGCCTGGGCGCAGCGCTGCCGGATCCCGCAGTTCGTCAAACTCGGACGCACCATCCGAAAGCACCTCGACGGCATCACCGCCGCGGTCGAACGAGGCCTCGCGAACGGACGCCATGAGGGACTGAATAACAAGGTGAGGCTGATTATCCGCCGGGCCTACGGATTCCACACCGCCGAGAATGCTCTCGCGTTGATCCTGCTCGCCTGCGGACCCGTCACCCTCACCCTCCCGTATCACACGGCAACCCATCCACATTCATGACAAGAGAGCCTAAAAAAATTGCGCGGCGCCAAGGTGCATGGATCTGCTTCCAGGACGAAAGCGGTGTGTCGCTGCTCCCGGTGGTCCGAGCAACCTGGGCGCCGAAAGGCGTGACACCGGTTCTGCATCATCGATTCTCCTGGAAACGCATGTCCATGGCCGGGGTCCTGGCCTATCGACACGACCGCAGTCGCAGCGCGTTCGTGTTCTCCATGACCGACGGCGCCTACAACACCGACAAGCTCATCGAGTTTCTCACCGAATTACGCACCCATTTCGCCGGCAAGAAGGTCATCGTGATCTGGGACGGGCTCATGGCCCACCGGTCCCGCGCGATGACCGCGTGGCTGGCCACCCAACGCGACTGGCTCCACGTCGAACGCCTCCCTGCCTATGCTCCTGAGCTCAACCCGATCGAACAGGTCTGGGGCAACATGAAATCCACCGAACTGGCCAACCTGTGCCCCGATACCCTCGACGAGGTCCGCGTGGCGACCGAGTCCGGGCTGACCCGAGTCGGCTCGAGCTACGACCTGTGTCAGAGCTTCCTCGACCATACCGGACTTTCCTTATGATCAGTTCTCACTCAATTACCGAAGCATCTTTAACGTCGCAACTTTGCGAAATCCCCACCGGATAGATTGCACGATGGCAAGTGATCGAAGGGGGCTGCACTGGCTCAGCGGGTCTTCTCGCTTGCGGCGACCACGTCGCGGCGGAAACTCTTCGGGGAACGGCTTCGGGATCGCGAAAGACTTCGGGATTTCCGAGGCGACCCTGCACAACTGGGTCAAAATGGGTCTCGGTGACGAGGGAAGTGGGGAGTGAGGCTCCGGTGAAGACGTCGCCGAAGGAGATTCGTGAGTGGGCGATCAGCGAGGGTCACGAGGTGTTGTCCCGCGGCGGATTTCGGCCGAGCTTGAGCGAGCCTTCCGTGATGCTCAGGTAGCGACGCCGGTCGCGTGAGTCGCAACATTGCCCTGTTCCAAAGTGTGGCCATCCTGCCAGGGAGGCTATGAGCCTGCGGGACGATGATCTTCGGCGCCGTGCGGTGGCGGTTGTCCGCGTCAGCGGTGCCGGTGTCGGGTCTTCGCCGGCACCGGCGAGGCTGGTCAGGGCCGGGGTGGACTTCGGCTTCTCTCGGCGTGAACTCTGAGGGGGGAATCGACGGTTCGCCCACAAATTGAGCTGTGGTGGTGCGGTGTGGGTAGCCTGCTGCCCATGTCGCAGCCTCCGCCTTTCAGTCCTACGGTCACGCTGCTCACGGTGAGCCGGGTGTGGGAGGCGGCATTCACCGACGGTTTGAAGCCGCTCGGGTTGACTACCCGCAAGTACGGGCTGTTGGGGCACATCCGCGGGACGCCGGGCATCTCGTTCAGTGAGCTCGCTCGGCGTTCCCGCATCACCGTGCAGAGCGCTCACACGGCGGTCGCGGCGTTCGTCGAGTCCGGGTTGGTCGACGACTCGACCGCGCACGCCGGGGCCGCCTCGACCCTGCGGATCACGGCGGAGGGCGAATCACTGCTGGCTCGCGCGGCCGAGGTAGTGGCCCGTCTCGATGACGAGTTCGCCGCGCAGCATCCCGAGCTGACCGAGGCGCTGCGGGCGCACATGGTGCGGGTGATGTCGGCGACTGACTGACACCTCACCCGCCAACCTTCAGTTAGGCTGAAGGTCATGGAATCGTTGTTGCTCACCCTCCACGTCGTGGCGGGCATCCTCTTCGTGGGCCCGGTCGCGGTGGCCACCAGCCTGTTCCCCCGACACGCACCGGTGACCGCCACAGTGTGCGGTGCGCAGCAGATCGAGCGGAACATCAACACCGCCCGGGTGCTGCACCGGATCACCCGCCTCTACGGCGTCCTGGCGATCGCGGTCCCGGTCGTCGGCCTTCTCCTCGCCACCGTGCAAGGCCGCACGAGCGAGGTCTGGGTTGTGGTCGCGATGGTGCTCACCGCGATCGCCGGTGGACTGCTCGCCCTGCAAATCGCCCCGCTCCAACAACGGGCGCTCACCACACCCGACGACGGAATCCAACTCCGGCGCCTCGGCATGGTGACCGGCCTGTTCAACCTGTTGTGGGTGGTCGTCGTCGTGCTAATGATCGTGCGACCCGGATCGAGCTACGTATGACCGGGTTGCTGCGCACGCTGGCCGTGCTCTCGGCACTCGAGACCGTCAGCGTCCTGGGGTTGCTGGCCAACCTCGGCACCGTGCACGACGCCGCGGTCGCCGGTGTCCTCGGCCCGATCCACGGTGCGCTCTACCTGTCCGTCGCCGTCACGGCACTGCTCGGTCGCGGCCTGCCGACCCGGACCCGCATTGGTGCGCTCGTGCCCGTGCTCAGCGGCCCTCTCACGATGGTCAACCTGCGGCAGGAGGCGCGCAGCGCATGAGTCTCAGGCATTATCTGCGCCGACCGCCGGCGATCAGCGCCGCGGAGGCGGTCCGCCTCGTCGAACACGGTGCCCTCGTTGTCGATGTCCGCCGCCAGTTCGAGTGGAACCGGGTACACATCCCCGGCGCCGTGCACGCGCCACTCGAGGAACTGCTCGACCGCTGCCTGGAGTTCCCCGACGACCGTCTGCTCATCACCTTCTGTACCGGCGGAATTCGCTCGGCCGGGGCTGCGAACCTGCTGGTGGAGAACGGCTTCGACGCGGTGGACATGAGCGGTGGCCTCGTCCACTAGCGCGGTGTGGACGGGTCACTGACCGCCCGGGGAGAGGGTGGCACTCTCCCCGCGATCCCGTCCCTTGCGACACTGGTCGAGCTGGCCCCCGGCCTGGGCGGATCGTCTAAGGGTGTGCGCCGCCCGCCCGATACTTGGTGTCATTCGCTCGATATGCAATGGGTGTCGACTGGAGTGGCGCCATGTCCCGCAAGGGCGGAGTGGTGGTCCGCGCTGCGTTGTCGGCGTTCTGCTCGGCGCCACGCGGGAGGCATAGTTCCTACTCGCACTCCGCTGGGGTGGGATGCTAAGTGGTCTGATTCGTTAATTCGTCGGGGGTCATGCCGCTTGCAGGGTTCGGTCGTGGAGGTCGAGTCGTTCGAGGTGTCGGTGCAGGTCGGTGGTGGTGTACCGCCACTTGAACGGCACGGAGGTGGCGTTGTACCGTTCCTCGAAGGCGAGCAGGCGCCGTTCGACAGCATCGAGTTCTTCGAAATCGTTGGGCGAGAGCGCTTTGCGTTGGACTATGGAGAAGAAGATCTCGACCTGATTGAGCCACGACGCGTGCACCGGGGTGTGCACCATCACCGCGTTCGGATACCTCGCGGCCCGGCCCCGGTGCGAGGATCCGTTGTCGACGATCCAAAACACCCGCTCCGCAGAGGCGTAGGGCTCGCAGGTCATGACCTGATCGACCAGGTCGGTGAACGGCACTATGCCGGTGGACTGTTCGCATCGACCGAACACTCGGGCATGGTGGACGTCGTAGGCCGCCAGATACGCCAACGCCCCACCGCGGCGGTAGTCGTGATTGACGCGCATCGGACGTCCCTTACCGGCCGGCTGGGTGGGATGGCAGCGGCGGCGGGCCTGGATGGAGGGTTTTTCGTCCGCGGAGATCACGTACTCGTCCGCGCCCAGCGCGATGCCGTCGTACCTGCGGGCGTAAAGGTCCAACACCACCGCCGCCTTGGCCTCGAACCGTGGATCCCGGATGAAGATCCACGACTGGTACTGCCAGGGTTTGAGGGCGTCCTGGGCGAGCCAGCGGCGGACCGTCGACACCGAGGCGCCGATCCCGTCGGTCAGTAGCTGGCGGGCCAGTTCCGGGGCGCTCCACCGAGACAGGGGCAGCTGGTGTTCGGCCGGCAACTCGCACGCCCACGCCTTGACTCGGGCCACGTCCGTGGGGGTGTACACCGGTGGGCGCCCCGAGCGGGGCGCGTCGACCAGTGCCTTGATGCCCTTGGCG
Source organism: Rhodococcus mengyinensis (assembly GCF_048381435.1). Lineage (NCBI taxonomy): Bacteria > Bacillati > Actinomycetota > Actinomycetes > Mycobacteriales > Nocardiaceae > Rhodococcus > Rhodococcus mengyinensis. Next base: position 57,303 of record NZ_JBLWIT010000023.1, on the reverse strand, counting down.
CAGAATCGGGCCCGCCACTTGCGGGCGGTATCGACGCAGATGCCGAGTTCGTCGGCGATGGCCGCGTTCGAGGCGCCGTCGGCGGCCAGCAACACGATCACCGCGCGCAGCACCACCTTCTGCGGGGTGTTGCCCGCCCGCACCCGCCGTTCGAGCTCGACGCGGTCGACGTCGTCCAACGCGACCTGGAACGGACTGACCATCACCACAGCAGCACCATCAGGTCACATTCATCACACATGCCCCAACCTTCGCGTGCGACACCCCCGAGGTTGGTGACCGACACGGGTGTCATCGGGCACGATGAACCCTGTGCCGACACCACCGGAATCGACGAAGAACTCGCTGCGCCTTCGGTTGTTCGACCATGCCCGCGCCCGCTGGCCGCAACTGCGTGACGTCGACGCCCGATTTCGAGGATCCTTCGCCTACGTCGACGCGACACTGCCGGACGGCACCGTCCTACCGCTGATGCGGCTGCGTTACGGAGGATCGGCCCGCTCGTGGGGATTCGCGATCCACCTCGCCAGCACCGGCAAGTACCAGGACTCGATCCTGCCCAGCGGCGCCTTCGCCGGCACCCCCGAGGACGCACTCGACTGCGCCTGCGGGCTCTACCTCGCCGACCCCACCGCCTGGCAACAACCCCCGACGAACTAACGAATCAGACCACTAAGGCCGTGAGCGAGCGAAACGTAGCCGACGTCGAGCGTGAGCTCGCCATGCTCGCCTACGTCCGCGACCGCCTCCGGGTCTCGGAGGGCACAGACTTACGGATCCCGACCACCGCCGTAGACCGGGTTCTCGATGAGCTCAACAGTCTCGAACGGGCGCCGCGGAAGCGGAACTGACCCCCGCCGGTGCGGACCGGTGGCGGGGCCTCGCATCTGAGGTGGCCGGCCGCGCACGGTTGTAGCGGCCTCTATGAGGTGGATCTACGCATATACCCCGCCGATGACCCACGACAGCGCTCGCGTTCCGGCTTTCTCGTTGCCGTCCACCGGTTTTTCGGGTCGGCCGCAGGGCAGGAGTGGTGCAATGAAGGTGTGTGACGAGGTGAGTGAGCGATGAAGCAGGTCCTGAAGGCGGTGCTGGTGTGCCTGGTGGTCGGCGCCGCGGTGCTGGTGGTGTGGGCGGTCGCGTCGCGGCCGGACTCGCCCGAGCCGCCGCGCCCGCTGCCCGATACCGCGGTCATGGTCCACGGCCGGCCGACGACGTGCAGTGAACTCTTTGGGCAGCCCTGTGATTTCGGGTTGCAGTCCGCCTTCAACCGGTGGGGGCCAGGCCTCGCTCCGTTCGTCGATTCCGGGGTCCTGGGCCCGTACGCCGAGCGGATCGGGTTCGTGGCGTCGGCGAAGCTGAGTCTGGACGCCTGCGCACTCTCGCACACCACCGGAAAGACGGTCCTCGAATTCGTCGAGCAGGCGCAACGGCAACACCCGGACGCCGGCAGCCCCGAGCTGTTTCCGTTCTGGAACCGGACCCGGCAAACCCTGTGCCCCCTGTGACCCGCACCGTCGACCACGGCACGACGTCGCGCGATTTTGACGCCGCATCACTTGTCGCAGGCGATACCGTCCTTGTCCCGGTCGAGTTTCGTCGAGTAGCCGGGCTCGCCTTGGTAGATCGGCGCCGCACCGGCTGCTTTTGCCTCGGCGCAGGACGCGAAGCTGAACCGTGTCGTCGAAGTCGTCGGCGAACACCGGTCGTCCCCTTGGACTGCGGAAGTATGTCGGGTTGCGTACAATTTCTTGTACGTAATAACGGAGGTGTGCTCATGCGAACCATGACCTACTCGGAGTCTCGCGCGCGGTACGCCGAGGTCCTCAACGCCGTCGTCGATGACCGGGAAGAAATCGTCATCACGCGGGCGGGTCACGAGCCGGTGGTGATGGTTTCGCTCGACGACTATGAGTCGTTGAAGGAAACGGCATACTTGCTCAGGAGTCCGGAGAACGCCCGCCGGCTGTTGGCGTCGATCGATCGGTTGGAGTCCGGCGGGGGAACTGTCCGGGATCTGGCTGAATGAAACTTGTCTGGGACGAGTCTGCGTGGGAGGACTACGTCTGGTGGCAGGCGCAGGATCGGAAGATCGTCAAGCGGATCGACACACTACTCAAGGAGGTCGAACGCAACGGGAACGACGGAATCGGCAAGCCCGAGCCCCTCAAGCACGGTTTTCAGGGCTACTGGTCCCGGCGTATCACCGATGAGCACCGGCTGGTCTGTAAAATTGTCGATGATCAGATCCGCATTGCTGCCTGCCGTTACCGCTACGGACACTGATCGCGCTCACCACGGCGCGGCGGCTGGGCTTGTCGACAACGACTGCGGAATGGTTCTAGTCCGCTGGGCATGGCGCTCCGACTGTCCGCGTGTGGGAGGGCGCGTAGTAGGCAGGATTGGTGGTTGAGGTGTGGCCGACCCGCCGAGTTGGGGGACGTCTTGGTGGCTGGGCTGGACGCCCTGACCGACCGCGGCCTGCTGACCGGTAGAACCGATCGGCAGCGTCTGCTGACGATTGGCTTCGACGACCTTCGGGGAATCCTGCACCACGCGAATCGCTGCACGGGCCATCACCTCAGCCGGCGAACGGCCTCCCTGCATCGACGCTCTCGCTGCAGCCAGCTGATGCGCATGGACGGCGTGTTTCGGCCGGCGAGTGGCAGGGTGCCCTTGACGGTCGTTTCCACGGTTCTGTCGATCACGGTCACCGCGATGACTCGGAGGAGCAGTGTGTCACCGGCCGAGGAGGAACCGGCGACGAGCCGCGCCCGCGAACCCGGCGGTGCTCCACTCGCGGGTCCACTTCGCCCAATCCGATGCCGAGTGCGCGCCGGCGAGGATGAGCCCGGCGCCGCATAGAAATAGAATGGGGTGATACGAACGCCTTCGCTGGATCGGGCGAGGTGGTCCGCGGCGGGGCTGCTCGTGAGCCGACCCGTGGGAGGTGGCCATGCGACCGTCCGACCGGATGCGGGCGCTGCCGCGGCGGGCCCGGGTCATGATCATGGTGACGGTGGCGCTCATTGCGTTGCTGGTGATCGGGCCGCGTCTGGTCGTGGGGTATACCGATTGGCTGTGGTTCGGTGAGGTTGGTTACCGTCGCGTGTGGGGGACGGTCCTGGTCACCCGCCTGATCCTGTTCACGGCGGTGGGGCTGCTGGTGGGTGCGGTGATCTTCGCGGCCGTGGTGTGGGCGTACCGGTCCCGCCCACTGTTCGCGGCCTCGGGCGCGAACACGCCGAAGGATCCGGTCGAGCGGTACCGGGAGGCGGTGACGCGCCGGCCGCGGTCGTTTACGGTGGGGATCGCATTGCTGCTGGCGTTGCCGTTCGGGCTGCACGCGCAGGCGAGTTGGGAGACGGTGCAACTGTTCTTGCACGGCGGCGCGTTTGGCATCGTGGACGCGGAGTTCGGGTACGACATCGGCTTCTACGTCTTCGATCTGCCGTTCTACCGGCTGATCCTGGCGTGGTTGTTCATCGCGGTGTTCCTGGCGTTGTTTCTTGGCCTGGGAACCCACTACCTGTTCGGCGGCATCCGGCTGGCACCGAGCAAGGACCACGTCATCGAGGTGTCCCGGCCGGCGCGCATCCAGCTTGCGGTGTTCGCGGGCACGTTCATCGCGCTGAAGGCGGCGTCCTACTGGCTCGACCGGTACTCCTTGTTGTGGAGCGGCCGGAAGGAACCGACTTTCACCGGCGCCGGGTACACCGACATCAACGCGGTGCTGCCGGCCCGGTTGATCATGGTCGCGATCGCGGTGCTGTGCGCGGCGGCGTTCTTCGCCGCGATCGCGGTGCGGGACCTGCGGATCCCGGCGATGGCCACGGCACTGCTGGTGCTCTCGGCGATCCTGGTCGGCGGAATCTATCCGGCGCTGATCGAGCAGTTCTCGGTCCGCCCGAATGCCGCCGACCGGGAGAGTCCCTACATCGAACGCAACATCGCCGCGACCCGGCAGGCCTACGGAATCGGCCCGGACCGGGTCGACTACCTCGACTACCCCGGGGTGGGCACCCGGTCGCCCCGGGACATTCCCGCCGACGTCACCACGATCGCCAACGCCCGCCTGCTGGACCCGACCGTGCTCTCGCGCACCTTCACCCAGCAGCAACAGTTGAAGAACTTCTACGGCTTTCCCGAGCACCTCAACATCGACCGCTACACCATCGACGGACAACTCACCGACTACATCGTCGCGGCCCGCGAGCTCTCCCCGAACAGCCTCAGCGGCAACCAGACCCAGTGGATCAACCGGCACACCGTTTACACCCACGGCAACGGGTTCATCGCCGCTCCCGCCAATAGGGTCAACGCCGCCGTCCGCGATGTCGCCGGGCAGAGCGCGAGCAGTGACAGCGGGTATCCGATCTATGCGGTCAGCGATATCGCCTCCCAGGTGGGCGGGAACCAGGTGATCCCGGTCGAGCAACCGCGCATCTACTTCGGTGAGGTGATCGCGCAGGCGGACCCGGACTACGCCATCGTCGGAGGCCCGGAGGGTGCGCCGCCGCGCGAGTACGACACCGACACCGCCCAGTACACCTATACGGGCACCGGTGGGGTGCCGGTGGGCAGTTGGGTCAACCGGTTGGCGTTCGCCGCCCGGTACGGCGAGCGAAACATCTTGTTCTCCGGCGCCATCGGGTCCGAGTCGAAGATCATCTTCAACCGGGACCCGGCCGCCCGGGTTGAACACGTCGCCCCGTGGCTGACCACCGACTCCAACCCGTATCCGGCGGTGGTCGGCGGCAGGATCGTGTGGATCGTCGACGGCTACACCACCGCCGCGCACTACCCGTACTCGCAGGTCGGTTCACTCGCTGAGCCGGTCGTGAACGACGCCGGCCGAACCCTGGCCCGCGAGGAGGTGTCCTATGTGCGGAATTCGGTGAAGGCTACCGTCGACGCCTACGACGGCACCGTCACCCTCTACCAGGTCGACGAGAACGACCCGGTCCTGCGGGCGTGGATGAGCGTGTTCCCCGGCACCGTGCAGCCGCCGACGGCGATCCCGACCGAGCTGCGCGCGCACTTCCGCTACCCCGAGGATTTGTTCCGCCTGCAGCGGGACCTGCTGGCGAAGTACCACGTCGATGATCCGCGGGAGTTTTTCACCACCAACGCGTTCTGGTCGGTGCCCAGCGATCCGACCGCCGACACCGGTGGGGAGCAGCCGCCGTACTACGTTCTGGTCGGCGACGCCGGTACCGCGGCCCCGTCCTTCCGGCTCACCAGCGCCATGGTCGGCTTCAACCGCGAATTCCTCTCCGCCTACCTCTCGGTGCACTCCGACCCCGAGAGCTACGGCAGGATCGACATTCTGCGGTTGCCGACGGACACCCAGACCCAGGGCCCGCGGCAGACCCAGAACTCGATGATCTCCGACACCCGCGTCGCCTCCGAGCGCACCCTGCTCGAGCGGTCCAACCGGATCTACTACGCCAACCTGCTGACCCTGCCGATCGCCGACGGCGGCATCCTCTATGTCGAACCGGTGTTCACCGAACGTTTGACCAGCACGCCCAACAGTTCCACGTTCCCGCAGCTGGCCCGGGTCCTGGTCAGCTACCGCGAACCCGGCACCGGTGGGGTGCGGATCGGGTACGCCCCCACCCTCGCCGAGGCCCTCGACCAGGTCTTCGGCACCGGCACCGGCGCCGTTGCCACCGCACCCGGCGGCGATGCCACCACGCCACCACCTACCGGCGGGCAACCGCCGGCGCCGCCCCCACCGGGCGCCCCGCCCGCCCTGCCGCCGGCGGCATCGGACCAGCTGACCGCCGCGGTCCTCGAACTCAACGACGCCCTGGCCAACCTGCGCGAGGCGCAACGCACCGGCGACTTCACCGCCTACGGCGCGGCCCTGGACCGCCTGCAACAGGCTATCGACACCTACCTGGCCGCGGGCGGCACCCCGCACTGACCCATCCCCTCCGCGATCCGCGCAATGACGTTGTCCCGTAGGGAAAAGCGAATTCGGGTTGTAGACCGGTCAGGACCACCCGCCGGCCGCGCACGCGTTCACCATCGCCGTCTCTCCGCCCCCTCGAACTGATCAAGATCGACGGCGGCGAACTCTCTGCCGATCCTCGGTCTGGTTGCGCTCCCGCTCATCGGGTAGCGACCCATCCTTGTGTCGTTACTCGGCGGCCCACACCAAGGTGGACACCCAACTGTGAGCACACTTGCGGGGGTTATGTACATCCGCTCGCTCTCGATTGTAGGAGTCCCTGGTCCAGGCATCATTCCTACTCGAAGATGCTTTCGGGAAGCCAGTCTGCGTCGAACAGCCGGGCGAGGTTTCCGAACCCCCCGAGATCGCCATCGACACTGGCCGATGTCACCGTGAGCCGATTGATCATGATCCGCGCCGCCTGCTCCTCCACCGTTCCGGCGGCGAACAGGAGTGACCACGAGCAAACCTGCCCGTCGCGATGCGCACGACCCATCGTTTGGCGTGCGGCAATTCCGGAGTAGCGAGGCTGGTGGAAGAACCCGATGCGACGTGCCGATGAGGCGCGGGAACCGTCGACCATCAACTCGGACGCCTGCAGATTGATCGCAGATGCGGTGTTGAACACCACGACCGGGTTGTGGCCTCGCTGAAATCGAATGCGCTCCGTCTCGAGATCGCCCCCGCCGAAGATGCGGGAGACGCCAATGCCGTGCTCCTCCAAGAGGTTGGCTACCGGGTCGGCGGCCGTGGTGACCAATTCGACGGCGACGAGTACCTGGTAGCCACGTTCGACGTGTGCGGCTACCAGCTCGGCGGTCTGCGGGGCTCGCAGCATGCCTGCCTTCTGCCGGAACCGCATCAGAGCGGCACGGCCGCGGGCGGTGTCGTTCCCCTGGCGGGCGATCCTCATCGCGCTGCGGAACTCACTCCAGTCCTGGTGGTACGCAGCCCATTGTGTGGCGGTGAAGTCGAGTGGCAGGCCGTCGATAGGTGGCGGCCCCCAGGGCGCGTCGCGATGCATCATGACGGGCGGGTCGCAGTCGGTCATCCATTTTCGGACGCGGGTGACGGCCTGATGCTGCAGCCGCTGAGAGCCTTTTGCTTGGTCGTTCCAGTCCCATTTGCCCTTGTCCCACCCGGGAGTCAGGGGTAGGCCATGCTCGACCAGTTTCTTACCGAGATCGGCCCACTCGCCCGGCGGGTCATCGTGCAGTTGCGCGAAAAGCGAAGACAAGTAGGTGTATTCGCCTGGGTGATGACCCGGCGTCGCCGTCACGGTGATGACGAACGGCGCCTTCTCAGGCGTCGCGGAGAGACGGTTGATGCGCCGCTGGTACTGGGTGCGCTGGGCCGTGAGGTGCCTGAATTGCTGTGCCTCGTCATTGATGATGAGGGAGAAGGAGTACTTCGGTTGGCCGTTGCGTCCGAGTAACTTCTTGAGCTGGTCCGGGGAGATGATCAGCCACCGATAGCCTCCGTCGCCGAACGCAGCGAGGGCGTCGCGCCACGCGGCGATGGTGATCTGGGCCGGCCGGTCCACGGTGATGAGTACGGTGTCGCCGCCCCCCAATTTCAGCGCAGCTTTCGCGCCGAGGATTGCGCTGCCGGTCTTGCCTACACCGGGCTCGTCGGCCAACAGGAATCCGCGCTTGCCGTGGTGAAAGGCCGTCGCGATCGCCTTCGCGGCGTCCACCTGTTCGGGCCGCGGTATCTTGTGGAAACCAGTAGCGCCCGGTTGCCGCACGCCGTTGAAGTCCTCTTCGACCCAGCGAGCGTACGAGTACGGTTTCGACGCGTAGACGGTGAGTTCGTCAGGCAATTGAGCGCCGATGTAGGCATATGCTTTGAGCGCTTTGTAGTACTTGGCACCGGGCGCGGATGCCCGATACGGGACATCGAGGATCCAGATCCGCTCCCCGTGCCCCGGGGTGGGTATCAGCGGCGCGGCGCTGGCTCGTCTGGGACTGGAGCGTCGCTGGGTGGTCTTCCGTGCGGCCATGAGTGCAGGCTATTCCCCAGGCGAATCGTCGAGGTCAACGACCATCCTCGGCCGGGCCCGTCCGTCCATCGCCCGCCGCGACAGCACGCGATTTCTCGGCGTCAGCCACCGGGGAGGGAGGGATGGAGTGGAGGGAGGGATGGATGGAGGGGTGTTCACCTATGGCGAACAATTTTGCGGGCCTTGGTAGCTCCACGAACTGACTGACCAGTAATCACACGCAAGAGGGACCTCAAATCACACCTGATTCGGCTTGCTGCGGGCAGTTCCGCACACTGGACTCTCATGAGCCGCCGATGAGGCCGCGCGGGGGAAGTGGACTGCCTCACCGTCGTGTCACCGGAGGTCTGCACACCTCACGGCTGAAGAGGGGCCTGTAGGTCTCTGCCAGTACGTGGGGTGAGTGACTTAGAAATTCATTACGTGCGACTAAGTCGACACCGCAGCTCAGTACACTTTTGCATTGCACGTTCGGGATGCACCACCCCGCTCTGCGGAGACACCGCGGTCGCGTCGGTGTCGGCTTACAAATCGCCGATCACGTCGGTCATCAAGCGCGACCGCCCTCCGATGTACCGACCCTTGCCGGGAACCGCACGTTGGCGATTGCCGGCGGAGGGTACGGGCCTCGAGCCCTGACGTCGATTGCGGTACGCTTCGGCACCACCGTCTACAGGTTTTTCGTTTGCACTGCCCATCCCGGCTCCGTGCACAATCCGCAGTCCGTGCCGACGAACTGCTTCTTCGCCGGTTCGCTGTTGTGCAGGGTGTAATCGAACCAGTCGGCCACCATGCCGTAGCCGGCAATCATCATCTGCGCGCTGGTGTCGGTGCCGCTGAGCCCGTAGGTGAGGCCACTGTGCCCGGCGGTCTCCTGACTGACCAGGACGGTGGGAACGGTGAGCAGGTCGAAGTTCTCGACGCTGTTTTTCGTCGCCTGGTCCGCCGGCACGCCGTTGAACAGCAGTGTCGGCACCGTGATGTCGTTCAGCGCGTTCCGCTCGTACCCGAATCGCTTATTGGGGAAGAAGCCGGTGTTCAGTCCCGCTACCGATTTCACGCGCGGATCCGCCGCGGCCAGGAGCGCCTCGACGCCGCCGCAGGACGTGCCCATGACCCCGATCTTGTCGCTGTCGGCCTTGTGGCCCAATTGTTCGGCCGCCTCGTCGGAGTCGACGGCCCAGTCGATGGCATCGGTCAGCCGATCCGGTCGCGCGAGGGTGTCATCGGGGAGCCGGTCGACCGGCAACTCGTCGAGCGCACCGTTCGCGATCACGATGTAACCTTGCGCGGCCACCCCGCTGAGGAAGCTGGTGACCGCGATGTTGCTGGTCCGGCAGCCCCCCCGTTGGCCCACGCGAGGACGGGCACACTGCTGTCGGGGAACGCACTCAGGTCAGCAGGATGGTAGACGGTGTGCCGTCGAGTCCGTTCGTCCTTTCCCGCACCGTCGCGTGGTAGTCGTCCCGCGATGAGGCGGCGGCTGCGGGTTCCTCCGCCGACGCCGTAGATTCTGCCGAGGAGCACCCGGTCAGGGCGAGGCCTCCCAAGATTGACAATCCGGCCAGCGCGGATACCGCCCGTAGATGGTTGTAGCGCATATTTTCTCCTCCAAGTCTGAAGTGGTCAGGACTGTGCGACGGGAAGCTGGACGAGTGAGGGGGCGCTCGGATCGGAGACGATCTCTACGGACGACCCTTGTGCATCGGGCAGCGGGATCGTCTCGCGTTGGTCGTAACCGGTCACCGTGACCTGCATCCGGTGGCCGGCGCGGAACACGTACGACATCGGGAGGATGTCGAACCGCATCCGGGTCGCCTCGCCCGGTGTGAGCGATTGCGCGTCTTCCCGGTACGACCGGTGGAATGGCACTTCCGCGGGAAGTTCGTACGGTGCCTCGGTCTCCCCGCGCAGCGATGCGGTGAGTCGGCCCTCTGTGATCACGGAGACCGTGCCGTCCGGTGCGACATCCTCGATGTAGGCGAAGATGTGGGCGTCGTCGCGGTCAACGCGCACGGTCACGTCGGCGATCGGGGTGCCGGTGACCTCCGTGTCCTTCTCGAGTGCTGCCCCGACGAACGAGGCCCCGGCGCCGGGGACGTGGCAGGGCTGGACGGTAGAACCCTCGCCGGCGTCGGGGCACTCCACTACGGTGTCGACCGTGAATCGCGATGTCCCGGGCGCGGTGGAACCCAGGACGCCGTCGCCGCCGAGGGCGAAGTCGGTGAGCCCGGACGAGGTTGGTGGCCACGATTCGGCTGTGCGCCAGTCGATGTCACCGGTGGGGTCGTCGATGGAGTCCACTATGGCGTACCGGATCGGGGGTGCTTCGTCGATGCCGGTGTCGATGCCCTTGAGGTGAAAGTCGAAGAACCGCTGCGCTTCCTGAACGAGTGCCAGACCAGGGTTCTCGCAATGCCGCCAGGGACCGATCAGCAGCTTCGATCCGGAGGTGTTCAGTGCCGTGACGATGCCCTGGTCGCGGAATTCGTCGCGCCAGCCGCCGACGATGTACAGCGGCACCTGTGACTCCCGGATTTGATCGGCGTAGGTGCTCAGGCTGCCTTCGGCCCAGAAGCGGGATCCCACCAGCGTCGAGTAGTCGTCGCGGTAGGGCATACCTGCCCACATCTGTGCGAGCGGGGTGGAGAGTTGGTGCTGCTCGGCGGCTTGGCGCAGGAGAGTCTTGTCGTCGTCGCCGGAGACCGGGGTCAGTGCAAGATCGTCCTCTACCTTGCGTGTGGGGCCGTATCCCCACTGTGCGGCGATGCCGCCTCGGCGCATGGCGTCGTACTTGTTCCACGAGAAGCAGCCCGCGAAGGCCGCCTTCAGGTGTGGCGGACGCATGCTGACGGCGTGCATGGCAGCATCGCCGGTGTTCGAGCAGCCGTAGACCCCGACCTGCCCGTTCGACCACGGTTGGGTGGCGAGCCACTCGGTGACGTCATAGGCGTCCTGCGCCTCCACGCGGTCGTGGTATCCGCGGCGCACCCCGAACGACTGCCCGTTACCGCGGCGTGCGACCTGCGCGACGACGTAGCCCTGGTCGGACATGGACGTGAGGTTCGAGTAACCGGCCTCTTTCGGGCCGACACCGTCCTTCGGGCTCGGATAGATGTCGAGCTTGTGATGCCAGATCACCGGGAACCGTCCGTCGACAGCCTGCCCGTTTTCGGCCGGCCTGTGCAGCAGGACCGCCAGCTTCGTGCCGTCGCTCATCGGGACGTAGAACGTCTCGGTGGTGCGCTCGGTGAACTGCGGGGTGGGCGCGTACTCGGCAAAATCTGCTGCAATCTCCCCACTTTCACCGATTCGTGGCACGACCACCGCCAGGCCGGCCACGACGGCAACTGCGATCAGACCGGCGAGAAACCAGCGAATTCTCGACATCATTTCCTCCGAGGACGTTGCGGGAACGCGTCCAGCCGGCCGAACGTCAGCTTCGGGCAGGACGCTTGTCGTCCGTGCGAGTGCGCGGACGGGTAGTGCGCGGCGTGCGCGCGAGGACCGCACCGCACACCAGACAGGCGAGTGTTCCGACGGCCATTGCCCAGCGCGCGGACGCACCGTCGACGATCGAACCGGCGATGATCGCCCCGACGGGGGCGACACCGACACTGCTCATGGTCAGCAGCGCCGAGGACCGGCCGAGAAGATGGGACGGGCTCAGGGTCTGGACGGCACTGCCCAACGAGCTTTGGAATGCACCCAACCCTAGACCGATAATGGGTGAAACAACAAGGAAAACAACAATATTGGGAGACAGTGCCGCGCAGGCCAGCGCGCCGCCGAGGACCATGGTGGCGAGCGCGACGACGCGGAGACGCACCTGGGCCAGCGTGGAGACGACGAGTCCACCCACGACCGCGCCGACCGCATTGAGTGCGTGCGCGGCACCGAGCTGCGGGGCACCGGCGTCGAGGCTGATGGTCACCATCGCCGTGACGACCACCATGAAATTCATCGCCAGCACTGTCACCGCGACGTTGGTCGCGAACAGTCTCCGCAACGTCCGGTCGGCCAGTAATGTGCCGATGGCACTCCGCGCTCCGTCCGAGTCGGCGGGTCGAACGGGACGCGCCACGAACCGCTTCGCGTTCATCGAACACAACGCCACGATCACGAATCCGTAGGTCGCGGCGTTGATGCCGAAACACGTGGCCGGACCGGCCACTGCGTAGGCGATGCCGGCGATGCCCGGGCCGATCGACCGGGCCGCCGATAGGGCAACGGTATTGAGCGATACCGCCACCCCGAGTTCACGTGCTCCGACGAGTTCGAACAGGAATGCTTGGCCCGCCGTGCGGTCGAACGCCTGCACCACCCCGGAGAACGCGACGATTGCGAGCAGGACGGGAAGGTGGTCGATGCCGGAGCTCGCCGCAAGAGCGAGCATCGCCGCGGCGAGCGAGGACAGTGCCGCGGTGACGAACAGGATTGACCGGGGACGGAACGTGTCCGCGGCAGCACCGGCGACGGCGGAAAGCAGCAGGATCGGTGCGAACTGGCATACCGTGACGAGGGCGAGTGCGCGGGCGCTCTCGGTTTCCTCGACAATCCACAGGATCAATGCCAGGTTCTGGAACCAGACACCGGTGTTGGAGGCGATCTGGCCGGTGAAATAGAGGGCGAAGTTGCGCCGGCGGAGCGGTGGCGGGACGAGGAAAGCCATCGGGGTCTCAGCCGAGGACTCTCCTCTCGAGAAAGCCGCCGATCGCGTTCTCGACTACCGTTGCCGTGTCGCCGCGCGAATCCGCGTTACTGGCATTGATTTCGAGTACGGGAATTCCGGCTTGCTCGAGTGCCGCGGTGGTGAAGGTCCCGCCGGGCACGTCGTCGGCCACGAGGTGGACGACCGCATCGACTCCATGGGCGAGCGCCTCCTTCACGTACCACTGCGACGACCACGGCGGTGTGTAGAGCTGGTCGGTGAACCCGACGAACCGGGCGGCGAGGGTCCGCATCGGGTCGTCCCCATAGCGCGGGTAGCCGTCGGCCGCGATGGCCAGGTACATGGACCACACGAAGACGGCTCCGTACTTCTCCTGGAAACGCTGGTACAGACCGAGGTCGAACCAGAGACCGCGTCCGATCCACATGAGGCGGACCCGCTCGTCCGGGCATACGGCCCGGCGCGCGTGCACGGCCCGCTCGACCTCCTCATAGAGCGCGCGTGCGGCGTCGCGCGCCCACTCGCTGCCGCGGTGCCACTGCGGGATCATCACGGCCGGGATGCTGTCGTTGACGGAAACGGGCGTGGGACGGGAGGACGCGATCAGGTCCCGTGTCCGCCTGTTCCACTCGGCTTGCTCGTTGACCAGATCCATCACGGCGGCGAGGCGGTCGAGGTCGAACGTCCGCCCCGTGCGTTCGGTGAGGAACTCGACGAGTTGCCAATTCTCGTCGGTCATCAGGTCCAATCGGTCGGCAGCGTACGCCTGATCCCACCGATGCGGGACGAGGTCCCACCAATTGTCGGGTGCAGTGGTCGCCGAAGATCGCTCGAACGCGAAGAACTCGGTCTCCGGATGCTGCGCCCACAGGTCAAACACCTTCCGGGTGGCGTCCCCACTGCTCTCGGCGATAACGAAGTCCGGTCGGGGCAGCCCACCCCAGGGCGCCTGCTCGGCTGGGAGGTTCATCGATCCCAGTCCGATCGCGTCGTACTGGTACGAGTCGTCCGGATAGCCCAGCCCGGCAATGGTGTTCAGGCTCGCCGGGCCCAACCGTTTGGCGGCCACGACGGACGCCCACCACTGGTTGACTACGTACGGGATCCCCATCGCGCGCAGGATTTCCTGAGGTGCGTCCGCGTTGACCAGCGCAAGCGGGGCGCCGGCGGCCACCTCGGCTCGCATCTGCGCGAACCACTCCTTCTGGCGGGCGGTGGCCGCGGTCGCTGCGGCCAGCCGCTCCGGTGACGCTGTATGTGCTGCGCTCATCGTGCGGATACCTCGCAATCTTCCCGGGTCAGCCGTTGGAGGGCTTCCCCCAGATCCTTATCCGGCCAGGTACGACCGCCCCCGGCCACTTTCTCCGTGCGCACGCACTCACCGAGTTCCCGGACCAGTGCGGGAAAGTCCCAGTCCGGTGCGGGATCGTTGCGGCGGACGAGGGACAGGACCGCATCCGCAGCGGCGCGCCGCACACCCTCGGCGCTATAGCCGGCCCGGTCGGTCAGCCCCGACGTCTGCGCCATCACCCCGCAGTCCAGGCGATGCAACGCGATTGCGCTGTGGGCACTGTCGAGGTCGTCACCTGCGGCCGGCACCGGCCACAGGTCCGCCACCGCATCACCCCAGCTGTGGTCGTCGCCCACCAACCGCGCACCCGCCGACTCGAGCGCGGCGTAGGCGTGGTCGTGGTCGTGTGGGCTGCCGGTGAGGAAGACGCGCGGCCCCGCCGGGATCGGTGACGGGTCCGCGAGCAACGCCTCCGCCAGTGCGATGCACTCAGTGGGTTCCGCGGTCTGGCTGAGCGCGTACAACCGGAGGGCGTCGACACCCGACACTGTCGGAATGGCCGATCTCCGTCGTTCGCGGACCTCGACCAGTCGGCATCCGAGGCGGGCCCGGACAGTTTGTGCTGCACGAAGATTCTCGATCTTATGCGGCCGGCCAGTCCATAGCGTGATGATCGCGGCGAGTCCGGCGATCTGACTCGTGTTGTACCTGCGCGTCGACTTCCGACGCAGATGCAGGACGTCGAGCAGGTGGACGGGCGGCACCGGACGGCCCTGCGCCGCCAGCGCACGCAGTACGTAGAACACGCGCAGCGACGCCTGGCTGTCCCGCGACACGACCAGTCCGCGGAGGAAATCGACGTCCCCCGCGAGGATCTGGTCGAGGATCGAATAGGCGGTCGCGTCGACCGCACCCCCGAGCAGCGTGACGGCTTCGGGACTGGGTGACCGGTCGACGCTGGACAGCCGGTACGCGAGTGCACCGCAGGACTCGAGGATCTCGGGCGGCACGTCCGCTCCGACGACCCCGATCACCGCCGTCCCGTCGGCCGCGGCGGCGCGCGCACGATCGAGCCGGCTGTCGTAGTGCCTGCGCAGCCGCGCCGATGCGGACGATGCCGAAGACGCAGAGGACGCCGTCACAGCGCTTTACTCTCGACGAGGTCGGCGATGTGCGACTCGTCGTACCCGAGCAGATCTGCCAGGATCTGGGTCGTGTGTTCACCGAGCGCGGGCGCGGGACGGTCGAGCGTGGTCTCGCTGCCGGACATCGTGATCGGCAGCCCGCTTCCGAACAGTTCGACCACGTTTCCGTAGGTCGGGTGTGTCAGAGGTACCACCTCACCGCGTTCGACGACGATGGGGTCGCGCACTGCGTCGCGGGGCGAGCGAACCTCCGCGCATGGCGCACCGTGGCTTTCGAGGTCCGTGATCACCTTTGCAAGGGGCTTGTCGGCCGCCCACTGTCCGATCATCGCGTGGAGATCGTCGGCATTGTGGACGCGGCCGTCGCGCCGAGCGAATCGGGGATCGGTGATCAGGTCGGGGCGCCCGATCGCCGTCAGGACTCCGTGCGCGAATCCGTCGGTGGGAGCGCAGATGGCGAAGTAGCCGTCCTCCGCCTCGAAGGTGCCGAAGGGGGCGAGCCGCGGCACGAGTGCGCCGGTGCGGGTGGGCAGTCCGATCATCTCGAAGGCGTCGAAGGGCTCCGCGGCCACCATGGAAGTCAGCGCACCGAGCATCGAGACGTCGACGTGCTGTCCCTGGCCGGTGCTGTCGGCCTGGATGACGGCCGAGAGGGTGCCGATGACGGCGAACAAGGGCGCGACGAGGTCGCCGATGGGTAGACCGAAGCGGATGGGGGCGTCGCCGGGGCTGCCTGCGGTCATCATCACGCCGCTGAGCGCCTGGATGATGGTGTCCATCGCTTTGCCGGTGCCGGGGCCGCCCTGACTGCCGAACCCGCTGATGGAGGTGTAGACCAGTCTCGGGTTGGCGGCGGAGACGGCCGCGTAGTCGATTCCCAGTCGCGCGGTGACACCGGCACTGTAGTTCTCGACGACGATGTCCGCCTGCGCGGCGAGGTCGAGGAAGACCTGCTTGCCGTGCGGGTTCTTGAGGTCGAGGGTCATCGACTCCTTGTTGCGTCCGCGAGACAGCATCGACACCGACATGTCGTCCGCGCTGGTGCGTTGCACCGACAACCCGTCCGGCGTGACGTATGGCGAATTGTTGCGTGCGGCGTCCCCACCGCGCTCGGGGTTCTCGATCTTGATCACGCGGGCACCGAGACCGGCGAGGAGCAGAGTCGCGTACGGCCCGGCCAGTGCGGTGGTGAGGTCGAGGACGACCTTCCCTTCGAGGGGTCGCTGAGCCATTATCGGATCCTTTGCTGTGCAGTGGGTGCGGTGACCATCACGAGGTCACCGTCGCGGTGGAAGTCGGTGTCGAAACCGGCTGCGCGGGTGATCGTCTCGATGTACTCGACGACGCTCTCGGTGCGGGAATCGTCGGCGGTGAGCGGCACCGGTCGCGCGTCGTCGTCGATCCAGCACGGAACGAAGCCGGCGGCGACCAGGCCGTCGGCGTCGAAGGTGCACGTCGCGACGGCGGTGTTGCGGCTCTCGGGGTGGAAGGGGTAGGACGGCATCGCCGGATCGGGGCTGAAACCGAACATTTCCTGTCGGCGGGCGGCCCACGCGCGGCGTTCGGCGGAGTCTCCGCCGACCGGGGTGAGCGCATGGGTGACCGTGACGAAGTTGCCGAGCCCGTGGAAGATCGGCTTTCCGCAGTAGAACTCGATGCCGCGCATGATGTGGGCATGATGCCCGATCACCAGGTCGGCGCCTGCGTCGATCGCTGCGTAGGACACCGGGGACTCGTAGTCGGCGAGGACCGCCGGGGTATGCCCGATTCCCTTGTGCAATGCGACGACAAGGACGTCGACCTGGGGTCGCAACGCGGTGATGTCCGCCTTCATCTGGGCGAGACTGTCCGGTGCCGCGAACGTGTAGACGGTCGGCGGTCCACCCGGGGTGGCGGAGTCGAGTTCGTAGTGGGTGAGCACCTTCACATACGCGGCGCCAGCCTTCTGGGACGCCGCCCAGGACTCGCGCGGTCCGACGCAGTTGTAGCTGAGTACCCCGACGCGCAGTCCGGCCGCCTCGGTGATAGCCGGCTCCCGGGCCTCGGCGAGGTTGCCCCCTCCGCCTGCGGTCCGCAGGCCGGCCTTGTGCGAGTAGGTGATGGTGTCGAGCACACCCTCGGTACCGACGTCGTAGAAGTGGTTTCCCGCGAGGGTGACGACATCGAACCCCGCCTCTGCCACCGCCTCGAGCGCCTGCGGGTCTGCCGGCGGGGCCGGCACGTCAGTGCTCGCCTGCACGGTGCTGGTCGAGTGCGGCACTTCGATGTGCCCGATGGCCACGTCTGCCGACCGGAACAGGTGTGCGCTCGGCGCGAAGTAGGAGGCGGGGTCGGGCTCGTCGAGGACGAGGTCACCGACAGCCATGACGGTGCAGGTCCGGCTCACTGCGACTCCTTCACGAGTTCACGCTCACGGCTTGCTGTCAGCGATTGGGTGAATCGGCTCAGGAATCGCTGCAAGCGTTCGCTTTGCGGGCGTTCGAAGAACTCTTCGGTGGTGTTCTGCTCCACCACCTTGCCCGCGACCATGAACACGCAGCGGTCAGCGACCTGTCGAGCAAACTCCATCTCGTGGGTGACAACGATCATCGTCAGCCCGGCTCGGGCGAGATCCTTGATGACACCGAGCACTTCGTCGACCAGCTCGGGATCGAGTGCGCTGGTCGGTTCGTCGAACAGCAACACTCGCGGACGGGTGGCCACCGCCCGCGCGATCGCGACCCGCTGCTGCTGCCCACCCGACAGTTGCCGAGGGTGGGCCTGCGCCTTGTCGGGCAGTCCGACCTTCTCGAGCAACGTCTCGGCACGGACCCGGGCGTCCTCACGCGAGAACCCGTGGACCGCGACGGCCGCCTCGGTGATGTTGCGCAGCACGGTCCAGTGCGGGAAGAGGTTGAACTGTTGGAACACCATTCCCATGCGTCGTCGTTGCTGGGCGGCCTGTTCGTCGGTGAGTGGGCGCAGGGCTCCGTGCCGCTGCGCGAAACCCAGCAGTTCGCCGTCGAGGTACAAGGCGCCGCCGTCGATCTTCTCGAGCTGGTCGATGCAGCGGACCAGGGTCGATTTCCCGGAACCGGAGGGGCCGAGGATCACCACGACCTCACCTTCGGCTACCTCGAGGTCCACTCCGTCGAGCGCGGTCGTGCCGTGATAAGTCTTGCGTAGGTTCGTCACCCGGACTACGGGGGTAGTTCGGTCGGTCATCGCGATGCCCTTCCTCGAAGAAATGTGGTGCGCCAGGAGGTGGTACCGCCCTCGTCACGGCGTTGACCCTTGCCGTACCGGCGTTCGAGTCGGCGTTGGACGAAAGTGAGCAGCGAGACGACGACCAGGTACCAGATGCAGGCCACCAGCAGCAGCGGAACCACCTGGTACGTGCGGTTGTAGATCAGCTGCACAGAGAAGAGGAGGTCGGTCATGGCGATCACCGAGACCAGGGACGTGCCTTTGAGTAGCGAGATGAACTGGTTTCCGGTCGGGGGAACGATGACGCGCATGGCCTGCGGAAGGATGATGCGCGAGAAGGTCCGCCACTGGGTGAAACCCATGGCGCGTGCGGCGTCGCGCTGGCCGGCATCGACCGCGCCGAGCCCGGACCGGATGATCTCGGACATGTACGCGGCCTCGTGCAGGCTCAGGCCGATCAGGGCTGCGGTGAGCGGGCTGATCAGTGCGGTCGACGACCACGACCCGAACGTGGGTCCGAACGGGATTCCCACGGAAATCTCCGGTAGAAGGTAGGCCAGGTTGAACCAGAAGATCAACTGCACCAGCGGCGGAATGCCGCGGAAGACGCCGACATAGGCCTGGCACACGATTCGTACCGGCCAGAAGTCACTGGCATGGCCGGCCGCGAGGGCGATGCCCAACAGCGATCCGACCGTCATGCCGACGATGGTGATGAACACCGACATCGCGAGACCCTGCAGCACCGTCGGGTAGAACAGGTAGCCCCAGACGATGTCCCAGGCGAACCGTTCGTTGGTCACCACAAAGTTGACGAATTGGGCGGCCAGAACCAGGAGGATCACCGAGATGATCCACCGGGCGGGGCGCAGGCGTGGCCGGGCCCGGGCGACGTCGAACTCTTCGGGTCTCGGTCTGGTGTGAGGTTCCGCGGACACTGGGGCGGTCATCGAGTTTCCCTGCTCTTCGGACATGACGGGGGCAGACAGGCGCGGGTTCATGCGGCCGGGGTGGGGTTGAGAACCGGAGCGGGAATGGCGATGTCCTCGAGCTGCCACTTCTTCACCAGCTCCTGGTACTGCCCGTCCTCGAACAGCAACTTGAACGCCTCGTAGAAGACCGGTCCGAGTTCATTGGTCTTCGGTGTCAGGAGGACGAGCTGGTCGGCGAGTGCGCCCTGCTCCTCGGTTTGGGCGACGGTACGCCACGTGTTCGGTTGCGCCGCTGCCGTATCGATCGCACCGCTCTGTGTCAGCGCCGCCGAATCGGCCCGGCCGGATTGCACTGCCAGCAGTGTCGCGTTGGTGTCGGCGAGACCGACGAACTCCACCCCCGGCTGCCCCTTGGCGGCGCACCAATCGGACAGTTTGTGGACCTGTTCCTCGGTGATGGATCCGACGACCCCTGCGGACCGGGTCCCGCAGAGCGCGTCGGCGTTCTCGGCGTCGATGCCCCCGTTCATCGGGATGAGGTAGGAGGTGCGGCTGGTCAACCATTGGACACCGTCGAATTGTGCGAGCCGGTCCGGTGTCGCCTTCACAGGGCCGTTGAAGGCGTCATACCGGCCGGAGAGCATCCCGGAGAGCATGGCGGGAAGACCGCTGGTGATCTCCGTCCGGACGGGAATTCCCAGCACTCCCGACAGCGCCTGCTGGACGTCGGGGTCCATCCCGGTGAGCGTTTTGCCATCCGGTCCGACGGTCCGGTATGGGGGGTGCGAGTCGCCGGCGAAGACGATCTCACCCTTGTCCTTGATCGCCTGCGGCAGTTGGTCGTACAGGACGCCGGCGTTGGCGCCCGGCCCCGACAGCTTCTCGGTGTCGGCGGTCCTCTGATCGATCGACGTACACCCGGCCAGCGCCAGCGCCGATAGCGCGACGGCGGCGCAGAAGGTCTTTGAACGAGTGAGCCTCATTGGTCCCTCACTTGGTGGTCGAGAGGCCCCGAGACTCAACAGTCCCTGAAGCCGGAAAGTGATGCGTGCAACAAGGACGAAGTTAGTTCAATACATGACTTCCGTCAACGATATGACGAAAGTTGCTACGCCTCCGAGTTCGTGGCCCGCAGATCGAGGCGTTCTCCGGCTTCCATCCGGGCGACCGGGTCGAGCTGATCGTGCAGCGCGCGGAACAGGCGCTGCGCCGGCGCCGCGGGCCAGTCCGCGGGCAGGTGCTCGAGTGGCAATCGAGGGTCCTGACGAATTACCTCGAGCCACTCGGTGACCAGAACCAGTTGGGTGGCCAGCGCGCCGCCCGCACGACTGCCCGGGTCGTTCCATCGGTCGAGGAACTGCGCATATCGGTCGGCGATACCCGCTATGTCCCAGGCGTCACGCAGCATTGCGGGCACGTCCATCCCGGACTCGGCCCTGCTGTAGAACACGCGCACCTTGTCACTGCCCTCGACACCGTCGAGGACGTCTGTGACATCGCGTGTCGACGGTGAAATCCACAGTCCTCCTTGAAGGGAGCCGAACCCCGCCCACTGCAGACGTGCCCGGAGTTCGTGGCGCTGCTTCTGCCAGGAGTCGGGAAAGCTGAAACTGAGAAGGGTCCATGTTCCGTCCCAGCTGCTCTCGACGGCGCCGGTGCGCCAGATCCGGACGTGGCCGTCCTGCAAGATGGCTTCCGCTCGCGAGGTGAGTCCGACATACGTGCGTCGTCCGTGGCGGTGCTTTGTCAGGAGACCGCGTTTGACCATGCGGTCGAGCGCAGAGCGGGTGGCATGTTCGCCGACGCCCACTGAAGTCAGGACATCGAGGACGCTCGACATACCGACGAGGACGTCGCGGCCGAGCACGTAGCGGCCGAGGACCGTCAGCAGGACGCTCTGCGCCTTCACTCCAGCGGCGGCGTCATCATGCGAATCCGTTGCGTTCGTCATAAATGTGACGATACTCCCCGGATCGACAAATGGCATCAGGGCGCGCGGAAACAACCCTTGCCCTTCACTGGGTGCAGGGCAGGCCAATCTGATCCGCCACCGTGAACACTGGTTGTGCGGGCGGCCTCCTTTCTCAATACGCGACAAATGTTACCCCGAGCGAGCACTGGTATGCATCCTTTTCTTTTGACTCTTTGTACGAGGACGACGACCCGACCACCACCGATACTCTGTGACGGTGAGTGACAGCCCGATGCGACCGCAGTACCAGAATTCCCAGCGCCTCCTGACGACACTGCTGGGCGACTACTGGTTCTGGCGCCGCGAGCCGTTACCTTCGCGGGTACTGGTCGACCTGCTCGCCGAATTCGGACTGGCCGAACAGGCCGCCCGCGCCGCGATCCGCCGACTCGCCGCGCGCGAACTCGTCACCGTCTCGAAAGTCGGCCGGACCACGTTCTACGGCGTCCCACCCAAAACCGAGGACCTGACCATGGAACGGCTCACCCGCATCTTTCGATTCGGTTCGGGAGACCGGGCCTGGGACGGTTTCTGGACCTTCGTGATGTTCTCCGTACCGGAGGACCAACGCGAGCTGAGGCGGACCCTCCGCACCCGGTTGCGAACGCTTGGCCTCGGATCCCTCTACGACGGCGTCTGGGTATCGCCGTGGGATCTCACCGAAGAAGCCTGCGCTGTGCTGGCAACTGTCGGTGTCGACCGCGCCACCGTCAGTCGCGCCCGAATCACGAAGAGTGCCTCGTTCAGCGGCGACCCGGTGCAAGCGTGGGATCTGCCCGAACTTGCTCGCGAGTACGACAGTTTCGTGGCCGACACCGCCCGGCTGCGGACACGAGTCACCGAGCAGCAGACCACCCCCGCGGACGCCCTTATCGTCAGGACCAAGGTGATGGCCCGGTGGCGAAGCTTCGCCGACATCGATCCCGATCTGCCGGCCGAAGTCCTGCCCAGCCCGTGGCCCAGAGACGCGGCACGACGTCACTTCGTCGAGATCTACGACAACCTCGGCCCCCTCGCGGAAACGAGAATGCGGGAGATCGTCAAGCGGCACGCGCCGGAACTCGCCGACCTCGCCGTGCACCGCACCAGCACGGATCTGCGGCGCGGCGCACGTACGCTCGGCTCCGACGTACGCTGAGAGCGCTCGGTATGCGCCACAGGCGAACTCGTCGGTGGTGTGGTGCGTACTTTCCGGTTGTCGAGAACAATCCCGACCGCATCGTCGATCCCACCGTGCAGGACATCCTCGCGGAGTGGTTGACCACGAACGAGTGCCGGAGGCTGGACAGAGGTGGGGTATTCCAATCGATGAACTCGCCGTCGCGTCTGGTACCCGCGAGTCCACGGGCACCAAATCGGTGTGGTGGTCAGGTCGGCCAACCCGCAAAGTACCCGAACCGGGCGAGGGGGCGGCGTCGCGGCCACTGCCGAGCCTTCCCAGCCAGCCTGGATGCGCCAGCCAGCCGACCGAACGGATGCTGGGCGGCCTGGGGCGCTGCGCGTAGATGGATGTCTTTGTGCGGGATGGATGGAACGGATCGATGGTGGAGTGGGCATTGGGAGGGACGGGCGGGCGGATGGAGGAGAGGGTCGGTCGGGTCGATGTGTCTGTGGGCATGGATGGAGCCGATGACGGGAATCGAACCCGCGTATTCAGCTTGGGAAGCTGATGTTCTGCCATTGAACTACATCGGCGCGCACGATACTGGGTGCCCGTAGGCAGTCCCAACATGCTGCGGCGAAACATTACGCCCAATCCCCGATGCGGGGCACGTCCCCACGGAGAACGCGCCGCCTGATCGTCCGCACGCTCATCGCCTCCTTCACGGCGTGGAGGTCGTCCCGTCCCGTCTCGGTCAAGAAGCGTGGATGGCGCCAAGGCCCGACGACAAGTGAGGTCCGTTGGTCTTCAAGGCCGATCCCAGACCTGACGACGACCGGGAGATCTCGACACTCGCGAGTTCTGTTTCGCCCGCGCGATACCTCGTCCCGTTCGGCGTCCCCTCATCCGCGCATTAGCCCTACGCGGGTTCTGCGGACGTGGCAGCCTATCTGCCTACCGGGTGAACGCTGCGGTGTTCGCGGTGAGGCAATCGTTGTGTGAGCAGAGAGCGAGTAGCCATGAACCCACCTTCATTACCGGTGCTCGCCGGGGTGGAGCACCGGTTCGTTGACGTGGGCGGTGGTGTGACGATTCATGTTGCCGATGCCGGGCCGACCGACGGGTCTCCG
Source organism: Rhodococcus mengyinensis (assembly GCF_048381435.1). Lineage (NCBI taxonomy): Bacteria > Bacillati > Actinomycetota > Actinomycetes > Mycobacteriales > Nocardiaceae > Rhodococcus > Rhodococcus mengyinensis. Next base: position 33,909 of record NZ_JBLWIT010000023.1, on the reverse strand, counting down.
GTCATGCTTGTCCACGGTTTCCCGCAGAACTGATGGGCGTGGCACGAGTTGATCGGACCGCTCGCGGCCGATGGCTACCGGGTGCTGTGCCCGGATCTGCGCGGGGCTGGGTGGAGCTCAGCGCCCGATGACCGCTACTCCAAGACCGATATGGCCGATGATCTCGCGGTCGTGCTCGACCGGCTCGGCGTCGCCTCGGTGCGGGTCGTGGCGCACGATTGGGGTGGTCCGATCGCGGGGAATCTGATGCTGCGCCATCCGAAGAAGGTGTCCGGCTTCTTCGGACTGAACACCGTCGGACCGTGGCTGACGTTCGATCTGACGGCAGTCCGACATTTGTGGCGGTTCTGGTATCAGATCCCGATTTCTCTTCCGGTGATCGGGCCGCGTCTTCTCAGCGACCCGAAGGGCCGCTTCATCAGGATGACCGGCCGTTGGGTCGGCGCCGGGTTCTACCTCGACGACGACGACTTCGGGCTCTATGTGCGTCGCCTGCGTGAGCCCGGTCATGCGGTCGCCGGCTCGCGCTGGTATCGCACATTCCTGACGCGAGAATTGATCCGTGCCGGTGAATTCGCGACTACCTCCGTTGATGTTCCGATCCGGTTCCTGCACGGGGTGGGGGACCCGGTGATCACTCCTACGCTGCTGCGCGGGTACGGCGAGCGAGCGCGTGTTTTTCAGCTCGAGACGGTCGACGGTGTCGGTCACTGGATTGTCGATCAGCGACCCGAGTTGGTGCTCGAGCGACTTCGAGCGTTCCTGCAAGACACCTGAGCTGTATCGCTGATTCGCTCGTGGTGGGCATCGACCGTGCGAGACCCTGCAGAGGGGTCACCATCCGGATTACTCGCACCCACGATCCGGGGTGCCGGTGATGCACGGTGCATCACGCTGGGCGTGTTGCAGACGATCGTTGTGAGGGCTCAGGCGCCCGCGTCGTGGACTCCCGCCTGTGGGTGCACGTCCTAGTGCATAAATCGAAGATCGTGTCGCTCTGGCCGGGCTTGGCACAGGCCTGGCGGATCTGTGCGAGTGGATCTTGCCGCTGTTCGGGGGTCGTGCCGGGACATCTGCGGGGGACCGACGGTGTGGTGAGTAGTTTGCCGCGACGGCAGTGTATGTCTGATCCGGCCCGGGTGGTGGGCGCGTGATCCTGCCTCCCGGGATGGCGGCTCCGCTAGGGATGGCCTGCGATGGGAATGCGGGACTTGATTTGCGGGGTGGTGGTGCAGACGATGCTGAAGGCGGGTTCCCGGATCATCGTTTCGGCGGGTTCACCGCGTTTGATGGATCCGCTCCCTGCGTCGCTGGCGCAGTAGGTTGCGGCGGTGACGGCGAATTGGCTTGCGCCCGGCGCGGGAATCATAGATGTCACCGTCGCGATTCTCCGACTCGACCACATTCCGGCGGTGTTCCTGGCATCCGACGACGCCAGTTACGTGACCGGCACTAGCTTGGTCGTCGACGGCGGCTCCGGAATCGGCAGCTACCCGACCTCAGCGGCTCCGACGCTAGCAGTTTTTCCGGCCTGAGCTGACCAACAGCTCCTCACGTTGTCAGACGGACCCGGATCAGGTGCCTCGTCATCGCGGATCCGACCATGGGACCGTCTGACTTGCTTTCGCATCCACACCGCGGTCGCGTCACTCGCCCCTACAGGACGTCGTCTCTGAACTCCGTGGCACCGTCGATCAGGGCGCGTGTGCCCGCGCTCAGGTCGTCCCGCCGCGTACAGAGGCATACCGCTGACCGCGGCGCATCCCTGACCGGCACGAAGACGACGCCCTCATGCCGTCGCGTGTCATCTACGAATTTGCTGGTGATCACAATCGCCGCTCCACTCGCCACCACCTCGAGCATCTCGTCCATGGTGCGCACCGACGGGCCGTAAACCACCGGCCGACCGCTCGGCCGCGGGTCGCATGCCCACCATCTGACCCATTCGGGGTCGGCGTCGTCCGACCGGACATGCGGTTCGTCGTCGAGATCGCCCAGATCGACGTGGTCGCGGCCCGCGAGCGCATGCCCAACCGGGAGCACCGCAACACGCGCCTCGTCACACAGGACGTCGAGTCGGAGTCCAGACTGGTCCGACATCGGTGGACGGAGGATCGATGCGTCGACCTCCCCCGATCGGACCGCGTTTGCCAAATCGGCCCATTGAAGCTCGACCAAGGCCACCTCGAGCCTGGGCCGGCGTTCTCTCACGAGTTCCAGAAACCGACGGGTCGGCCCGACAAGGGAGGCCGCCATGAACCCCAGTCGAACTGGTGGGATCTCCGACGTCGCCGCCTCCACCGCGCGTCGTGCGGCGGCCAGGACCGCCCGGGCCTCGGGCAGGAACCGGCGCCCGGCTGCCGTCGGCTGCAGCGGATGCGCCGATCTGTCGATCAATTCGACGCCCAACTGCTTTTCAAGCCTCTTGATCTGCTGACTTAATGCAGGTGTGCTGATGAAGAGCTTCTCTGACGCGCGGCCGAAATGCCCCTCTTCGATCACCGAGACGAAGTATGCGACGAGCCTTAGATTCAGATCGTCCACCTGGCCACCGGACCTTTTCCTGCACCTCTGACCTGCCGCGATAAGCAACAGGTTAACGAACTGAAAATAAGTGTAATGGACATCATATTCATTACCGAGGAGATTCTAAATCACTCCGAGGCCACCCGGACCACGGTAGCCACATCACAATTCCGGGCATTCTCCCACGAAGATTGGATGCGATCATGCGCATTGCAGGCCCCGACTACTGGATGACCAATCCCGGCATCACCCCAAAGGGAGCACGGAAGGAGTTCATCGATCCTGAGCAGATTCCGTGGACCGATTGGCTCATGCCCGGCACCCGTTTCAAGCTCCTCTACTGCAACCTCGTCACCGGATCGTTCACTGTCATCCTGCAGGTCGACGCCGGCAGCGTAGCACCTCCGCACTGGCACATCGGCAACGTCCAGGCGTACATCATCGACGGCGGCTTCTACTACGAAGAGGACGACAAGGGCGAGACCGGGATGTACACGTGTGAGGTCGCGGGTGCCGTCCACTCTCCGACGTCGCCTCAGGGCACGACGATGCTCGCCATGGTCGACGGCCCGATCGCCGGTTACGCGCCCGAGGGAGAGCTCGGCGCCATCGCGGACGCCCGCCTGCACTACTACATCGCTGCAGCGAACGACGCCGTCGGCCACACCCAGCTCGTCGACTACGCGACCGATCCGTCGGTCGGCATGCACAGTATGGTCCCCGAGGCCGTGAAGTGAAGTGCTCGCTCGGACCGGTCCGGCAGCTCGGCTACGCGGTCACCGACATCGACGCCGAACTCGACTACTGGACGAACAAGCGCGGCGTCGGCCCGTTCTTCGTCGTCGAACACGCCCCGTTCGAGGACGTTCACTACCTCGGACAGAGCGTCGAGATCGACCTGACCGTCGCGATCGCCTACAGCGGATCCATGCAGATCGAGCTCATCCAGCAGAACGACGCCGGCCCGTCGCCCTACCGCGACTTCATCGCTGAGCACGGCCCGGGACTGCATCACCTCGCTGTGTTCGCCGACGACTTCGACGACACGGTTCTGCAGGCACAGGCGTCGGGCGAGGCGGCTACCTTCGCAGGCAGCATCAGCGGATTCGGCCGCTTCGCCTACTTCGACACGGCAGGTCAGCACCTCGCCGTCGAGATCGGTGACGTCGGAGGCGGAACCGGCGTAACAGAGATGTTCGCGGCATTCGAAGAAGCCGCGAAGGGCTGGGACGGCTCCGACCCGGTCAGGGTCGTCAACCCGGCTGACTGATTTGCACCACTTCCGTTTCCCGCACTCGGTCGGGACGATGGCTGCCAGCCCGGTGGTGGGACACCGGGTTTGGCGTCAGGCGGGGATCGGACTGAGTGTGGAGTATCGGAGGCTTCGATCCTGGTTTGACGACGATTTCGAGGGCAAAGTCGATGGGGTTCCCTGCGGTCGCCTGAAGTTCCGGTGGGGGCGACGTCGATGGTTTCTAGGGCACAAGCATGACTGGCCGAGATTCGCTAAGTCGCCGATGCGCGACTGGTCGTCCAGGTGTAGGTGGCACATACGCCGGGGTTGGGGTGATGCACCGTGCATCACGGTGCATGGCGACCTGGCGGACGATTCTTCTGGTTCGGGCGCTGTTCTGCACGATCAGACGGGCGGGTCGGTCCGTCTGATCGCCGGTTGAGACGGGGCGGCTTGCGATGGGAGTGAGGGTGCGAGTAGTCGGGTATGGGTGCGCCGTCATGCGTCTCGGTCGGCGGTTCTACATGGGAGTGCGTGCGGTCATGATGCGGGACTTGATTTCCGGGGTGGTGGTGCAGACCATGCTGAAGGCGGCTTCCCGGACCATTCTCTCGGTGGGTTCGCCGCGTTGGACGGATGGGCTTCCTGCGGCGGTGGCGACGTAGTTGGCGGCGGTGACGGCGAATTGGCTGGCGCGGGCGCGGGCGTCGTAGATGTCTCCGTGGCCGGTGGCCGCGTTGTTGAGGGCCTCGCGGATGGTGGTGTGTGTTTCCCACAGTTGTGGGGAGGGGTGCCCGATGCGGTCGGCTTCGGTCAGGCATGCTCTCGCCACGCCGAGGGCGAGGGAGCCGTTGATCCGGAGAACGGCGCGGTCCGCGACGCTGAGTCCGCCTCGACCAGGTGTGCCAGCGCGGATGACCGAAGTGTGGGGAACTTCGAATTCGCTGAAGGTCAGTTCGACGGTGTTGGATGCGTCGGCCGCGGACAGTGGGATTCGCTTCGAGTGGATGTTCGGGCCGTCGGTTGCGTCGATGAGGAAGGTGACCGTTTTGTGCGCGCGGGTGTCGTGTGCGGTGACGCCGATGACGTCGACGTAGCCCCATCCGGTGACAAACGGTGCCCGCCCGGCAATGGTGTATCCATCGTCGGTTTCGGTGGCGACGACCAGGGGGTTGTCCGGGTTGGCGTAGCCGCTACCGGAGACGCCGGCCGTGACGGCGCCGCTTCGCAGGTCGGCGAGAAATTGTGCCTTGAGGGCATCGTTCCTCGACATCATCAACCGGAGCAGGGTCCCGTGGTGCTGGGCCCAGACGAATGCGGTCGCCAGGCACCCACTGACGAGGATCTCGCCGACGTCCGCGAGGGTGCTGACGGGATCCTTGGTGGCGAAGGCGACGCCGTAGAAGCCCCGGTTGCGTAATGTTTCGAAGTGCGATCGCGGGATCACCCCCGACCCGTCCACCTCCGTCGCAGCTGGTCGCAGTACCTCGTCGGTGAGGTGCTGTGCTTGCTGTACCCAGTCAGTCATGTTGACACCGTATCCATCGTGCGCCGCACCACGCCGACCCAGTGCAATGGTGGGCGGTTCCGTTCATTCTTGACCGCCAACGAGCCCCGAACTGCGGCAGAGGGATCCGTTGAGACCACACATGATCCAGGTAACCTCGTATCGGTCTTGTTGCCCTCAGAAGTAATGTCCGGTTGATCATCTGGTGTGCGGCCCGGTGCCGGCGGATGACTCCTCGGGAGCTCAGTGCACCTCCATCCGAATGGCTCATCGGAGATCAACTCGCTGATGTGTGGTGTGATCCAGGGTTCGGCGGATCTGAGAAAGCGCGGCTTGCCGTTGCTCGGGGGTTGCTTGTGTGGCGTTGCGTTGTGCGATCGCGGTGCGGCGGGCTGCCTGCTCGCGGCGCCGTTCTGCGTCGGCTGTGGCGCGGAGTTGGGTGGGGGATGGCCCGGTCCAGTTGATGTGGGTTAGTCGCCAGCGGAGCAGGGCGGCGGGTGCTTCGATGTGGTCGGTTGTGGGCCAGGTCCAGCCGCGTTCTCGGGTGTCTCGGTCGAGGGTGTGTGCGATGTCGTGGCCGGTCCAGTGGGTGGTGTCGATGCCGGCGGCCTGGAGGGTATCGCAGATGTGGCCGACATGGTCGTGGGCGAGAACAGGGGAGCGGGAGGCGAGGGTGGCGGCTGCTCGTTGGAGGTGGAGTGGTCGAGGTTGCCGGGTGGATGTGGTGTGCCGCGAGTGTGCGCGTTGGTGAGTACTTCGTAACGAAAGAATATGTGTAGGAACGTAAGTACTGGGGGATAGGGTGTCAGCACCGGTGGCCTGGGGATGAGTTGCGGTGGTGGGTTGTTGGGGTCGTGTGCGGTGGCGTGCGTGGCGTCGGGTGGCGCGGGTGCGGTGGGGCCGCTGGGGTCGGCTCGCGGATGGGGGAGTGGTGTCGACGATGTGTTTCGGGGAGCTGAGTGCCCACACGGAGGCTGCTTGGTGCTGTTGGCCGCCGTGGTGGAGTTCGGCGGCCATGTATTCGTGGGTGCGGAGTGTTCGTCCGCGTTCGAGCTCGATGCCCATTTGGAGGGTTTTGAGGACGCGGCGGGCGCGGTTGACGACTGAGAGTGAGACGCCGGCGTGGTGTGCGATGAGTTGCCGGGAGGCGGTAACACCACGGCCGGTGGTGGAATCCGCGAATCGGGCATGGGCTGCGGCGACGGCCATCAGGCGTTCGATACTGATGCTGTGGGTGGTGAGTGCGGCCTGGCCGATGGTGTTGTGGGTGATGTGGTGGCGGACCTGGCGTAACCATTCGATGCGTCCGGACCAGGCGGGGATGGTGGCTTCGCGTCCTGGTGTGGTGGGGAGGGTGAAGGAGTTGCCGCGTTGCCCGGTATCGCGGTTGTACTCGTGGAGCTCGTTGATTGCTTGGGTGGCGGCGTAGACGGACGCTCCCCAGGTGACGACTTCCGCGGACTGCGGAATGTGCGTACCGGCGTCTGCAGATGTCCTGGTGTCGATGGGCGAAACGAGTTGTGTTGGTGCTGATTCACGGCATGCGTTAGCATTAGACGACATACCTGGCATAGGTAGGTCCCTTCGGGGAATGCAGTACGAGCGCCGGAAGCAGCGAACTTCCGACACTCACCCTCAGAGAATGTGACGGCTCGGCAAGGCCTTCACCCTCTCGGTTGAGGAGGACCGGCAAGTCCTCCTCAGCGAATGCCGCGGAGCGGTTCGTGAAGCTGAAACCACCCCCACCAAGGGGGTTTTCGTGTTTCTGAGGGTCTGCGCACGAAATTCAGTTATCGGGGTCGCACGGTGGCTACTAGGTCAGGGGCATCGCCTAACTCTGGACGCGGTGGGGTGCCAATCCGTCAGGTCGGCCTGCACGAACAGTGAGGTCCGCGCGGGTCCGCTGAATGGATCGGTGAAGGTTGGTTGTGGCCGGAGCCGCACCGGTCTACGCCGACGGCGATGCCGGCCTCGCATCGAGCAACAGGTGTGCCGCGGTGGTGGCCACCTCACGGATCTGCTCAACCGTCGCCGTCTCGGGATCGGATGCGACGAGGTCGACGACATCGACCAGGGCAGCATGTGATCCCGGGCTGAGACGACACCTGTCCGGTGAGAGCCGGATGGGGCCGTGCAGGTCGATGAGGTCCGGTACGGACATCACGGTCGGCGCGCTCGTGCCGGCGACGAGGAGTGCGCAGATGACGCCCTCAATCGCGATGAGCTCCCACGTTCGCCCGTGACGGTCGGTGGCGGCAAGACCCGTCATGCGACTGCCCCTCTCGTCGAGGAGAGATGGAGGCGTGAGTCCCATGCCTCGATGGCCGCAGCGATGCACGTCTCGGCGACCGGTGCCGACTTGGCGGCGAGGTGGGCCCAGAAGGCGGCGGCGACAGCTTCCGCACCACTGAATTGATGGCCACCCAGGTAGTCATGGGCGTCGACGGTCGAGTCGGCGACTGCGGACCACGCGTAGAGAGCCGCTGACGGAGCGCGGCCGACGCCGATCGCGGTGAGCCAGTCGACCGCATCCCATCGGGCAGCGAGGGAGTCGATCGTGCCGGTCGGCATGTCGCGGCACAACATGGCGACCGTGCATCCCACGGGTACGGAGAAGCCCGGAATGGTGACCAGACCCCACGCCGGGTGGGAGTACAGGTCCGCGAGCCAGCACCACCGCAGGGACGCGGGTCCTTCGGTGCCAGGGCACTCGATCTCGCCGGTCGCCATGAGCAGGACGCGGTCGGAAACACTGATCATGCCGCCGACCCCCGTTCGACTGCTCGTTGCCCTTCGACCCGGTTGTAATACACCCGGAGGTCACAATCGGAGGCGATGGCTGTTCCGTCGTGGCGGTACGCGACCCCGGCCCAGATCATCGACCGCGGCGGATCTCCCGCGGAGACCATGGCCGACACCTCGGCGCGGCAGGCCGCGAGCCGCGGGCACCGGAAGCATTTCCGTTGTGCGTCGCGGCCTGCGCGGTACGAACCCTCATCGATATCCCACGACTGCGGGTCAATCGAGCAGGGCAGCACTGTCGGGGCCGATCGGCGGGCGGTCATGCTGCATCACCACCAGCGGCGACGCGGGAGACGAAGCTCCTTGGAGTCCTCGCTCGGAGGACCGCGTACGCCCGGAGCCGATCGGCAGGTACATGATTGCCGTAGTAATCGAATGCGGCGCCCGCCACGATTTGGTCCTGCGGCGGTTCGCCCCCTGCGATCCGGTCACGCAGCGTGGCGCGGCACTGGATGAGGATTGGGCATTCCTGGCACGAATCGATCGCACGCTGCCACGACGCCAAGTTCTGCCCCGTGAGTTCCCAGGAAGCAGACTTGCCCGAGCACGTACCTAGACCCGGCTCGGGCGTGGTCAACGCGATCATTCCGCGTGCTTCCAGCTCGCGGCGGATACGCCGCAGTGGCGGGCAGTCCTGGCACTCGGTGGTGTAGACGAAGCCACACCGAAAGCAACGGTTCTCAGAGGTTGGCCGGTGTGTGCTCGCAGAATGCAGCAATGCCGCGACTGAAAGATGCGCCGCTCTCGTCGATGCGTCCGCTGCTCCCTCGCGCCGCGCGAGCTCACGGAGCGCCGCAGCAGCTCGTGGGCACAGTGGCTTCGCCGCCGTGACTGTAGCGCCGCACTCCTCGCAGCGCCCGTCGACAGGCGCATGTTGTGCTGTGATGCGCACCAGGTTGACCGTGGTCGCGCTCGCTAACGATTCCGACGCGGAATCGTCGTCCCTTCGACGCTTCACTCGAGCGCCAACTAATCTGTGCATTGCAGAGTCTCCATTCTGCTCTGGTCCGTGAGGGGTTGCCGCCCCTCTTGGCCGAGGCCCTCCGGTCGTTGGTAGCGGTCGGAGGGCTTTTTCTTCCTGCGTAATCCTCACTCATATAGCTCATCTATATGGCTCATATGTGCTGATCGTAATGCTGAGAGTGCAGAGTGTCTAGCGATGACCGAGATAGAAGGGCGATATCGGTGAGTCGCCGTGTGATGCGTGGGTTCAGTCCGTTGGCGCTGGAGACTGCACGAAAGGCCGCAACTCTGACTCGATCCGATCTGGCGCGCGTGGCCGGCGTAGGCATAGCGACAGTTCGTCGATGGGAGACGGGTGAATCGTCGCCCCAGGTCGACGCCCTCGCTCGCGTTGCCAAAGCCCTGAAAGTTTCGATCGGTGATGTTGTCAGGATTGATCCTGACCAGCGATTCCCGGGAGACTGGCGCGTGTTGCGGGGACTTACTCAACCCCAGCTCGGTGCTCTCGCAGGGGTGAGCACTGCTGTGGTGGGGAGTGTCGAGCGCGCTGAAGTCGCATTGACGGAAGCTAACGCGATCCGCCTTGCGCGGGCGCTGCAGATTTCTGTTGAAGATCTGCGTGCCGCTCACGAGCGTGCGAGGTTGCGTCCTCCCGGGACACCCGCTTGAACGAAAGTTGGCATTTTCCGGCAGAGCTGAGTGCTGCGCGCCGTACATGAAAACGCCAGTTCCAGCGGCCGCTGGGCACCGGTAGGCAACGCGTTCGTCTTGGAGCTGGGTAGATGGTCCGACCTGCCAAAGTAGCGACCGAAGCGAAGACTGATAAGACACGAAAGCACCTCTCCGTATGCACACATGATTGATAACCCCTGAGAAGGGGCTGTCTTTCATCTGCGCGGGCCGTACGAAAAGGTCGTACGACAACCTCGGGAGAGGTGCGCTTATCGACGACTGATCGGGAACGTGCCAAGAAGGGGCACCGCTCAATCCGGCTTTAGGCCATGAGATCGCTCGTCTTGGGATAGCACTTTACATGAGTCCGGCTTCAATGCACATCCGACATGGCGGGTCCCTCGTGGCCCTGTCCTGTTGCTTTAGCGCGATGTGTGGCAACAGCTTCCGAAAGATAGCTGCGGTAACGGACGCATTGACCTAGCGCGAGGCCGAGTAGCAAACCGGGGGCAACGAAGACCCTCCAGTTCACCCACGCGTCTGTCGGAAGGCTGTAGGCAACAGCGAGGTTGGCCGACCCGATCGCGAAGAGTGCAATGATCCACGTGCGGCTAACTCGCGCCCACAGATGCTCCGGAGCGTGCACCCACCGCCCGAGAATGAGCTGGACTGGATACCGCCCGCAGGCAGCGATCAACGACACGAATGCTGCAGCGATCAGCCAGTACACGCCCGTCGGCCGAAGTTTGATGAAGAGGTCGTTGCGGAAGAGCAGCGTGGATCCACCGAGGAGAAGGACAAGGCCCAACCCGGCCCATTGCAGTCGATCAACGCGACGCCTTCTCGCAAGAGTCCACGCCACTTCGAGGCCGACAGCACTCATGACGACAATCGTGGCCGCGAATATGTCGGTCGTCTTGTACACGGTGAAGAACGTAAATACGACTGCAATATTGTATGCCGCCCGCCACACTCGTATGCCTCCTACGTGCGTTTTTCAGTCCTCAATGTGCTCGATCGAGTCGGGATACACCAGAGCCGTACCGAGCACGTCCGAGACAGCAGGATCGAGTAAGTAGCCCTTGAACTGCATTTCTAGCCAGCCGCCACCGCCTCGGCGCGCGCGAACCTTGCCCTCTACTGGCCCTTTTCGCACATCCTCCATCCATTGCAAGATCTTCGGAAAGTCGTCGGGGTGCAGTGCGGGGGTTTGTCCGGTGCTCACCCCGTGGCCGATGCCCGGCACGCGTGGAGTTAACCACTTGACGATATAGGGGGCCTTCGGGAAGCGGATATCCCCGATGATTCCAAACATGCCGTGCAGGCCAGCGAGCGTACTCGCCAAGTGAGAATCGAGCATCGACTCATACACTCCACGCGTATCTTCGCCTGTGTCCCAGCAAAGACCGCGCAAACGCTCTCCGACGGGGGTCTTAAGCCGTCGTTCGGCATACCGCAATTCGCAGTGTTCTCCGGAGTCACGGCGAATGATCATGGCCCCGTCGTTGGTGCCGTCATCCCTCGGAGGCTCGTACAGAGTGCGCAAGTACCGAGCAATGTCACCGATTCGTTCTACGCGGGTGAAGAAATCGGCTGGTCCGTAGATCGTGCGGTCGCGGTGCGCGGAGTTGACACCGAAAAGGTCGAGGAGTTCTTTCGACATGTGAAGTCGGGGAGGGGCGTCCTCGACATCGACCTCCCACTCCCAGACGCCGACGTCAGGACGTTCCGGATGCTGTTGAGTCGGAGATCCCGAATAGAACTGCACCGCAACGACCGTCTTGCGGTCACCGCCAAGTACCGGCACCGCGATCGCGGCGGGCCCGAGCTTCTCGAGCGCTTTATCGTTGGTGATCGTCGTCGTTACAACGTCCGCCTTCTCGATGCACTCGCCAATCAGCGAGTTGACCGCATTCAAAGCTGGTCCGCGGTGAACGCTCGATAGCTTCCGCCAGCCCTTCTTGTCTCGCCCTTCGGCGACGAGGCGGTGTTCATCAATTCCACTCGTCTCCACGAGTTGCCATTCCCGACTCACAACTACTCCTCCCGATACGGGGGAGGATGCTACCCGTGCTGCGGCGACGGGGCCCGCTCAGACGAAGCTACCCGAGGCTCACCGGAAGGCGCTGCGGCACGTGAGTTCGCCATGACCTGCGCCGTTCCAGGAAATTGAGTGGTGTGACGAGTTGCATCACAGCCAAGTCCGCGCCGAGACAATAGTGCGAGCCTCGACCAAAAGCGAGGTCAGGCCGATTACCCCTTGCAGGATCTGCTGAGGCAGCGCGTAGGGATAGGTAAACCGAGCTGCCCGGCGGAATCACCTGGCTTCCGACGGTCAACCCGTCGAGGTTGAACCGTCGGATGGCAAAGCTGCCCGGCGCTGCATCAAAGATCAACCGTTGGACACGGTTTCGCCATCGCGCGTCGTCGTCGACTTCGGCGAGCACTCCTTGCGATCTCGCTTAGACAGCATTGCAATAGCATTCGCGATCTGATGAACGCTGTTCTCGAAACCGGCAAGGAAACCAGGAACGCGAGCGATGTGAGTTCCTCCTCGGTCGACCGATCCGCAAGGTCACGGGCGGCGATCCATTCGCTGATGACGTCTTCCGCCGGGCTGGCGCGCTTACCGGCGATTACTTCTAGCAGCACCATCACGATCGTGGTCATTGCAGGCACTCGGACGGCGTTAGACGCGGGGTCGCTCGGATCGATCGGCATTAAGTCGGCTGCCGCGGCTCGGAACTTGGCCGCTGCGTCGCCATCGATGCCGAGAACCTCAGCGATCACATGGGCAGGCAGGGGAGACGTCAGCTCAGCGACCAGGTCAGCGGTGCCGCCCGGACTATCGTCCAGTTGGTCGAGGATTCATCGACATGTTGCTGCACTACGTCTCTCACGGATTCGATGCGCTGGCGTGCCAAGGCGGGCGCGGCGAGTGCCCTGACCCTGCGATGGTCATCCGGCATCATGTTCAGCAAGTTGCGCGCCAGAGCGGGTGGCAGCTTCAAACCGGGACTGTCTTCGGGTCCGTCCGGGCGAACATTGACGATCCGTGGGTTTACCAGCAGGCCGGCAACATTGTCGTAATGGGTAATGACCCACACGGGTGGCAGTCGGGTCCGCAGTGGGGAGTGCACGACCCGTTTCGCGCAGCCCTTCGTGTAATTCCTCGGCCTCAGTGAGGCTGCTGCCAAGAGGGATTGGATCAATCACATCTGCATGTAATCGAGATTAGCCAACAGAACTGGAGACACGCGCAGCGCGACTGCCTGACGTGATTCGATACCCTGCCATGTGTGAAATCGGAACTCGACGGCGCTGAGATTGAGGACACTGGTGGGTCGGGGTCGCCCACCAGCGAACTAGCAACCAACATGACCCCATCCATACGTCGGAAGAAGATTGGCGTCGGAGTGTTGATCGGAGCTGGTGCTTTCTCGATGACGGTCGCAGCCCTGCTCCCAACCTACACAGCGGGACAGCTCAAGAAACTGCCGCTGGACATCGAGTCTGCAACCATTTCGCATGCGACTGAGGCTGACGTCCTCGACGTAGTCGACACGGCCAGCGGGAAGCCCACGACGGACCATGGCGTGCCCGTACAGGTGGAGGTTTATGTCACCAGCGAGGATCCCTCAGATGCGGACCTGACTACCCTCCAGGCTGCCTCGAGAGTTACGCGGACCGACACTCCTGGACCGGCGGGTCTGATCAGCGCCTCGGTCGACCGAGTCTCTCTCAATCGCAAGACGGCACTGCCGGTTTCAGATCCGGTCCCAACAACGCTCACGGCCAGTGGACGACCGCCAGTAGAGACTCCGCGCGAGGGGCTTCAGTACAAGTTCCCTTTCGGCACTCAGAAGACGAGCTACCCCTACTACGATGGCACTGCACGGCAAACACGCCCGATCAACTTCGTCGACGAGGACCGGGTAATTGACGGGACGCGGCTCTACCACTTCCGGCAGCAGGTAGGTCCGGTGAATCTTGGTGAATCCATTGGCAAAGATGCCACCTTGACGTTGCCGGCGTCGAGCTGGGGCCTTCCTGGGGACACGCCGTTCACAATGAACCTGTTCTACGCAACGACACGAGATGTTTGGGTCGAGCCTGTCTCGGGTGCCATGGTCGCCGTCGAGGAACAACCGCATCGTTGGCTTGCACGCACCGCGTCAGATCCGCTTGCAGTGACGAGCTTCGCTGCACACACCCGGTTCGACGAGAATACGGTCGTCGAACTCGCGAGTACGGCACGGTCGGCCCGGAACACGATTCAGTGGGGGACCGTCTACATTCCATCTATTCTCGCCGCCCTCGGTGCTGGTCTGATCGGCACGGGACTCTTACTTGCTCGCCGCTGGCGTTGACCTCCAGAAGGTCAGACGAAATCCCGTTCGAGCTGGACACAATCTATGCCAGCGTGGTTCCGAGTGCGTCCGCCCGACTTTCTTCATTGGCGCGCAGCGGCGGTGACGCGCGATATCCCCATTGCGGATCTGTTGTACGCGAAAGGTTTCGCTCGTTGCGAACAGCGAGTTCGGAGCCGGTAGCGTAAATGCCGCGGTCTGATGCGGGTGCTATTTCGCGCTGCAGCTTATGTGCATGTACATGTCGAAGTCCTCATAGGGGGAGTTCACCATCCAGTGCGGCGGGGTGTCGTCGTTGACCTGGATTTCGACCGCTCCGACCGATGGCTTGTCCCAGGTAACGCCGAGAGGAAATTGCTTGGTGCTGCCCTTCGGCCGTGTTCTGTTGACAGCCTCGATCGCCGTCGGGGATTCGGCGAAGTCGTGGGCGGGGTAGTTAAGTGTTTCGTTCTCGACCGTGATGGTCTGGGATCCGTGAGTAAGGGTAGCGTGCCACCCGTTCGGTGCGGTGATGTCGACGATGAGATTGTCGCCCTCGCCGTGGCACTGGACATCGACCTGGCCGGGGGCGGGAAGGGTCACGAGGTCGACGCCTTTGCGGTTGCCGACGCCAATTGCGATGTTGCCGTCCCAACCATCGGATCCGCCGGACGATTCTGCAGGCGTGACGGTTCCGGGCCGACCGTCATTCCTCGACGTGCCGGAGCACGCGGTCAGGGTGGCGGCGATCATGCTGGTGAGTGCGAGGCCGACGAGCATGCGGCTGCGGTTGGACATCTGGTCTCCCTTCCTGTTGCCGCAGGGCGGCGTTGTCGAACTTGGTGCGGTGGTATTGCTTTCAGTACCGGATGGTGTCGATGAGCCAGTTGCCCCCTGTCTTGGTGAGGGTGACCCAGACGATGGTGTTGGGGTTAACAGGGACGGCGTTGTCCCCGGTGATCGCGGTCTGGTGGATGGTGGCGACGCGGTGGATGAGGGTGTCGGTATCGGGCGGGCAGCCGGAGCAGCCGATCATCACGTCGGCGACGACCTTTGCATTCGCGGTGGCCCACTGTCCCCATTGCACGCCGGGACCGCGTTCGGGCGTGACTGGAATGGCCACTTGCGCTGCGAGCCTGTCGGTCAGCCACTGTCGGGCCCGCACGAAGCCGTCGTTGGGGGACTGGTCGGTGGCCGGGTACCAAGTGAACGCGACCGATAGGGCCTGGCGGGCGCCGTCTTCCGCCACGTCGGCGTCCGGAGCCGGCGCCGCCGTGGTTGGTGGAGGTACGGGCGCAAAGGTCGTAATTGGTGCTGTGGCTGCCGGTGGTGCCGCGGCCGCCGATAACGACGTTTCTAGAGGCGACGTCTGCGGGTCCTGTTGGGTCAGCCGGCACGCATAGACGAGGATGGCGACCAGGGCACCCAGGATCACGACTACGGCCAGGAATCGGCGCACGCTCATCTCGGTCCTCCTGCAGTTGCGGGCAGTCCACTCATCACATCACCCTCCGTGCTTTCATCCCGCCCATCAGCGGCGCTTCCTTCACGACGTCGCCGGTGGTCGGGGCGTGGATCATGCGTCCGCCACCAAGAGCGATGCCGACGTGACCCGGCCCAGACCCGGCCCAGGATCCGAACACGAGATCACCCGGTTGGGCCTGATCGATGGGAATCTCCGTGCCAACGGTCCACTGCTGCTCCGAAGTGCGTGGCAGTGTGACCTTGCCCCCGCTGCCGGTGAAGATGGCGTAGCTGGTCAGACCGGAACAATCGAAGCCCCCGCCGGACGGTCCGCCGGTGCTACCTCCACCCCAGACATACGGGGTGCCGAGGTACTGCCGGGCGGCCGCGACGACCTGTCCGCCGTCTTTCGATCCGTTCGGGACCAGGCGGCCGGTGGAACTCAGGGAGGTGTACTTGGCCTGGCCAAGGATGATCTTTGCGACGTAGTTCTGGGTCTCGGCGTATGGGGGGATGCCGTGGTGAGCCTGCACCGCACCGAAGCCTGCGTTGTACGCGGCCAGTGACAGCTCGACCGGGTCTCCCATGACGGTGCCGACCTTGAGCGCGGCGTTGACCTGGTTGTTGAGCGCGCACATGAAATGCCCCTGAGCCATGACGGCGTCGCCGATCGAATTGGGGTCGACCTTGCCATCGCCGTCGTAGTCCCTGCCCCAGGTCGCCCAGGTTCCGGGCATGAACTGTGCAGGTCCGAGAGCACCGGAGGGGGAGGTGGGGGCGTTGGGGCCGTTGCTGAACTGATTCTCGGCGTGGAGCTGCGAGGACAGGACCGGGGGCCGAATGCCGGGGCAGATGCTGCCGGCCTTGCGGATCCACGGATCGAATTCGGCCGGCACCGAGCCGGCGGCCAGCTCACCGCCGCCGACGGTCCCGAAGCCCGCGCAGTTGATCGGCGACGACAAGGAGGCCAGCCGCACGTCTGCGCCTTCCGGCGCGCCAGGAGGTGAGGCCGTGCTGCCCAGTTTGATCATCGGGTCCACGGCGGTGCCGCCTTGGAAACGGCCGCCTTCCCAGTACTCGAAATGCAGGTGGGCGCCGGTGCTTTGGCCGTCGTCGCCGATGGTGGCGATGTGGTCACCGGCCCTGACCTGTTGGCCTTCGCGGGCGATTAGCCCGTCGGTGAACATATGTCCGTAGACGGTGGAGACCGGTGTGTCGCCGATGAGGGAGTCGATGACGATCCAGTGTCCGAATCCGGTGGCGGTGCCGGAACGGACGACGAGGCCGTCGAGGGCTGCATAGATCGGGGTGCCGATGGGGCCGGCGAAGTCGACGCCCTGGTGTTCGGTACCCCACCGTGGCCCGAAGCCGGACGTGAATGCGGTGGTCCCGGCCCTCGTCGGTGCAGTGATCGGTCCGGAGGCGCGCAACTGGCCACCGGCGGGCGTGCCCGGATCGCTATCGGGGGAGGTTGTCTCGCATCGATCGTGGGGGATGACCGGCTGAGGGGCGCACGCCGTTGTGCCGAGTACTGCGGTGGCCGCGGCCGCGAGGAACAGTGCGGTCCCGCGCCGGCGCAGTGTCACAGGGCCCCCGGGATCGGGGTGTCGAGTTCGGGGATCGGGATAGGTCCCGGCACGGGAACAGGTGAGGGTGCGGGATCGGAGGACGGCGTCGGAACGGTTGCGGACGTCGTCGTCGCGGTGGCGTCGGTCGCCGAGGTGTCAGCCGCAGTGGCCGACGTCGACGGTTCCGGCTGTCTCGAAGGCGCCGCGGCGCCACCTGCCAGGGACGGTGCGGTGCCGAGTTTGCTGACCTCGTCACGATCGAGGGTGGGAAAGGGATTCTGGACCAGCCACTTCGCCCCGTTCGGAGACTCGGTGACCTGCACGGTCACACGCAGTTCGCCGGCCTGGGTGGGGATGGCGACCTCGGCGCGCCGCTCGCCGCCCGTACCGGTGACAATTGCACTGGTCGTGGACCCGGTGATTGCGACGGGCACCTGTGGACGTGCGGCGACGATCGTCTCACCGGGCCTGTCGGTGGTGTACCGGCCGAGCTTGGTTCGCCACTCGGTATTGGACTGCGAGACGTCGACATAGGCATGCGCGTAGGCCATCGCCGTGGCCGGCGCACTCTTCCCGACCGCGGCCGCGGTCTTGCCCGCGATGGCCGACTCGGTCACCTCGGCGAGGTCGTAGGTGACCTCGTCCGCTGGTGCAGCGGCCGCCGTCCGGGCACCGGCCGCCGACGGGGCGTTCGGTGTGTGCGCAGTCGTGGGGGATTCCCCGAACACGGCGCCGGCAACGAACAGGACACCGAAGACGGCGATCACGCTGATCGCGAGGTGGGTGCGTGAGTACAGCACCCACCGGCGGATCGGGGCGAGGACCGGGTTACCCGCGGGGCGGGCCATCAGGTGAAACTCTCGCTCGGGTGCGTGCGCACCTCGGGAGTGAGGGACGGCTCGTACAGGCGGGTAGTCGACCGCGGAGGGGTGCCAATAATGCTTGGCACGAACATGGAGGGGACCGTCTCGCTCGAGACACCGCTGGGGGCCGCCGGAGTGAAGACTTTCGTCGGGGCGATCGCCGAATCCGCGCCGCCGTCCCAGGTCTCACTGACCCTCGGAGCGTCCCCGCGGCTTGTTCCGCCATCCGAACGGCTGGCTCCACCACCGGCACCGAGCGCGTTCAGGACTGCGCTGCGGCCGCGGCCACCGTGGGTATGGCTCTGGCTGTTGTCCTGCCCGTCGTCCTCACCCTTGGTGTCCGTCCCGGCGTGGCTCTGGCTCTGGGAATCCGTGCGTGGGTCCGTCAGCTGCTGCGGGCGGTCCATCTTCTTGCGGGCATCGATTCGTCCTTGATCGGCCTCGTGCCGTCGCCGCTGGTTGAGCTCGCGCCCCTCTGGACGGGCCGGGGCGGTGGAGGTGTTGTCCGAGTCGTTCTCGTTGGTGCCGCCGTCCTTGGTCTCCTTGCGTAGCGACGAGACACCTTCTTCGACCACCGCGCCGGCCGGGCCGCCGACGACCGCGCTGGCGCCCTTGAAGAACTTCTGCTTCACCGAGGACTGCGCGTGCCGTGCCTTGCGGTTGAGGGCGCCGGCGCGGTTCTGGGTGAAGGTCTGCGAGACCCGTTTGAACGGCCGCATGATGAACCAGCAAACCAGGGTCAAGATGACCATGAACCACAACCGCCACGATCCGTCGATCTGCCCGTTGTCGGCGACATATAGCTTCACCAGGGCCATCAGATAGAGCGCGACGATGACCGCGCCGGCGACTCCCCACATGTAGGCGCTGGCGATCATCCGGCACACCCGCATCAACGTTCCTGAGTGTGCGGCGGCCAGCGGTACCCAGATCGGGGCGAACAAGATGGCCAGGCGAATGGCGAGCAGCGCAATCAGCTTCAGCACTGATGCGCCGATCCACAGTATGGACGGCATGCCGACTTTGGCCATCGCCATGAAGCCGATGGCGAGGCGGCCGGAGTCCTTGCCTTGGAAGGTGTAGTAGGACAGCCCGTAGTCGTCACTGAGTGGCTGGACGATGTCCTCGCGAAAGGCTTTCTCCTTCTTGGCCTTCAGGGCTTTCTCGACACCGGAGTCCGATGCATTCTCGATCTGCTGCTGTTCCTCGTAGGAGAACGCGAGCGCATCGCGCAGCTTGGGACCGAGCTTGTTCTCCTCGTCGTCATAGTTCGGGCCGAACCAGCCTTTTCTCCAATCGTCGAGGAAGATGTCGTCGAGCAGCACGTCCCGAGGTCCTTTCCCGCCGCCGGAGACCGAGAGCATCTCGTTCTGTGTGTCGGTGATCACGGACCCGAAGGTGTCGTCGGCGAACCGGATCGCCTGCTGGGGTGCGCCGATCAGCAGCGCGCCGAGGGCGAGGGCCGCGCCACCGACCGCGAGGGATTTTGTCACGCCGGCTGCGTTCGATGTGAGGGCGTGCCAGAGCACGATCGCGGCGGCCGCGGTCAGCGCGATGCCGAGCCAGAGACCGTAAACGCCGAGCATGCCGTTCGAGATCGAGGACACGACCTCGTCGAATTGTTCCATCGCGGGCGCGACTCCGGCATCGGCGGCGGCCTGACCGGTCTTGGTTTGGTCGTCGAGCCAGAATGCGGCCGCGGCCAGGGATTTGCCGACCCCCAGGAAGATGTTGCCCCAATTGGTGTCGGTCACCGCTCCCGGGGCGCGGACCAGGTCCGCGCCGCAGCCGAGATCGTAGGTGTACCACTGCAGGCCGGCCCACCCGTAGTCCGTGTATCCGGTGCCCCCGTTGCCGGGGCGGTCCGTGCTGGTCGCGTCGAAAACAGCAGGGAACGCCCCCTTCGGGAACTCCGGGACCGGGACCTCATCGCACGCGAAACCGCTGGCCACCGCCGCGGGGGAGTTCGGGCCGACCAGCAATGGGGCTAGCACCAGCGCCAAGACGGCCAGAAGCCGCCCCAGCCGCCCAGCCAACCGCCAATTAGAGATCATCGGAGGGCTGGGGGACCGCTGAGAGTTCATGCGGCACCTCCGAGGACGTTCTTCGCGGTACTCGAGTCCAATGCGTCGAACACGTGAGACAGGTGCACGAAGTGGACCCAGCTCGACCGAACCAACTCGACGTCGTCGGCCATCCGGACCATCCAGCGGCGAGCCTGGTCCTGGAAGGAGGTGTCGGTGTCCTCGTCGAGGGTGTCCTCACCGCCGCTGCCGAGTTCGGCGAGGAACTGCTCGAAACCCTGCCCGGAAGGGAGTTTGAGCAGCTTGAGGGCTCCGTCGATGGCATGCGGGTCACCGCCCACATCGCCGACGAACACCTCGTAGGTCAGGGCAGTCTTGTCGTCGGTGCCGTCCAGGCCGAGGAAGTCGTCGGGCAGCTGCGAGCACACCAGGGCACGGACCTTGAACTTGCGGGAGTCGCGGGCGATCCGCAGGTTCAGGGTGCGGCCGGCACCGGTGGATTCGAGGTACTTGTTCTCGTCGAGGAACAGCACCTTGCGCACATGCCTCGGCTTTTCGTAGACGAGCCGGTTCGCCAGCCACGCGGCTATGTGCATCAGCGGCGCGGTCATCCGCTGCTGCGGGGTCCAATGTGAGGAGGGAACCCCCGAGGGCGGCAGCTGCAGGCCGGGCATCGTGAGAATGGTGAGCCGGATGTCAGTATCGAAGTCGTCGACACCGCCGCCGACCGTGCCAGCCTCGGGGAAGAGCACCCGGGCCTCGGCGAGCCGGGACATCAACTCCAGCTGCTGATACACGCCACTGGCGCAGGTACGCACAGCCTGATCGGGATCGGTCTCACCGATCGCCTGGATGGCGGCGAGCACCTCACCCAGATTGTGATCGCGATCCCCGCCGACCCGGTTGGCGGCCAGGTGCAGCACCGATTCGGTGTGGTCAAGATGCAGGTGCCGCTCGGTGAGCATCATCTTCAGCACCGACACCGCGACCTCGACCCGCTCGGCGGCCGCGGCGCGCATGTCCGCGTCGTACTTCGCCTGCGCCGCCGCGAACGGGTCCGAGGCCCGCGCGAAGTCCGCGTGGCCGGTGTCGTACTCAGGGTCATCGCGCCGCGGGTCGATGATCACGCGGTACGGGTTGAGCGCCCCGGGGCGTGAGTCGCGGCCGGTGAGTGCGTAGACTCGGGCGATGTCCCGGAATTCGGGCAGATTCGCCAGTTCCTTCAAAGGTCCGGAGGGGTCGAGAACGACTCCGTAGGCTCCGGCGCGGACCGCTTGGTAGACGATCATTCCGGCCAGGAATGTCTTGCCCGACCCGGGGGCCGCGACGATGGGGGTCAGACCGGATTTGTGCTTGATCTCATGCGCGGCGAACAGGTCCCAAACTACGGGGCGCGGTGCGATTGACGAGGTCTCCCCGAGTACCACTCCGCGGCGATCACCGATCCGGTCGCCGGCGGTGGCCATGCCAGCGGCGACGGCTTCGACGTCCATGTGCCGCTTGTTGGCGATGTTGGCGAGCGGCTGGCCGGGGATGAATTCGCGCAGCAGCTGGAACTGTCCGTGCTCCTGCTCGAGGGCGATGTGCGGCTTGTACATCTCCCGCAGGCCTGCCACCTTCTTGCGGGCCTCGTTCGGGGTCGCCCCGACGACGGCGACTCGGTACCAACCGGAGGTGCGCGCGGAGAGACCGGAGTGGTCTTCCCCGACGTCGGAGATGACGTCCTGGACGCGGGCATGCTGCTCGGCCAGCTCCTTCGGCGGTGACTGATCGTGTTCGACGGTGTAGTGGTCGAACTGATGCTCGATCCTTCCCGTCAGCGAGCGCATGGTGCGGATGGTTTTCGCCTTGTCGTGCAGTTCGATCCGATCCGACCATTCCAGCGCCTCCCCGGAGGGGTCGCCGATGACCTGCCAGGGCAGCATCCGTTCCGGAATCGGCAGCGGAGCCATGCGCCCGACCGTCAGGATGATGACGGCACCGGTGTAACGCCGGCCCTCGACCACGCCGGAGACGGTGGTGTAGCCATCCCCGGGTGTCAGTGACAGGTCGGTGAGGTCTTCGAGGGCGGCGACATCACCCTCTCCCCAGTCGCCGCCGCCAGCCACTGCACCCCCCGCTGCAAGCGGCAGACCGATGGTTGCCGATCGCCGTAGCAGGTAGTCGATCGCCGCCGGCGCGGCGGGTGCGGCGTTGACTCCGCGGCCGGCCATGATCCGTTCGAGTTCGGCGAGATGCTCGGCGAGCGCTGCCTCCTCGCGCGCGAACGCGTCGTCGGCCCACCCGGTGATCAGCGACGAGAGCGCGCCGAGGAGCGGCCAGCTCGCCACGTAGCCCAGGGTGTGGGCGAGGTAATCGAGCCCGATCCCGAGCACCGAGCGCTGCGGCAGCTCGATTCCCCAGTAGCGGCCCTTGATCGTGGCATTCGACCACAGCATCGCGTGCTGCTGGCCGCGCAGATACTCCGCCCACGACAGGGCACCGGGGACGTCGTCGATCGGGGCGGCCCACTGATCATGGTCCCTGGCCCACTGCTCGACCGGGAATGGCGTGCGCACCAACCGTCGGTGCAGCCGCTGGACACCGGCCTGCTGCAGGTTGGTCAGCACCATCGCCTCGTCCCGGATGAAGCGGCGCTGCTTACCGGTGGTGCGGAAGTTCCACGGACCCTGCTTCTGCACGAACCATGCCGTCGACGTGCGTGAGGTGCGGGTGATGTGTCCGGAGGTTCCGGTCAGCTGCAGCCGCACCGACTTCCGGGCACGATCGGCACGCTTCTTCGCCGCCGCCTTCTCCCGGTCGGCTGGGGTCTTTCGTCGACGCTTGGAGCCCTTGCGGGGACGCTCCCGCGTACGGGTGTCCTCGGCCAGAGTGGCCGGGCCTCTTTCCCGGTCGTCAACCTCCTCGGACACCTCGGCCACCGGGTGCGGAGGGAACTCCACTTCCGACCACGCTCGGGGACCCGGTTGCGGGGACGCGCTCTGCCGCCCCGCAGCCCACGACGGCGGCAACGCTCCCGGCGGGATCACCGGCACCGGGTCCTCAAGCTGAGGGTCGAACAGTGATGCGATGTCGTTGTCGTACGTGGTCATCGGTCTGCGTCCTCACCGTCGATGCGGTCAGTGTCGGGTCGGGTGCCAGCGGTCAGCCGGTCGGGGAGGGTGACGAACACCGTCTCCCCTGCCTTCGGAGGCCGTGGTGCGTTGAGATCGTTGAAGGCCGCCCGGAGCACCGACCGCAGGGGTCGATCCGGGGTGACGTACTTGGCGATGTGGTGGGTGACGAACACGGTCACCAGGAGCATCAGCATCAGCGGCCGGAACCCGAGCGGCAGGTGCAGGATGGCGCGGGCGATCAGGAACACCGCGATGAAGACCAGGACGCCGACCGCCAGTGCGGTGTAGCGGATCCGCACCGGGAACGTGTATCCAGTCGGTCCGAGATAGTGCCGGTCCACCCGGTACAGCAGGTCATCGTTGTTGATCACGTAGCGCTCCTCTTTGGTCGCGCACAAACGGTCACGGAGTCAGACGTTGATGCCGAAGAGACCGAGAGTCCAGCTTCCGAGGCCGTTGGCTGCGGATTCGGAGGTGGCGATACCGAGGTATGCAAGACCTACCAACGTCAACCCGCCGACGGTGAACACTTTCGACAGGTTCCCGCGCAGGCCACCGGTCAGGATGACGCAGGCAATGACGACCAGGATGGTGAAGACGATGTTGTCCTCGATCCACGTCCTGAGACCTCCGGTGCTGACTTCCGTTTGCTGGGCAACGGTCGTGACATCGGGTGCGGGGTAAGCCGCGTTCGCGAGGTCGACGACGGTGGAAGCGAGTGCGGACATTGTGCCTCTCCAACAGGTGCGTAGCTGACATGGGCGAACGTGGTTGTGCGGAAACGTAGAAGAGATGCACCGTGAGAATCAACGTGACCTGTGGATAACTTTTCGATTAGACGCGCGTCGGGTCGGTGCCGGGTGAGTCGATGGCCGGGCACGAAACGAGCAGGGCGGTAACCGGAAAGAGATTGGGCCGCTGCGTGTGGGTCGCCCGGCGCTGCTCTCCGCTCGGTATCATGCACATGACGTCCGCGCATCACGCGCTCCGAAACTGGCTCAACAGCAACGGATCACCCTGCAATCCAGCTGGAGTCGGCTGGGACCGGACGAGTGTCAGGCAGCCCGTGTTCGGGCACGGCACCACGACCGATCGAACATCGGACCCTTCACCGTGTCGCACAGCAGACGCAGTTGAGCATCGCGAACCGGGCGCGAGAGAGGGGTCAGGATACGCCCGAGACGGCAGAGCATTCACACCGTGCCACCGCCCGCGTCATCGGGGCGACTTCGGAGAGGGCGGATTTCGGCGATGCGTCGGCGCGCATCGAAAAGCGGCTGAAAACGCCGTGCCCTTCGGGGGTCACTCCCCGGCCCTTCGGGCCTAGGGGAGTGTACCTGGGAAAAATGATCCGCGCCAACCAATTTCAAAGCGTGCTGTTCACGCGCTATGGCGAGCGCTCGGCGGACCGCTCCGTGCAGCGCCGCAGTGACACGCCCGAGGGCGGTCGCCGATCGCTCCCGAGGAGCGGGTGAAATCGCGTGTGATGTCCGCCGGATCGCCCGGTGTCGGGATCGCTCGGTCGCGCACGTGCACGCGCGCCTCAGTACGTCCCTCAAGCGCCCGCGAAGCCATTCTGAGGTTGGTCGACTACCGACTCGCGCAGCCGTCTGAACGCAACTCTCGCAAACGTATGTGGCCTGATGTCACCGAGGCTGACGAGAACGCTGTGCGCCCGCCTCGTCCACGTCGCTATTCGTTGCGGAAGTCGACCGAGCGCAGCCGTCGCCGCACCGTTGACACACGCGATCCGGTGGATATGAGCATGCGCACCTGCACCATTCGGCCGTGACACCGCGCCCGCATCGGCGCACTGCCACGCACAGGTCGTGAGCAGCGTCCGAGCGAAGTTATCCACAGATCACGTTGAGTGAGATCACCCGAATCTGCCAGTGTGCGCATCCATCACACCCGACCGCATCCGACGCGGGCATCAACAAGCAGGAAAGGGGAGAAGCGATGGCGCAGCGGGATCCGCTCAAGGACATCCTGATCGAACTGTTCGGCCCCGCCCCCGGCGCCCGCAATCGGCCTAGCAGTCAGTCGGCACCCGAGCCCACCGTCGGCGCGTACCGAACCCTCGCCCCAGTCGCGGTCGCCTCCGCAGCCCTCGCGTTCTACGCACCCCAGCTCGCCGACACCGCGCTCACGGACGCGGTCGACCAGGCCGGCCAGCTCATCACCACGCTCCACAGCTATCGCTGGCCGCTCGCCGTCCTCGCCGCCGCGTGGATCGCGGTCGACATTCTCCGATGGCGCGGCCACCGACAGAGCCTGGCGCTCGAAGCGCAGCTACGGCAGACGACCCGGCACCTGCCAATCAAGGTGACCGTTCCGTTCCCACCAGGAATCGGTGCACTGCGCAGCGCAAAGATCCGACTCCCGCGGGGTGCGATCGTCCGCCCCAAGGAGATGGACGAATTCACCACAGCCGTCCGAGGAGCAGCTGGCCGCACCGGCACGCACACCTACACCGTCCGCCACCACGCGCACCGCGACCTGATCCTGATCACCCGCACACCGATCGAACCCGACACCCGATCACCCCGCCACAAGGCCCTACAAACCGCGTTGTCCGCCGGCACCATCTTCAAAGAACCCGCCGTCACCGTCGACTCCTGCGACGACGACGGAATCGAGATCGGCTACAAGATCACCTTCACCCCCTCGCTGAACAGCGGCGCCCGCGGCTTCCAGACCAAGGTCGACGAAGCCCTCGCCGCGCTCGCCGGCCACCACGAATCCGGCCGCACCTGGGCCACCGAGTGGACACCCTCCGAGGGATACCTGGTGATGTACCTGCGGGCGCCGTTGCCCACCCGCGTCGACCACCCCCTCGCCTTGGTCGACGAGAACCTCCGCCACCTGCCCTACGCCACCGGCGCAGCGAACCTGAGCCTGTACTGGGATGTCTCGACCAAATCGAACAAACCGCACTGCCTGATCGTCGGCCCCACCGGCGGCGGCAAGACCTCAGTCATCCGCACCCTGCTCACCGAGGCCTCACGCCGCGGAATCCCCTTCCTCGGGGTCGACCCGAAGATGATCGAACTCGACGGTCTTGAGGGCTACCCCGGATGCGCGGCCATCGTCTACGACGCCGTCCGTTCCGCGATGCTCGTTCGCGCCCTGCACGCGGAAATGATGGCCCGCAACCACTACGTGCACGTGAAGAAGATCGAACCCTCGCAACTGCCGTTGCTGATCGCCGTCCTCGACGAGTTCTTCATCCTCTCCGGCAAATGGCAGCGACTGGCCAAGGACGAGGACGAAGAGATCCGCGCGCAGATCAAGCAACTCGACCCGCTGGGAGCGTGGGCCGACCTCGCTGTCCTGGCCCGCTCGGCCGGCATCCGCTTGCTGCTCGGGGTGCAACGCCCGGACGCCTCCTTGTTCGGGTCGAGCTCGGGCAATGCCCGCGACAACTTCGGCACCCGGATCTCGCTCGGCAACCTGTCCCAGGACGGCGCGTTGATGATGTGGGGCGATGCCCACGTCGGCCGCGAAGTTGACACCTCCATCCCCGGCCGCGGGGTGGTCACCGCCCTTGACGGGTCCCCGGTGGATGCGCAGATGTGGTGGACGCCGAATGTCGATCCGCACCCGAACAAATGGAACCAACTCTCCAAGCAGGAGAAGGCGATCGTGCACGGCCTGACTCCGACCGAGTCACCCACGTTCGAGTTCTTCTCCACGGAGCTGCGGGAATTCGTCGAATCCGAACGCGCCTTGGCCAGGCGAGCCCGCGAGTACGGCGACGCCCCGGAACCGTCCATCCTCACCGACATCGCCACCGACCACGACACGGTGGGCGTCGACGATTTCGCCGACGCCATCCCGGCCGCGGCGGTCACCGAGGGAATGGTCATCCTGCTCGACGACCACAACGGCGACCAAGTACCCGTCACCGTCGACACGGTCACGATCGCGCGGGACAAGGACACCGGCGACGTCCTCGAAACCGTCCTGTCGATCAACACTGGCGGACGGGTGAAAACCACCGTCCACTTCGACGCCACCGAGGTCGTGATGCTGCCCGAACCCGACACCGTCCACACCACCGCGTGAGCGCCCGACCCCTGACCGCAGAAGGAACCCGGGCATCCTTCACCCCTTGCCCCCTCACATCGCCGCACCAACCCATCGAAAGGACACCGACCCATGAGCCGCCGCATCTCCCAGTCGATCACCCCCACCACCGACGACGTCACGGTGCTGCGCGAACCGTTCGCGGCCAAGGGCGCCAACGACCCCGTCATCGCCGAACTGCGCCGGGTCCTCAAGGCGGTCGTCCCGACATGGCTGGCGAAGCTCACCGAGGAGCAGGAACTTACCTCCGGGCGGCTCGAGGAAATCAAGGCCGCCGTAGCGATGCGACGCCAGATCATCGACGCCCTCCCCGACGGCAAGGCACGCACCGACGCACTCGACTCGCTCACCAAGGCCGAAAAGACAGTTGCCGACATGGACACGGAACTCTCGTCCGTCAGCGCATTCGGCGGGTGACCCGCATGCACGAGTTCACCGTCGAGATCGTCTCCGACAACGCTGCGCGGGTCACCGGCACCGGCGACGAGCTGGTCGCGACCGCGGGCAAGACGATCCAAGACAGCATCTACGAATACAGCCAGCAACGTGCCGCCGATGCCGGGGCACCCGTCGAGGTCGCAGTCCACCGGGCTGGCCGCCGCACCCAGGTCACCGTCTCACCCGACGGAACCGCGTCCCGGTCCACCCCCACCGGGCCCATCCCGACCACCGCCGACCAGGGTGAGGATCCATCCAACCCCGACGCTGTCGCGGCGGAACCGGTCAGCATCACGCTCGATCCACTCGGCCACACCGGCCACACCGGACACACCGGCCACACCGGCCACCCGGCACCCGACGGCGCCGGCCAGGAAAGCGCGCCACACCCCGCACCCGCCGCTCGGCGCCAGAAGGTATCGGTCCTGGCCGCACCCGGAATCGTCCCGGGAGCAACGGAACCGGCACGCACCGGCATGCGGGGACGACTCAACGCCGTCCTGGGCCTGGGCCTGTCCCCGAAACCATCCTCGGCCGAGATGCGGCTCCGCGCCGCGGCCGCGACGATCACCGGCCCCATCCCCGACTTCTCCACGATCACGGTGGCCAACATCAAAGGCGGGGTCGGCAACACCCCGATCGCCGTGGGCCTCGCGCAGACACTGGCCACGCACCGCGGCGGTGCCACCGTGGTCTGCGCAGATCTCGCCGAGAGCGGCGGCAGCCTCGCCGACCGGGTCTGTGTCCCACCCGCAGAAGGGCAGAACATCTTCGGGCTCCTCGCCGCCGCCCAGGCCGACCCCGGGCACCTGCGGCGCTCGGTGCTCGGCCGGCATCTGACCCGCCAACCCTCCGGCGAGGACATTATCGCCGGCCACAAGGACCTCACCGCAGCACAGCACGCGGGTCTAGGCGGTGACGATGCCGCGGCACTGGCCACGATCCTCGCCCGCCACCGCGAGATCCTGGTCGCCGACACCGGGAACAACCCCCTCGCCGGCAGCTGGCAGTGGGCCGTCTCGCAGGCCGACGCCCTCGTCGTCCCCGTGCCCCTGCGCCGCGATGCCGCCACCGCAGCCCACCGCATGCTCCTCGACCTCGCCGCCGCACACCCCGGCCGCCTCGACCGGACCGTGGTCATCATCACCGACGGCCCCGGGGACACCCCGATGGTCGAATCCGACGCCGTTGACGCATTCATAGCCCTGGGAGTGCAGGTACTCCGCATGCCCTACGAGCCGCTGTTCGCCGGAGGGGAACGCATTCTCCCCAGCCACCTGCGGCACACCACCACCGACTCCTTGACCGTGATCGCAGCGACCATCGTCGACCTGATCACCAAACCCGAATGACCAGGGAGTTCCTCAGGCAGTCCCCACCGTTCGCTTACCGACACCGCATACACCCACACACGAAAGGCAGCACCGTGGCCACCCCACACACCCACACCACGAACCGTGCACACAACCACGGACGCCACCGCCAGGCCGTCCGGCAGAGCACCACCGCGGCCCTCGTGGCCGCGTGCATCGCGGCAGGAATCACCCTCGCCCCGAACGCGGCAGCAGAACCGGGACAGGCCGGCATCACCGACAGCAACAATCAAGCCGGCATCACCGGCGAAGGCGGCCAGGCCGGCGTCACCACCCCCGCCCCGGAGCCACCCGAGACCCAGCAAGCGAGCGCCGAAGACGCTGGCACCACCTCCGACTGGGACACCTACATCCCGATCCCAACCGAGTACCAGAACGTGCCCACCCGCCACGTCCCCACATACACCGAACCCACCTACACCGACGACGCCCCCTCGCCGGCAGGGGAGCAGCAGGTTCCCGAGCCCGAGCAGACACCCGAGAGCGCTCCGGGACACAGCGTTCCGGTCGCACCGATCCAAGCCCCCAAAGACACCTACCGCTTCGGCTACCTGACCGGACCCCGCCCGGACTGGCTGCCCAAGACCGAGGCCGACAGACTTAACAACACCAGCGCCATCCTCGAAGCTCAGGGCGCGACATTCTTCAACTCCCTCGGAGTCCCCACGACCCGCTCGGACCGCATGGCCGCCGCCGCCACAGCAGGTGCCGTCACCGCCGGTGTGGCCGGCGCGACCGCAGCCGGTGTCACTACCGGTGCCGTCGGAGCCGCCGGCGGCGCACTGATCGGCCTCGCCGCCGGCACCGCGATCGGCGGACCTGTCCTCGCCGGCCCGGGCGCCGGGACCGGCGCGATCATCGGCGGCGTCGCACTGGGCGCACCCGCAGCCGTCACCGTCGGGGCGCTCTCCGCGGCCGGCGGTGCACTCGCGGGCGCCGCCTACGGGGCGGGCGAGAACCTCGGCGAGGCACCCGAACCTGCCCCCGTACCGGCTCCCCAACCCGTGCCGGTCGTCGATCTGCAGCCCGCCGCCCAGTTCGTCGAGCAGGTCACCCCTGCGGCAGCGCAGGCCGTCGACGCTGCCACCACGACAACTACCGGCTCCGCCGCGATCGACTGGGCCGACGACACCGCTCAAACCGCGGCCGAAGCCATCGGGCAACCGTCGATCGATCAGGCGGTCGACGCCGGCGCACAGACTGCGGCATGGGTGGCCGAACAGCCCGGCGGTCACCAACTGCTCCAGGCCGCCGCCGATCTTCGCTCCGCGATGCCCGCAGAGATCGGCGCACTCGTGTCGACCATCGAAACCGCAGCACGCTGACCACGGAAAGGGGCCGCAGGTGAGGAAATACAGGCCGAACAGCCGATCGCGGAAAGCGACCCGGCATCCGGCAGTGATCGACACCCTCGGACCAGCACCCACTGCCACGACCCCGTCGGGCCGACGCGCCACCACCGCGTCGCCCGGCGGGCCCGCCGCCACGAACGCACCGACCGAACAACCTCCACAGCCGAAATTGGAGAAGGCAGGGCAGCGCCGAGTTGGCGCCAAGACCGCCATCGGCGCCGTGATGTTCCTCGCCTTCGCGGGCACTGTCGGCTGGACCGCGCTCCGGATCGACGAGCCCGAAAACACCACTCCAGCCGCCCCAGAGGCAACCCAACAACTCGAAACGGGTACAACCGCAACGGCAGCGAACTCCGATCCCGTACAAAGCCTCTCAGTCGCCCCTGGCGGTGACGCGAACCAGTGCCACAGCGACCGCGGCGACCAGAAAACCGGAACCGGAGTCATCGCCGCGTTCGAACACGCCTACTACGTGCTCCGATCCGGCCACGCCGCACACGCCCTCACTGCACCAGGATCACCGCTCCCGACAGCCGACAAGATCCAAGCAGGCATCGACACCGTCCCAAACGGCACCAACTACTGCCTCCGCACAATCGAAACCATTAACCACCACTACACGGTGGTCCTGACTGAGATGCGACCCGGCGAACCTGCCACGCAATTCACCCAGACAATCACCACCACCCACATCGACGGACGCTGGCTGATCGACGTGATCGCGTGAGCACCGACACCCGACATTGCCCATCCACGCCGGATGCAACCCCCTCGCCGCAACTGCGGACGTCAGCCCCACTGCGCACCTCACTGACGGCCGTTGCAATGACTCTCTCCACGTGCGTCTCGCGTTGCACCGAGGTGCAATCCTGCCGCAACGCATGCAGCCACTGTCGAAGCGTTCCCGCTGCACTGCGCACGACGGCACACCACGCGGGCAACGAAGCGCAACCTTTTGCGCTCAACACCTCCGAACCCGCCGATGTGAGCCCACACATGCCGAGCGCGACCACCCGTTGCGCAACCGCCACCGCCGGTCCCGCAACCCGCGAAAGGCCGAACCCCGATGAACTGTGTTCCCGGGATCCGGCCGAGGCAGGAAACAGGATGATGCCGCGACCGGATGGTGCACGAGACACATTGCGGCACGTCAACCGGGCGCAAGAGGTGTGCATCGGCGTTCGAACCGAGCGAGCAACGACCGGCCGCACTGGGCGCAACGCCGCAGACACGAACACCGCTTGGCGGCAACTGCGAGCGCCGCGTTGCCGCAACCTGCAACTTCCGAACCTGCAGATGCGCAATGCACCGCCAGTAGCGGCTGTGAACGCAAGACTTCCTGCTGCGCCCCGTACTGCGCGGCAAGGCAATTGCGTGAATCGCGGTGCCCCGTGCACGCCCTCGTAATAGCCCATCCGAGAGCAGTCGGCGCGACATACCCGCGCAAAACGACCAACCCGGAAACGGAAAGGACTATCCGAACATGCGAGACCTCAACCTCCGGGCCGCACGAATTCAGCTCTACGCACTGACCGCCGCATTGCTCATTGCGATCACCATTGCGGTGGGAATCACCACCGGTGCGTTCGTGCTGTCATTCTCGGTGCAACGAGACCTTGCGCAACAGGCCGGCATTCCACACTCGCTTGCGTGAATCTTCCCGGCCATCGTCGACGGCGCAATCCTCGGTGCCACGATTTCGGTCGTTGCACTGAGCAAGATCAACGGTGGTGCGGCTGGGAAGAAGTTCTTCCTGTCCCTTGCAGTCGTGGTCGTGGTCATCAGTGTGGTTGGCAACGCCTATCACGCACATCAGGCCGGGCTCCGAGCTGCTCGCGCCGTTGCAGCCGGCGTCGATCTCGGCTACACGCCACTCTCGCCGACCGGCGCCTCACGTTTCCGGCAGCGCCCTAACGGCGCTGGCCGCCAACGCCGACTGGCTCGTTGCGGCGGAGGATCGCGTGGAGGCGAGCGTTGCAGCAGTTCGCAACGCCGGTGAGGTTGACGCAAGCACGGCTGCCGTAGACGGCGATGTTGCGAAACGTGTTGCAGCCACCGCAATGGCCGAGGTACACGATGCAACTGAGATGTCGGCGGAGCCGACCACTGCGCAACTGCTGGCGTTCATCGAAGGGAGCAGTCTCGATCCGCTGGTGAAGAAGACCGCTCGAATTAAGGCTCTTCTGCCATGAATGTGGATGGCCCTGCATGTGATAAGGGCAGGTGGTGTGGGGGTGGGCGCACGGGCCGCCCGTAGGGTCGAAAGCTCCTACACATCCGTCACCATCGGAGATGACCCGTGCGCGCTTCAACCCTACTCAACAGGCTGCTGTGCCTACCGCAGGCCACCGTCCGCGACGTCGAGATCGCCGACGATCGGGTGCGGGTGGCGGTGCGCCCCCACCGCCGCCGGATGCGGTGCCCGCACTGCGACTATTCAACCCTTCATCGCTACGACACCCGCGAGGTGGACTCATCGTGGCGGCACCTCGACCTGGGTGGACGCGTCTGTGTGCTCACGATGCGCCGCCGGCGACTGCGATGCCCCGAGCACGGGGTGCTGGTCGAGGCGGTGGACTTCGCCCGACCCGGATCCGGGTTCACTCGCGACTTCGAGGACCTGGCGGTGTGGCTGGCCACCAAGACCGACAAGTCCACCGTGTCGGTGTTCTGCCGGGTCACCTGGCGCACCGTCGGCGCGATCTGCGGCCGGGTCGTCGCCGACAAACTCGACCCCGACCGATTCACGAATCTGGTCGAGATCGGGGTGGACGAGATTTCGTGGCGCCGCCACCACAAGTATCTGACGCTGGTGTCCGACCACGAGACCGGCAAGATCGTTTGGGGCACCGAGGGCAAGCACGCCGCCGCGCTCGGCACCTTCTTCACCGACACCCTGCCCGCGGGGGCCGCGGAGCGGATCGAGGCGGTGTCGATGGACCTCGGACCGGCCTACGTCAAGGCGGTGCGTGAGCATGCCCCGCAGGCGACGATCTGTTTCGACCCGTTCCATGTCGTCAAACTCGCCACCGACGCCCTCGACGACGTGCGTCGCCAGGTGTGGCAGCACGCCCGCAGTCTCTCGGACAAGCAGATCGCCAAGACCTATCGAGGTGCGCGGTGGGCGCTTTTGAAGAATCCCGAAAGCCTGTCCGCCAAGCAGGCTTCGACACTGAAAGCGCTCAAACGGCAGGGCGGCGCACTGGTCCGGGCCTACGAACTCAAGGAGGCGTTGCGCGCGGTCTTCGCCGGCGATCTCGACGACGAGGTGGTGCTCGAGATGCTCGCCCGATGGTGTGCCTGGGCGCAGCGCTGCCGGATCCCGCAGTTCGTCAAACTCGGACGCACCATCCGAAAGCACCTCGACGGCATCACCGCCGCGGTCGAACGAGGCCTCGCGAACGGACGCCATGAGGGACTGAATAACAAGGTGAGGCTGATTATCCGCCGGGCCTACGGATTCCACACCGCCGAGAATGCTCTCGCGTTGATCCTGCTCGCCTGCGGACCCGTCACCCTCACCCTCCCGTATCACACGGCAACCCATCCACATTCATGACAAGAGAGCC